>JAODNA010000166.1 GCA_025465135.1 Frankiales bacterium | reverse complement strand
AGCACCGCGACCGACAGCGCGGCTGCCCCGGCACCCGCCGCGCGCCGGCGACGGCGTATGCCGCGCCCCTCGCGGACCGCGGTCGTCGCTCCGGCCGGCGGGGGAGGCAGGGTCGTGAACGGCCGGTTGGGCAGCTGGTCAGTCATGGGTTCCTCCGGCGGACGCCAGCAGCTGGCGGGCATCGTGCAGTCGTCGCTTCACGGTGCCGACCGGCCGGTGCACGAGGCGAGCGACCTCGTCGACGGGCAGATCCGCGTAGTAGTGCAGGAGCACGGCCTGGCGCAGGTTCTCGGGCAGCCGGTCCACGAGGTCCCGGAGCCAGGGATCGTGAGCCGGGTCCTCATGGGTCGTCACGTCCCGGAGCACATGGGTCAGGGCGCGGTCGCGCTGGGAGCGGCGCCAGTGGTCGGTGGCGAGGTTGGTCGCGACGAAGTAGACCCAGGCTCGCGGGTCGCGAACCCGTGCCCATCGCGCGAAGAGGCGCGTGAACGCTTCCTGGGCCACGTCGGTGGCCAGCCCGGCATCCCCGACCAACGACAGGGCGTAGCCGGACACGCGCCCGAAGTGCTCGGAGTAGAAGGTGACGAAGCTCAGCTCGTCCCGCGTTGCTCGAGCCTGGGTCGCGGCGCCGTCGTGCGCCGCGGTCCCCACGAACGCCGTCACCTCGCTCCTTCCAGATCGCGTACCTCTTCGGGTCGTGGACGCCCGGGCACACCGGAAGGTTCGGCAGAGATTGCCCCGAACCTTCCCGGTCGGTCCGGCGTCCACGGACCGTCGTCAACACCAGGAGTGATCTCGTGCGCCGTCTTGCCACGTTCGCTGTGCCGGCTCTGGCACTTGCACTCGCCGTACCAGCGTCGGCCGCACCGGTGAGCACCGGGCGGATCGCGGCCGCGCGTTTCCATCTGCAACCCTCGGCGGGCGTCCGCCTCGAGGTCGAGGTCGCGGCCATCTCCTCGAGCGCGGGGGATCGGCTCGAGGTCTCGGTGCAGCACTGCGAAGCCGGCAGCTGCGCCTACCCGTCGTACTACGCAGGGGTGCTGGCACCCGGCGACATCCAGATCGACGCGACGACGGCGGCGGGGAAGCTGCGCACAAGCGTCGCCGGTGTCACGCTTGCCCTCGACTGGGCGCCGGTCCCGCCCGGGACGCTCGTCGTGGAGGACACCCACGGCGGCGGCACCGACGGTGACCTTGCGTTCACCGTCTCGCGCGTCGACCCGGCAGCAGCTCGGGTCGTTGTCGATGGCCGGGGCTGCAGGGGTGCCGGGAGTGTCGGCGATGAGCTGCGGGTGGAGGCACCCGAAGGATCGAGCGGCGACGCTGCGCCGCTCGGCCGGTTGACGCTGCCTTCCGCCGCTCCCGTCTGCGGGGGCTGAACCAGCCGCACGCCTAGACTCCCAGCCGAGCCTGGGAGGAGGCGCGCATGTCCGAGATCACCCGCGACGAGGTCGCGCACCTCGCACGGCTCTCCCGGCTCGCGCTGGATGACGACGAGCTCGGCCGGCTTGCCGGCGAGCTCGACGTCATCCTCGGTGCGGTCGCCAAGATCGGTGAGGTCAGCGACGCCGAGGGCGTCACGCCCATGACGCACGCCGTGCCCCTCGAGAACGTCATGCGCCCCGACGTCGTGATGCCCTCGCTGCCTCGTGACGACGTGCTGGCCGCGGCGCCGGCGGCGGAGGACGGCCGGTTCCGCGTGCCGCGCATCCTCGACGAGGAACAGTGACCGACCTCACCCGGCTGACGGCGGTGCAGACCGCCGCAGCGATCGCCGCGAGAGACACCACCGCGACCGAGGTCGCGCAGGCACATCTCGACCGGATCGCCAAGGTCGACGGTCAGCTGCACGCGTTCCTGCACGTCGACGCGGAGGGTGCCCTAGAGACCGCGCGTCGCGTCGATGCCGGTGAGATCACCGGGCCGCTCGCGGGTGTCCCGCTCGCCCTCAAGGACGTCATCGTCCAGAAGGGCGTCCCGACCACCGTCGGCTCGCGCATCCTCGAGGGATGGCGACCGCCCTACGACGCGACCGTCGTCGAGCGACTCAAGGCGGCGGGTGTCGTCATCCTCGGCAAGACCAACATGGACGAGTTCGCGATGGGCTCGTCCACCGAGCACAGCGCCTACGGGCCGACGCACAACCCGTGGGACCTCGATCGCATCCCGGGCGGCTCGGGCGGGGGATCGAGCGCCGCGGTTGCGAGCTTCGAGTCACCGCTGGCGATCGGCACCGACACCGGGGGCTCGATCCGCCAGCCGGCCGCTGTCACCGGCACCGTCGGTGTGAAGCCGACCTACGGCGGCGTCAGCCGCTACGGCCTCGTCGCGTTCTCCAGCAGCCTCGACCAGGCCGGTCCGTGTGCCCGCACGGTGCTCGACGCGGCCTTGCTGCACGAGGTCATCGCCGGCCACGACCCGCGCGACTCCACCTCGATCCCGGCCCCCGTGCCGCCGGTCGTCGAAGCGGCGCGCCAGGCCGACATCAGCGGCATGACGATCGGCGTCGTCAAGGAGCTGTCGGGCGAGGGCTACCAACCCGGCGTCGAGCAGCGTTTCGCCGAGGCCGTGGAGACCCTGACCGGTCTGGGCGCCAAGGTCGTCGAGGTCAGCTGCCCGCACTTCGCCTACGCACTGCCGGCGTACTACCTCATCGCGCCGTCGGAGGCGTCGAGCAACCTGGCGCGGTTCGACAGCGTCCGCTACGGCCTGCGGGTCGGTGACGACGGCGAGCGCGGCCTCGAGGAGGTCATGTCGCTGACGCGCGCGCAGGGCTTCGGCGCAGAGGTGAAGCGACGCATCATCCTCGGCACCTACGCGCTGTCGTCCGGCTACTACGACGCCTACTACGGCCAGGCGCAGAAGGTGCGCAGCCTCATCACCCGCGACTTCACGGAAGCCTTCGCGATGGCCGACGTCCTCGTCTCACCGGCCGCGCCCACCGTCGCCTTCCCGCTGGGGGAGAAGCTGTCCGACCCGCTCGCGATGTACCGCCAGGACCTCGCCACGATTCCTTCGAACCTGTACGGCGGACCGGCGATGTCGCTGCCCTGCGGCCTGGCCGACGGCCTGCCGGTGGGCCTGCAGATCATGGCGCCGACGATGCGCGACGAGCTGCTCTACCGGGTCGGGGCCGCGTTCGAGGCGGCGATGCCGGCGCCGGTGCCGCCACTGGACTGGGAGGCGTAGGTGCAGATCGCCATCGACTGCGCGGACCCCGCCGCTCTTGCTGCGTTCTGGGCCGAGGTGCTGCCCGGCTATGCGTTGCAACCGCCGCCGCCGGGCTTCGACAGCTGGGAGGCGTTCCTCGAGGCGCAGCACGTGCCCAAGGAGGAGTGGAACTCCCGGTCCGCGATCGTCGGGGACGGACCACGGCTGTTCTTCCAGCGGGTCCCGGAGCCCAAGACGGGGAAGAACCGCGTGCACCTCGACCTGCACGCCGGCGGGGGACCGGCTGTGCCACTCGACGAGCAGCGCGCAAACGTGCGCGCCGCCGTGACGCGGCTGCGGGGGCTGGGCGCCACGTTCATCAAGGAGTACGAGGAGCTCGGCGTCGTCTGGGCCGTCATGACCGACCCCGAGGGGAATGAGTTCTGCGCATGACCGTCCCCTATGTCGAGGCGCTGCAGGAGTTCGAGCCGGTCATCGGCCTCGAGACGCACGTCGAGCTCGGCACCGCCAGCAAGATGTTCTGCGGCTGCGACACGACCTTCGGTGCCGCGCCCAACACCCACACGTGCCCGGTCTGCCTCGGCCTTCCCGGCGCCCTGCCGGTCGTCAACGAGGCAGCCATCGCGTCGACGATCCGGATCGGGCTCGCGCTGCACTGCGACATCGCCACCTGGTGCCGCTTCGCGCGCAAGAACTACTTCTACCCGGACATGCCGAAGAACTTCCAGACCTCGCAGTACGACGAGCCGCTGTGCACCGACGGCTACCTCGACGTCGAGGTCGACGGTGAGACGGTTCGCATCCCGATCGAGCGGGTGCACCTCGAGGAGGACACCGGCAAGTCGCTCCACGTCGGCGGCTCCACCGGCCGGATCCATGGCGCCACGCACTCGCTCGTCGACTACAACAGGGCCGGGATCCCGCTCGTGGAGATCGTCACGAAGCCGGTCACGGGCACGAAGGCGAAGCCGGCCGAGGTCGCGAAGGCCTACGTCACCGAGCTGCGCGACGTGCTGCGGGGCCTCGGTGTCTCCGACGTGCGCATGGAGCAGGGCTCGCTGCGCTGCGACGTCAACGTCTCCCTCAACAAGCCGGGCGCCGAGTGGGGCACCCGCTCCGAGACGAAGAACGTCAACTCGCTGCGCTCCGTCGAGCGAGCAGTGCGATCCGAGGTCGAGCGGCAGGCGGCGCGGCTGCGCGCGGGCGAGCGGATCGTCCAGGAGACCCGGCACTTCCATGAGGACACCGGTCTGTCGACGTCCGGCCGCTCGAAGGAGGAGGCCACCGACTACCGCTACTTCCCCGAGCCCGACCTCGTCCCGGTCGCGCCCGACGCAGCCTGGGTCGCCTCCCTGAAGGCGGCCCTCCCCGAAGCCCCGTCGTCACGGCGGCGCCGCCTCATCGAGCAGCTCGCGCTGTCCACCCTGGACGCCGAGGCCATGACCAACGCCGGCGTACTGGATCTCGTGCTGGCGACCGTCGACGCGGGCGCGCCCGCCGCCGAGGCGCGCAACTGGTGGCTCGGCCACCTCGCGCAGTCGGCCAACAGCCGAGGCAGCGAGCCGTCCGAGCTCCCCATCACGCCGGTGCAGGTTGCCCGGGTTGTCGAGCTCGTCGCGGATGGCTCGCTCACCGCGGGTCTCGCCCGCCAGGTCGTCGACGGCGTGCTGGCCGGCGAGGGTGAGCCCGACGACGTGGTGGAGTCGCGCGGACTCGCGGTCGTCTCCGACGAGGGCGCCCTCACCACCGCCGTCGACGAGGCCATCGCCGCCAACTCCGACGCCGCCGACAAGATCCGGGCCGGGAAGGTCCAGGCAGTCGGCGCACTGGTCGGAGCGGTGATGAAGGCGACCCGCGGCCAGGCCGACGCCTCCGTCGTACGACGCCTCCTGCTCGAGCGGCTAGGCGTCAGGGAGTAGCTCGTCGCGGCACGCTCGCCGCGCGAGCAGGATCGCGTTGAGCGTCGCCCCCACGAGCAGCCCGAGGCAGAGCAGGTAGAACCAGGTCATCAGGATGAGCCCCCCTCCGAGCGCGCCCAGCAGCGGCGACGAGTGGATGACCACCTGCAGGTAGACGTTGAACCCCACCGAGGCCGCCAGCCAGAAGACCGCGGTGAGCAGCCCTCCCGGCAACCCGGACCGCCAGCGGGTCTGCCGGTCCGGGCAGATGTGGCACATCGTCGTCGCCCACAGGACGAGCGACAGGAAGGCGACCGGCCAGCGGAGGTAGGACCAGAGGAAGTCGTACTCCTCCGACAGGCCGATGCTGGTCACGATGTCGACGCCCCGGCCGAACAGCGGGCCCACCACGACCAGCGTCACGACGACGGCGCCGGTCAGGACGCTCCCCATCCCGACCACGAGGCCCAGCCAGCGGCGCTTCCACCAGCCACGTCGGTCGTGCACGTCGTAGACGAGGGTCACCGTGTTGATGACGCCGGCGAACGCGGTGGCGATGGAGATCAGCGCGATCGCGGAGGCCAGGGTCAGGGTGTTGCCCCCGGTCGAGAACAGGTGCTTCACGGTGTCGATGGCACCGCTCGCCTGGTTCGTGAGCAGCCGGTTGAGGAACGAGATGACCGAGTTCTCGACCCGTTGCGCGTTGGTCTGCCCGACGATCAGGCCGAGCTGACCGAGTACGGCGGCGACCACCAGCAAGGTTGGGAAGACCGTGAGGGTCGCCATGAAGGCGTTCTCGGCGGCGAGGCCGAGCACCCGGTCCCGGTTGGTCTTGCGCCAGACGTCGGCGATCGTCCGGCCGACCCACACGATCGGTCCGCGGCGCATGGGGCGCTGGGCTTCGGCCTTCGTGGCGGCAGCCCGTGCCTCGGCGCTGCGCCGGTCGGCCTCGGCCGTGAGCGCGGCGGAAGGGGTCGTCACGCGTCTATCGTCGCTGAGAGGGGAAGCACGCGCTCGTCCTACCCCGCTGCGAGGTCGCTGCGGCGTGCCAGCTCACCGAGTGCGGTGCTGACGAGGCCGGGGTACTCCATCGGCAGGAAGTGGCTGCCGGGCAGCACGGTGACCTGCGCGTGCGGGATGCGCGCTGCGGTGTCGATCACGTCGTCCATCGAGGTCAGCACGTCCCACTTGCCCGCCACGAGCGTGGTCGGGCACGTCACGAACGACACGTCCATCGGCTGGTGCTCGGCCGCTGCGACGGCAAGCTTCATGTACCACCGCCAGTCCTGCTTCAGGAACTCCTCGAGCATCGGTGTCACGACGTCGGCCTTCGCCGCCGGCAGCATGAAGCCGGAGTGGGTCACCAGCCACGACAGGCGGTCGTTGACCGGGATCGCCCCCGCGACCGGGGTGAGCAGGCTGCCCGCTGCGCGCATGACCTTGGCCGCCCGCGTCGCCACCGGCCGTCGCAGCCGCCGGGGGATCCGCAGCGGGGCGCCCATGGTGCCGAACGTCCCCCCAGGCACCCCGGCGACCGCCATCAGACCGGCGACCCGGTCGGGGTGACGCTCCGCGGCCTCGAAGGCGATGTTGACGCCGATGGACCACCCCGCCACCAGGGCCCGCTCGATGCCCTCGGCGTCCATGAGGGCGATCAGGTCTGCGACGTGGTCCTCGACCCGGATGCGGCCGGGGTCGAGCGGGCGTTCCGAACCGAAGGTCCCGCGGTAGTACCAGGTGCGCACGCGGTAGCCGCAGTCGGCGGTGATCAGGCCGGGCCAGGCCTTCGGGATCGTGCCGAGGCCGTTGCTGATGATGACGGGCGGACCGTCGCCGTCACCACGCCAGCCGCGGATGCAGGTGCCGTCTGAGCTGAGGTAGTCGAACGAGGTCGGCACGGCGGTGACTCTAGATTCATGGGCATGAGCACCAACGAGCCGGATCAGGCCGGCGCTGGCAGCTTCGTGTCCGCGAATCCCGGTCGCGACGTGCAGCGGGTCGGCACCGCGCGCTTCCTCGGCGAGGAACCGGCGAAGATCCACGACCCTGTCTGGGCGGTCACCGGCAACCTGGGCGACAGCCAGTGCTACCTGGGTGTCCAGGCCAAGGTCGCGGCGATCCAGGCTGCCCTGTCCAGCCGCATCCGTCGGGACGACCTGCCCGTGCGGTTGGTCGCGCCGGCGTACACGCTCGGCGTGTCCGACGGTCAGCTGAACGGCACCGACCGGATGCGCTACTCCCTGATCGGTCGCGAGCTCGTCAACGACACCATCGACGTGCACCTGAATGCCAACGACGTCGCCGGGCTCGTCGCCGTCGTCGCCTGCGACAAGCCTCCGGTCGGCACGCTCGCGGCCGTGCTCGAGCACAACGCCCCCGCCGTCTTCCTCTCGGACGGGTCGATCCGGCCGGGCATCGACCCGGAGACCGGCGAGCGCATCGACCTGGTCGTCGCGTTCCAGACGGCCGGCGATCCCGACCCCGCCGTCCGCGCGCGTACTGCGCTGCACGCGTGCCCCGGGCAGGGCAGCTGCGGTGGGATGTTCACCTACAACACGATGCAGACCTTCATCAGCGTGCTCGGGATGGAGCCGTTGCACATGGTGGCGCCGCCGTCCGACGACCCGCGCCGGTTGACCGAGTTTCCCGACCAGCTCGTCGACTGTCTCGTCGCGATGACGGAGGCGGGCATCCGTCCGCGCGACATCGTCACGCCGGCCTCGTTGCGCAATGCGATCACCGTCGCGATCGCCATGGGTGGCTCGACCAACGTCGCGTTGCACAGCGTCGAGATCGCCCGCGCCGCCGGGATCGACCTGTGGGCGGAGGTGCTCACCCAGTCGGAGTTCAACGCGCTGGCACATCGGCTGCCGGTGCTGGTGAACATGCGCCCGTTCGGCTACTACTCGATGATGGACGTCGACGCTCGCGGCGGCCTGCAGGTCATCGTCAAGGAGCTGCTCGGCGCCGGGCTGCTCGACGGCGCCACCCTGACCTGCACCGGCGAGACGCTGGAGGAGCAGGTACGCCGGCTCGACCCACCTGCACCGGACCAGGATGTGATCCATTCGGTCGACAAGCCGTTCAAGGACACGGGCGGCCTGCGCCTCCTGCGCGGCAACCTGGCGCCCGACGGTGGGGCGATCCTCAAGCTCGCCGGCGTTGAAGGTGGCCTTGCCGGGGGCGTGTTCACCGGCCGGGCCCGCACGTTCGACAGCGAGCGGGCGCTGATCGCGGCGCTCGAGGACGACCCCGACTCCTTTGCCGACAGCGACATGGTCGTGATCCGCTACGAAGGCCCGCGCGGCGCGCCGGGCATGCCTGAGCTGCTCGACCCGACGTCGCGCATCACCGCGCTGTGCCGGCGGAAGGACATCACGATCGCCTTGATGACCGATGCCCGGTTCTCTGGGGGGTCCGTCGGTCTCGTCATCGGGCATGTGGCGCCGGAGGCCTTCCTCGGCGGCCCCATCGCGCTGATCGAGTCAGGCGACACGATCGTCGTGGACATCAACGACGACCGCATGGACTGCCTCCAGCTCGACGACCCGGAGGTCTACACGCGCCGGACGGAGGCGTGGCAGGCGGCTGCGGCGGCCAACGGGGGAACACACCCCGCCGTCACCCCCGTCACCAGCCGGGTCCTGAAGCGGATGCGGGCAACAGCACAGCCCGCCTTGCTGGGCGGTGGCATGGCGTCCGACTAGCAGCCGGACGGGCGCGCGACCGGGCGTGAGCACCGGCTGACGCCGTACCAGCATGTGGGACGCCGATCCCACTGGCTTGACACCGGCTTCCGGCTCACGCACTCTGGCGCTGTGCGTCTCTTCGTCGTAGTTAGCTAGCGCGTCCCGCCTCCCGGCAGACGCGCTCACCCTTCGTGCCTCGCACGAGGGGTTTTTTGTTGCCCCAGCCCGTAAGGAAACGCAGATGTCAGACACCGTGACCGGAGCTCAGTCGCTCGTCCGATCCCTGGAGAGCGTCGGGGCGGAGGTCGTCTTCGGCATCCCCGGCGGCGCCATCCTGCCGGCGTACGACCCGCTCTTCGACTCCAAGACCGTCCGGCACATCCTGGTCCGGCACGAGCAGGGCGGCGGCCATGCGGCCGAGGGCTACGCGCAGGCGACCGGCAAGGTCGGCGTCTGCATGGCGACCAGCGGCCCGGGTGCGACCAACCTCGTGACGCCGATCGCCGACGCCTACATGGACTCCGTGCCCATCGTGGCCATCACCGGTCAGGTGCCGAGCATGTCGATCGGGACGGACGCCTTCCAGGAGGCCGACATCTGCGGCATCACGATGCCGATCACCAAGCACAACTTCCTCGTGCAGCACGTCGATGACATCCCCCGCACGATCGCTGAGGCGTTCCACATCGCCGCTACCGGCCGGCCGGGGCCCGTGCTCGTAGACCTGCCGAAGGACATCCTCCAGGCCAGCGGCACCTTCGCCTGGCCGCCCACGCTCGACCTCCCCGGCTACCGCCCGACGACGAAGCCCCACGCGAAGCAGGTCCGCGAGGCGGCTCGCCTCATCGCAGCCGCCAAGCGCCCGGTGCTCTACGTCGGTGGCGGAGTCCTCAAGGCACGTGCGGCCGCCGAGCTGCGCGTGCTAGCCGAGCTCACAGGCATCCCGGTCGTGACCACGCTGATGGCTCGCGGGGCCTTCCCCGACAGCCACGCGC
The DNA here is from genome assembly GCA_025465135.1 of Frankiales bacterium. GTDB lineage: Bacteria > Actinomycetota > Actinomycetes > Mycobacteriales > SCTD01 > RYN-124. The sequence continues at coordinate 529 of JAODNA010000166.1, read as the reverse complement.
AGCACCTGGGCATGCCCGGCATGCACGGGTCGGTCGCTGCCGTCACGGCGCTGCAGAAGTCGGACCTGCTCATCACCCTGGGCGCGCGGTTCGACGACCGCGTGACCGGGAAGCTGTCGACGTTCGCGCCCGATGCCGCGGTCATCCACGCCGACATCGACCCGGCCGAGATCGGCAAGAACCGCGAGGCCGACGTACCGATCGTCGGGGACTGCCGCGAGACGATCGCCGACCTCATCATCGCCGTGAAGGAGGTGTACGACGGCGGCAGCCGCGCCGACCTCACCGGCTGGTGGAAGTCGCTCGACCAGTGGCGCACGACCTACCCCCTCGGCTACGAGGAGCCCACCGACGGCTCGCTCGCACCGCAGCACGTGATCCGCAGGCTCGGCCAGATCGCGGGCCCCGACGCGCTCTACGTCGCCGGTGTGGGCCAGCACCAGATGTGGGCCAGCCAGTTCATCTCCTACGAGAACCCCTACACCTGGCTCAACTCCGGCGGCCTCGGCACGATGGGCTACTCCGTGCC
>JAODNA010000136.1 GCA_025465135.1 Frankiales bacterium | reverse complement strand
CGTTCCGGAGCTGTCCTGGGCCCCTCGCGCGGTGACGCAGACACCAGTCCTCAGAGCCGCGGGCGTGGCGGTCTGCTGCTTGTTGTAGGTCGTCGCCGCTGTCGTCGTCACGGCGACCGGAGTGGCGGTGGAGGCGGCACCCGGAGCGCCGCCGCTGCTCGCGACTGTGAAGCCGCTGCCGGTCACCGCGGTGACGGCGCCGAACGCACCGCCTCCGAAACCTCGGCCCCCACCGGGCGCGCCCGACGGCCGGGTGCCGGTCGGACGACCGGAGGGGCGCACGCCGCCAGGGCCTGCACCACCGGGGCCACCTCCGCCTGGCGCGCAGGTGCCGTTCACGGGCGCGCTGAGGGCGACGCTGGTCGCGGTCACCGCGGCCGAGGGCGACGCTCCGGTGGCGGCGGCGCTCCGCACGGCCACGCACGTCCCGACGGCGACATCGCTGCTCTTGGCGGCCACAGTCGCGGTGATGGCCGTGGCCGCGGTGTACACGACCGCTGTCTGGCTCGTCGGTCCCTGCACCTGCAAGGTCGTGCCCTGGACCGCGGCGAGCAGGCCGGAGACTCCGGGCATCCGTGGCGCGCCCTGGCCGGGTGCCGGTGACGCGGCAGCGCTGCCAGGTGCGGCAGCAACAGTGCCGCTGCCCCCGGAGCCGCAGGCAGCCAGGCCGAGCAGCCCGAGCAGCGCGAGTGATGTCGTGGCGGTCTTCACGGTGGAGCTCCTAGTCGTTGCGGAGAGCGTCGATGGGCGCGAGGCGCGCGGCGCGGCTGGCGGGATACACACCGGCGACGACACCGATGAGCAGCGAAACGCCGACGGCTGCGGCGGCAGCGGTGGCGGAGATCGTGACCGGTTGCGAGAGGAAGTGGGGCAGTACGACGGCTCCTGTGCCGGCGAGCACGAGCCCGCAGACGCCGCCGCTCACGCCGAGGCTGCTTGCCTCGAACAGGAACTGCCTGCGGACGGCTGACGGGGTCGCCCCGAGCGCCTTGCGCAGCCCGATCTCGCGCACTCGTTCGGCGACCGAGACCAGCATCATGTTGGCGATGCCGAGCGCACCGACGAGCAAGCTGATCCCGGCGACGCCGCCGAGCAGGATCGTGAGGGTTCGGTCAGTCGCCGTCGCGGTCTGCAGCAGTGACTGCTGGCTCGAGATGGTGAAGTCGGCGGCGGTCGTGGTGACGCCGTGCCGGGTCAGGAGCAGCGACTTCGCCTCCTGGTAGGCAGCGGTCAACGTGCCCTGCGACGTCGCCTCGATGTAGATGGTCGACACGGCTGCGCGCGCCGAGCTGGCAGCCACGCGCGTCGCGAACGCGGTCTGGGGCACGATCACCTGGTCGTCCTCGTTGGCCGTCGTCGAGGTGCTGCCGATCGCTGTCAGGACTCCGACAACGGTGAACGTGCTTCCGTTGATGCTGACGCTCTGCCCGACCGGGCTCCGGCCGTTGAAGAGCTGAGTCACGGTCTCCGTGCCGAGAACCGCAACCGCGCGGCCCTGAGCGATGTCGTCCGCGGTGAGGAAGCGGCCGGCGGACAGGTCACGTGAGCGCACCTGCGCCCAAGAGGGGGTCGTGCCGACCACGGTCGTCGTCCAGTTGGTGCTGCCGGCCGTGACGGACTGGTTGCTCGTCGCCGTCGCCGCCACGGCCCTGATGTCAGGCGCCACCGAGACCGCGGTCAGAGCCTGCGCGTCGGCGTTCGTCAAGGTGGAGGACGTTCCTCGTCCGCCGCGGACGCCAGTGCTGCTCGTCGTGCTGCCGGGGGTGACCACCAGCAGGTTGCTTCCGAGCTTGCTGATCTGCGCCTGGACCTGCGCCTGCGCGCCTTGCCCCAGGCCCACGGTCAGGATCACCGCCGCGATGCCGATCAGGATTCCGAGCATCGTCAGTGCCGAGCGCAGGCGGTGCGAGTGCAGCGCCTGCAGGGCGCTGCGGAAGGTCTCGAGGGTCGTCATGCGGCACCGGCCGTCGCGAGGTCGACGAGGCCGTCGCGGATCCGCACCGTGCGCGCCGACGCAGCGGCGACGTCCGGCTCATGCGTGATGAGCATGATCGTGCGGCCGGCCGAGCTCAGCTCCTCGAACAACCCGAGCACGTCCGCGGTAGCGCGCGAGTCGAGGTTGCCCGTCGGCTCGTCCGCAAGGATCAGACTGGGATCGGTGACAAGCGCCCGGGCGACCGCGACTCGCTGCTGCTGGCCGCCGGACAGCTCCCCGGGCCGGTGGTCCAACCGGTCCGCCAGTCCTACGCGCTCCAGCGCCTCGGCCGCGCGCCTCCGTCGCGCATCGCGGGAGACGCCGGCGTAGAGCAGCGGCAGCTCGACGTTGCGCCACGCGTTGAGCGTCGGCAGCAGGTTGAAGCCCTGGAAGACGAAGCCGATCCTTCGGTTGCGGACCTCCGCCAGCTCGGCCTCGGTCATCCGGCTCACGTCGGTGCCGGCGAGCTCGTAGGTGCCCGAGGTCGGCACGTCGAGGCAGCCCAGGATGTGCATCAGGGTGGATTTGCCGGAACCCGAAGGACCCATCACGGCGACGTACTCACCCTCGTACACGTCCATGCTCACGCCGGCCAGGGCGTCGACGCGCAGGTCGCCCATCACGTAGGTCTTTCTCACGTCGCGCAGGCTGAGCACCGGGCCGCTCATCCCGCACCTCCCGGTGCAACCCCGCCGAAGCCGCCACCGCCACCGAACCCGCCGGGCGGCCCGCCGTTCTGACCGCCCCCTGCACCGCCGGTCCCACCCGTGCGCCCGGCGCCGCCACCGAAGCGAGTCAGCGTGACGACGACCTCGTCCCCGGCCTTGAGCCCGGCTTTGATCTCGGTCAGCGCGCCGTAGACGGCGCCGATCGTCACCGGCGTGCTGACCTGTTTGCCGCCGACCATCTGGTGCACGACGGTCTTGCCGCTCTCCGTGACGACGGCCGGTGTCGGCACGCTGAGAACACCGGTCACCTTCTTGACGATGATGGTGACGCTGGCGGTGCTGCCGGCGTACAGGCCCGCGGGATTGCCCGTCACGTCAATCACCACGGGGAAGGTGGCGCTGCCCGAGGTCGAGGTGCTCGCGATGATGCCGAGCGAGGCGACGGTGCCGAACACCGGAGTCCGAGAGCCGCTCGGCGTGATCTGCGCCTGCAGCCCCTTCTTCAGCTCCGCGAGGTCGGCACTGCCGACGCTCGCGTTCACGATCCATGCGCTCGTGCTGATGACCGTGATCGCGCTGCTGGTCGACGTCGTGCTCGTCGCGTTGCTGCCCGACCCACCTCCGGCGGAACCCCCGCTCGTCCCGCCGCCGCTGCCTGCCGCGGAGCCCGAGGAGCCCACGGTGTCACCGACGCCGATGCCGACGCTGGCGACGATCCCGGCGAACGGCGCCGACATGGATGCCGCCGCGAGGTCGTCGCGCGCAGTAGCGAGCTGAGACTCTGCCTGTGCGAGCTGCGCGGTGGCCGACGCCACCTGTGCCGACGTGCTGCCCGAGACGCTGGCGAGCTGCTGCTCGGCCGCGGTCACTGCAGCTGAGGCGGTGTTCACGGCGGACGTCAGCGTTGTTGCGTCGAGGGTCGCGAGGACCGCGCCCTTGCTCACCTTCTGGCCCACCGTGACGGCGACCGTGGTCACCTTGCCGCTGACGCCGAAGCTGAGGTCGCTGCGCTGCTTGGGCTGGATCGTTCCCGTCGTGGCGACGGTCTGCGACAGGTCGCTGCTGCTCGCGGCCACCAGGTTGGTGGTCGCCGCGGCGTTCGCGGGCGATCGTGTCAGAGCCCATGTGCTCACAGCGGCAGCGCCGGCCACAGCGACTGCCACGGCGGCTCCGAGCACCCGCCTCTTCCTCAGGACCGCGATCACGAGCCACCCCGTTCTTCGAGGGCGATGCCGCCCGACTGAGGTCAGCCTGGAGCCCGTTCCTGTGCCCCGGTTGCGCTCCGCCTGGGAGCTGGCTGTGCGTCGCCCGCCGACAGCCGGCCTGGGCCCGGGTGAAGGAATGTGCATCTGTTGTGTCGAAGTCTTCTCCCGGTGGCGGGCGTCGGTGCCCGGCCGGGAGGAGACGTCACATCGTGCGGAACCACGGCGCAACGCTCAGGATCTCGCTTGCCGGGGCCTTGGTCGCCGGTCTTCTCGTGGCCGGCGCCGCCGTAGCAGCCCCGTCCGCGCCCGCCGGCCCCTTCACGGCGCGGGGGAGCGCCGGGCAGATCGACGTCACCGGCGTCGCTGCGGGCGCGAAGGTCGAGCTGCTGAACGGTGCCGGCTACAAGGTCGCCACCCGCACGGCCAACGCGCTCGGCGGGGCCCTGTTCCGCAACGTCCACCCCACCAGCGGCTATCACGTGTGGGCCGGCGGCAAGGACTCCGGACCGATCACGGTCCACTCCAACGATCCCGCGCAGTGGAACGCCGACATCTACAAGCAGCCGATCCCGGACGACGGCTACGGCTACCTGACCACGCGCGACGGCACGAAGCTCGCCTACAACGTCTGGCCGCCGACCAAGCCGGCTGGCCAGGGCACGCCTGACATCACCCTGCCGAGCGGGCTGCCCGACTACGCCCCGCCGTACCCGACGCTCATCGAGTACTCCGGCTATGGCTACGCCAACCCCGCGGGACCGGAGAGCGGCATCGCCGTGCTGGCCAACCTGATGGGCTTCGCGGTCGTCGACGTCAACATGCGCGGGAGCGGCTGCTCCGGCGGCGCCTTCGACTTCTTCGAGCCGCTGCAGGGCATCGACGGGTACGACGTGATCGAGACGGTCGCCCGCCAGCCGTGGGTCCGCGACCACAAGGTCGGGATGATGGGCATCTCGTACGGCGGGATCAGCCAGCTCTTCACCGCCCAGTACCAGCCGCCGGACCTCGCTGCGATCTCACCGCTGTCCGTCATCGACACGACCCCGACGACGCTCTACCCGGGCGGCCTGCTCAACACCGGCTTCGCCGTGGCGTGGGCCAACGAGCGCCAGCAGAACGCCCAGGCCGCGACCAAGGCCGGCCGCGGCCAGTCGTGGGCGTGGGACCGCATCTCGGCCGGCGACACCGTCTGCAAGGCCAACCAGGCACTGCACGGCGAGGCGCAGGACCTGCCCGCCACCATCGCCGCGAACCAGCACTACGACCACACGG
>JAODNA010000130.1 GCA_025465135.1 Frankiales bacterium | reverse complement strand
CGCTGCAGCGCCTCGTGCGGCTGCTTGCCGCGGAAGATGTTCTCCTCGATGTACTCGAGGTCGAGCAGGTCGACGAGCTTGTCGAGCGGAGTCGGCGCGGCGGTCACGCGGGCAAGTCTTGCAGCGGCTTCAGACCGCCGGGGTACCGACCTCGACCTGCAGGGGGAGGGTGAGCGCGAAGGTCGCGCCAGGACCGTCGCGCAGCTCGAGCTCACCACCGTGCGCGCGGGCGATCGCGCGCGAGATGTAGAGGCCGAGTCCCATGCCGTGCCCGGTGTGCCCGAGCCGGCCGAACTTGCTGAACAGCTCGTCGCGCCGGTCCTCGGGGATGCCAGGCCCCGCGTCGTGCACCGTGATCTCGGCGGAGCCGTCATGGCTCGTGACCGTCACCGTCACGCGCGTGTTGGGCGGCGAGAACTTGTAGGCGTTGGAGAGCAGGTTGGCGACCACCTGCCGGATCCGCATCGGGTCGACGGGGGCATGGAGGTCGTCATCGGTGCGGATGATCGGGGTCGGCAGGCCGTGGCCCGCGACGACATCAGCGACCGCGTCGCGCACGAGCCGGGCGAGGTCGGTCATCTCCGGTACGACGGGGAGTTGTCCGTGGGCGGCTCGCCTCGCGTCGCTGACCGCGTCGAGCAGCTCTGCCATCTGCCGCGCGTTGCGGCCCGCTGCATCGATGAGCTCGTGCGTCGTCGCGGACGGCAGCGAGTCCATCCGGTCGCGCAACGTCGAGAGCATGCCGGTGATGACGGTCAGTGGCGTGCGCAGCTCGTGCACCACCATGTCGCCGTCGAAGGCCAGGCCGCCCTCGTCGGCATCCGGGTCGCCGGGCTGAGACGCCGCCGTCGTCAGGTCGTGCTGCGGGAAGAGCTCGGCGAGCCGACCGACGAGGTCGGCCATCGCCTCGCCCTTCTCGAGGTAGGCGTCCGCGCCGAGCTCCATCGCCACCGGCTTCATGCGGGCCTCGTCGAAGCCCGACAGGATGACGATCCGGGTCTCGGGGCTGGTCCGGCGGATCTCCGGGATCGCCTGCAGGCCGTCCATGACCGGCATCGACAGGTCGAGCAGGATCACGTCGGGCCGGTGCTGGGCGGCGAGGCGGACGGCCTCTTCACCGTCCCCCGCCTCCGCGACCACGTCGAAACCATGCCCTGTCGTGAGGGTCAGGCGGAGCAGCAGGCGGATGTCCTCGGCGTCGTCGGCGAGCATCACCCGCAGAGCGCCCGCGCGCGGCGCCGGCTGCGGCGGGAGAGTCTCGTCGAGGGTCGCCGCGTGGCCGGAGCCGCGGACGAGCTCGCCGGGGGAGAGGGCGGTCGGCCCTGCCTCGTCGAGCAGGTCGTCCATCATCGCGCGCGCCGCCGTCATCGTGCGCCGCGCGGCACCGTGTGCAGAGGCGTGCCTGTCGAGGTCGAGCAGGTACAGCACGGAGGCGAGTCCCTGCACGACGTTGTCGTTGATCTCGAGCGCGTGCCGTCGTCGTACCTCGGCGTCGTGCAGCCGCAACGCCAGGTGCTCGGACCGCTTGCGGTCGCGCAGGTCACGCACGAAGGCCGCGGTGACCGCGCCCTCGTCGGTCTCGATGTGGCTCGCGCTGACCTCGGCCGGGATCTCGTTGCCGTCCCGGTCGCAGGCGACCAGCTCGCGCGGCGGACCGCCCGGGCCGAGGCCGGCCGGGAGGAGCTCGGTGACCGGGCGGCCGATCACCTCGGCGGGCTCCCAGCCGAGCACCGTCTGCACACGGTCGTTGACCTGCACCACGGTCCCAGACGGCGACACCACCAGCACCACGTCGGGCGCCGACTCGATCAGCCGCTGGAACCGCTCGCTGCTGCGGGCGAGGGCGTCCGCTGTCTCCTTCTGCGCGGTGATGTCCCAGCAGATCCCGACCATGCGCGCCGGAGTGCCGTCGGGGCCGGCGACCACCTCACCCCAGCTGGCGAGGGTTCGCACCTCGCCGTTGGGCCAGACGATGCGCTCTTCCATGTCGTACGGCGCCAGGTTGGCGAGAGCCTCCTGATGCACGCCGATGATCTTCTCGCGGTCGTCGGGGTGGACCATCTCGAGGAACTTCTCGTACGACGCGTTGAACGACTGCGGCTCGCGGCCGTAGATCCGGTAGAGCTGGTCGCTCCAGTCGTTGGTGTTGGACGCGATGTCGAAGTCGTAGCTGCCCACGTGCGAGATCCGCTGGGCCGCGACGAAGTGCCGGACGCTGCGCGCCAGCGCGTCCTCGCGCGACCGTCGCGCCAGGGCGGTGGCCAGTACGGCGGCGACCCGCGCCTGGAAGGCGGGATCCGAGGAGCCGGTCTGGAGGGCCTGCGCTTCGGCGCGCAGTTCTGGCGCCGACAGATCGGCCGTGGCGAGTCCGAGCAGCGCGTCGAGCTGCACCGCCGAGGTCGATCCCTGTTCCACCGTCACCGCCTGCCCTGGTCGTCCAGAATGCGCGCGCCGGGCCAGGGCCGCTATGGCTTGAACGTGCTAGTTCCGGTTCCCGGTGGTCGGGCCGGTTTCAGGCCATGTTGTATCGCAGCAGGCCGCGCCCCCGGGCAGCGGGTCAGCGCGCACCGGGAAAATGCTCCTCGAACCGGGCGTTTCTGGACATCGGTGACGCCGATCTGCCGCACTAGTTCCTTCGGACTACGGCGATGTAGTGCCGATCGCGGGCGTGATTGATCAGAAAGTTGGGTGCGCTGGCGCTCTCCCCGCGCCGACACATTGATCATCGACTCCACCGCGGAGTTGATGGGCAAGCGTTGATCCGTCGGGCGTCTCTGGTCGCCATGGCCTGACGGGGAGCTAGAGGCGAAACCGGGCCCTCTTGGTAACCGATACTCCCAGGAGCCCTCGCCATGTCCGTCACCCCGACGACGCCTGTGACCGAGTCCGACCGCAACAAGCGGACCGCGAAGCGCATCCTCGCCATCTTCCTGCCGCTCTGCCTCGTCGGCGGTGTCGGCTTCGGCTACGCCTACTGGACGAGCCTTGGCGGCGGTTCCGGTTCGGCCACGGCCAACCCGACCACGAACAACCTGACGCTGCTCGCCACCGCGGCGACGGGCCTCTACCCCGGCGCCGACCTCGTGATCCCGATCAAGGCCACGAACACGAACGGCTACCGGGTCGCCCTGAACAACGTGACGGCCGGCGCCATCACCAGCAGTGACTCGGTTGCCTGCGACCCGACGACGAACCTCATCGGAGCCAGCATCGACCCCATCACGGGTCCGGTCTTCGTCCCGGCCAACGCCGGTGTCGGTGCCGTCCCCACTGCGACTGTCGGCACCCTGCACATCACCATGACCGACTCGGACACGGTGAACCAGAGCGCCTGCCGCAACAAGTCGTTCTCCGTCGTCCTGACCGTCTCCTAACACCGACTTCACGCGACAGGACAACGACACCATGATGCTGCGTCGCCGTACGACCGAGAACGATGGCTCGCCGAACCGGCGTCGCGGTTGGACGCTGGCCGCCGCGACTGTCGTGGCGGGCGTCCTGATCACGGGTGTCTCCTACGCCTACTGGTCCGCCACGGGAACCGGGTCCGCGACGATCCAGGCGACCACGGTGAACGGCCTGGTCGTCTCGTCGATCACGACGCCGCTGAACGACCTCTACCCGGGCAAGACCGATGACCTCGGCTACAAGGTGACCAACGGGAACGTCTACGCAGTGCAGCTGACAGCACTGACCGCGGTCAGCGTCACCTCGAGCGACGCGGTGAACTGCCCGGCCAGCAACATCACGATCCTCGCTGCCGCCCAGACAGGGGTCGGGCAGCCCGGTGGCTGGACGGGAATCACGCCGCTCACGGTGCCCGGGAACAACGGGAGTGCAACCGGCACGCTCACCAACCTGGTGACGATGTCCACGGGCGCGCCCGTGCTGTGCGCGGGAAAGACCTTCACGGTCGCCCTGTCGTTCTCGGGAACCCAGCAGTAACCATGCCTCGTGTGCAGCTGGCGACGGCGGCGGCCTTCACCGCCGCCGTCGTCGCGCTGCCCGGGATCGCCCAGGCCAACTGGGCCGGCACAGCCGTGGGTTCGGCGACCATCAAGGCACGGACATCGATCTCCAACGCCACCGGCACGCTGGCGAGCAGCTGTGTCGCCCAGTCCGGGCCTGACGACGTCAAGCTCACCTGGGGCCTGTCCCCGGACAGCGCCTTCGTGTCCTACGCGATCGACCGGACCGGCGGCGCCGGCCCCATCACCCTGCCTCTGGTCGCCGGCAACCTGGTCACGACCAACGACACGAGCACGGCGTGGGCCGCTGCGCCCAACGGCAACCACACCTACACGTACACGATCCGGGCAGTGGTCGGTACGGCGCCCTGGACGACGGCCGCAGCCGGCTCGACGACGCGCACCTTCAACAAGGCCGGGAAGTGCAGCTAGTCCCAGCGGGTGCACATCGGGCGAGCTACAGCCGCACTGTCTCCGTGACGTGCACGGCGTCGAGAAGCCGGCGGTCGTGCGTCACGAGCAGCAGCGTCCCCGCGTAGTCGTCCAGCGCCCACTCGAGCTGCTCGATCGCCGGGAGGTCGAGGTGGTTGGTCGGCTCGTCGAGGACGAGGCAGTTCACGCCGACCGCCTGCAGCAGCGCCAGCGAGGCGCGGGTCCGCTCACCCGGCGACAGCGACTCGGCGGGACGGGCGGTGTGGTCGGCCTTGAGGCCGTACTTCGCGAGCAGCGTCCGGACCTCCGCGGCCGGCCACGCGGTGACCTCTTCCACCACCTCGACGACGGAGGCGCTTCCGCGGAAGCGTGAGCGGGCCTGGTCGACCTCACCGAGCCGCACGCCGCTGCCGAGGGACTGCCGGCCCGACTCGAGGGGGATCCGCCCGAGCAGCGCCTGCAGCAGCGTCGTCTTCCCCGAGCCGTTGGGGCCGACGATCGCGACGCGATCGCCGTAGGCCACCTGCACATCGAGGGGGCCGAGGACGAAGTCGCCTCGTCGTACGACGGCCTGCTGGAGCACCGCCACGACATCTCCCGATCGCGGTGCGGCCGCGATCGACATCTGCAGCTGCCACTCCTTGCGCGGCTCCTCCACCTGCTCCAGGCGGGTGATCTGCGACTCGATCGTCTTGACGCGCGACGCTGCGTGCGTCGCCGCCTCGATGCGCGCGCCCTTCGCAGCCCGGTCGTTGTCCGGCGGCTTGCGCTTGGCCCGCAGGGCGCCACGCACCGACTGCTCACGCTGCCGCTGGGCCTGCTGCACCAGGCCCGAGCGCTTGTCCTCGAAGTCCTCGTACGCCTCGCGCTGGTGGCTCTTGCGCAGCGCCCGCTCCTCGAGGTAGGCGTCGTACCCGCCGTTGTAGAGCGTTGCCGTGCGCAGGGGCCCGTCGATGTCGAGCACCGAGGTGATCGTGCGGGCCAGGAACTCGCGGTCGTGCGACACCACCACCAGGCCGGCCTGCAGCCCCAGGACGAACGACTCGAGGCGCTCCAGTCCGGCGAAGTCCAGGTCGTTGGTGGGCTCGTCGAGCAGGAACACGTCGTACCGGCTCAGCAGGATGCTCGCGAGCGAGGCGCGAGCGGCCTGGCCTCCGGAGAGCGTGGTCGTCTGGGTGTGCAGGTCGACGGCGAGTCCGAGGTCCTGCGTGACCTGCTCGGCCCGCGCATCGAGGTCGGCTCCGCCGAGATCGAGCCAGTGCTCGAGCGCATCGCTGTAGTGGGCGTCGTCCCCCTGGGTGAGGGCCTCCGTCGCCGCGTCCAGCTGTCGCTGAGCCCGGGCGACACCTGTGCGCCGAGCGAGGAGCTGCATGAGGGTCTCGCCGGGGTGCCTGTCGGGTTCCTGGGGGAGGAGGCCGACGCTGGCATTGCGCGGCGCGCGGCTCACCGAGCCGGTGTCGGGGGTCAGCTCGCCGGCAAGCGTCGCGAGGAGCGTCGACTTCCCGACGCCGTTCGGGCCGACGACGCCGATGCGGGATCCCGGCGAGACGGTGACGCTGACGTCGCTGAGGACGAGCGAGGGTCCGCGTACGACGGTGACGGACGACGCGACGACGGTGGCGGACACGAGCGACTACTTCACCGGAAAGCCGCGCAGAAGTCGAACCGGTTGGGCCCGGAGTCCGCACCCGCGGTCAAGCCTCGTTTCGGCATCTGTGGATGACGGAGTTTCGTTGTGGATCAAGGGTTATTGGATTGCCATGCCGGACAGGTTCGAGCATGCCGCGTTCGGACATCGCGCTCGCCAAGCGACTCGATCGCGTGCCGCCGGTCTCGGCCCAGATCGCGGGTGCTCCTGGGTGAGCTGCCGCGAGGTCAGGGCGGAGCGGGAGCAGTGCCCGTCAGGCGCCGAGGACGGTGCCGAGGTCGAAGCGGACCGGACGCTCGAGCTGGGCGTAGGTGCACGACTGCGCGTCGCGGTCGGGCCGGAAGTGGCGGAACTGCGCGGTGTGCCGGAAGCGCGCACCCTCCATGTGGTCGTAGGCGACCTCGACGACGAGCTCGGGGCGCAACGGCACGAAGCTCATGTCCTTGCCCTGGTTCCACCGCGATCCGGCCGACGAGGTCGGTGCGCGCTCCGACATCGCCTCGCCGAGCCAGGGGTGATCATCGCCGTCGACGAGCAGGTACGGCGCCAGCTCCTCGATCAGCGCGGCCCGACGCGCCATCGGGAACGACGCCGACACCCCGACGTGCTGGAGAGCGCCGTCGCCGTCGTACAGCCCGAGCACCAGGGACCCGACGATGGGACCGCTCTTGTGCAGCCGGTAGCCGCCGACGACGCAGTCCGCGGTGCGGGCGTGCTTGATCTTCAGCATGACGCGCTTGTCGGGGGAGTAGGGCAGATCGAGCGGTTTGGCGACCACGCCGTCGAGGCCGGCGCCCTCGAACAACGTGAACCAGTCGCGCGCGAGAGAGGCCTCCGTCGTGGCCGGCGTGAGGTGCACCGGGGGGCTCGCCTTCGCCAGGGCCTGTTCGAGCTGCTCCCGTCGTACCGACTGCGGCTGGTCCATGAGCGACTCGTCGCCGAGCGCGAGCAGGTCGAAGGCAACGAAGGACGCGGGCGTCGTCTCCGCGAGCATCTTCACCCGCGACGCAGCAGGGTGGATCCGCTGCAGCAGCGCCTCGAAGTCGAGGCCCTTGCCCGCCGCGATGACGATCTCGCCGTCGACGACGCAGCGCTTGGGCAGCTGCGCCTTGACCGCCTCCACGACCTCCGGGAAGTAGCGCGTCAGCGGCTTCTCGTTGCGGCTGCCGAGCTCGACCTCGTCGCCGTCGCGGAAGACGACGCAGCGGAAGCCGTCCCACTTCGGCTCGTAGAGGAAGCCGGGCCCCTCGGGCACGTCGGGCACCGACTTGGCGAGCATCGGCTTCACAGGGGGCATCACGGGCAAGCGCATGCGCACATCATCGGGGAAGAGCCGCCCCGACCCGTGGACGCGTCCACGGGTCGGGTGCCGTTCAGCCTCGTGGTGGCAGACGTCGCGGAACGTCCGCCGCGCGCTGGGCGGACGCGACCACCCACGCGACGCTCTCGGCAGACCATCGGCGGTCACGGGAAGTTCTGCTGCCCTCGCTGTTCAGCGCCGCCGCCACCGTCTGGAAGCTCGATCCGAGCTGGCACATGCGAAGAATGCGTGCGGTCTCAGGGCTGAAGGGCAAGGCATGACGGCTCGGTCGCGCGTCGAGCCATGCCGTGAGGGTGGGCTCATCGACGGGAGGGCTGAAGAAGTAGCCCTGGACGAAGTCGCAGCCCAGCTGCTCGAGAGCCGCGAGCTGCGCGGCCGTCTCGACCCCCTCCGCGACGCACTGCACGTTGACGTTGTGAGCCAGGGACACGACCGACTCGACCAGCGAGCCGCCATGAGGACTCCCGAGCGCCGCGATGAAGGCCCGGTCGATCTTCAACAGGTCGACCGGGAGCTCCATCAGGTACTGCAGCGTGGAGTAACCCGTGCCGAAGTCGTCGATGGCGAGGCCGACACCGAGCTCCTTCAGCCCGCGCAGGGAGCGCACCGCGACACGCATGTCCGTCACCGGGGCTGTCTCGGTGAGCTCGAAGACAAGGCGGTTCGCACTGCAGCCGGACATGCCCAAGGCCCTGCCCACGGTCTCGACGATCGAGCCGTCCGAGAGCTGGCGGGCGGACAGGTTCACGGCGACCGTCAACGCGCTTCCCGCTCGGCCACCGACCCTGACGGCGGCGGAGCACGCTTCGTGCAGCACGAGCTCGCCGAGTCTGAGGATGAGCTCGTCGCGCTCCGCGACGTGGATGAACTCCTGAGCGGGAAGCAGGCCGCGGTCGGGGTGCTGCCACCTGAGCAGCGCCTCGACGCCGACCGGGCGGCCGGTGGCGACGGAGAGAATCGGCTGGTAGTGAAGGCGCAGCTGGTCGTCGCTGATCGCTGTGCTCAGCTGACCGGCGAGGCGCGCGTCCCCGTCAGGGCGTCTCGCAAGCGGGCGGTGCACCAGCTCAGGCGTCGTCTGCTGGCCACTGGCTGCAGCGACGGCGGCGGCGATCGCGGCGACGTCGTGGGCCAGCTGGTCGCCGATCAGCGCGGCGGCGTCGACCGCAGCAGTGGCGGCAGCCTCGGCCACCGACGCGACGGCCTGCGCAACCCTCGCCGCCGCAACGCCGGCTTCTGCGGTGTGCGCGGTGCCGGTGGGGGAGTCGCGCCGGCTCTCGGGGGCGGTGCCGTCGTGTGCTGCCTCGGCTGCCACGGACACGGCTTCGGCCGCGACGTCACGGGCCTTGGCCGCGGCGATGGCTGCCGCCTTCGCCGCGACATCGACCGCCGCGGTCACGGTGGCGGCCGCATCGGCGGCGACCTCGGATGCCGCGGCGGAGGCGACGGACGCTGCCGCGGCGAGCGCGGCGGTCTGATCTGGCGACCACAGCCCGGGCCGCTTGGGCTCGGGCTCTCGCGCTGCCGGGATCGAGCGGCTCGGCTCGGGTGCCCTCACGGGGTGGCCTCCGATGCCGCCGGCACGCTCGCGAGTGAGAGCCGGGCTTTCCGGTCCACGTCCGACTGTCGCCGTTGGCGCCGGCGATGGCTATGGACCTGGGGTTGGAATCCTTAGGCGTTCGCCTAGTGGTCCGCATCTCCGCGCATGAGTCGCGACATCAGTGCGGACTGCGAGTGCACGCCGAACTTCTGGTAGATGCCGGAGAGGTGGTTGCGCACCGTGCTCTCCGTGACCGACAGCTCCGCGGCGATGGCCGGGACTCGTTCGCCTTGCACCAGGCGCCGCAGGATGTCGGCCTGCCGTTCGCTCAGCTCGGCCACGGCTGGATCCGCCCACCACGCCTCCCGGAGGCTGGACCGGTCACCGATGCGGGCTGCCTGTACCTCCAGGGCGATCCGCCACAGGTGCCCCTCGAAGCGCGAGGCCCGTTCCCGCGCCGGCTCGGCATCCGTCGGCGACAGCCGGATGGCCATCGCGTAGCGCGGCGGCTCGCTGTCGTGGAACGGGCTGACCTGGCAGCGCACCCGGATCCACGCGCCGGAGCGCCCGCGCACCCGCAGGTCGAGGATCGCGGTACGCCGATCTGCTCCGCTGTGGGTGAGCGCCGTCATCAGCCGCGGCGCGTCGCGCGGGTCCACGAGGTCCTGCACGGGGGTGCCACGGATGGCCGGCCCCCAGCCGAGCAGCTCGTGGCCGCCCGCTCCGATGTCGGACAGCCGCCCGTGGTGGTCGACGACGCACAGCACCTGCTGGCTGACGTCGAGCTGCGATTCGTCGTACTGCTCAGGGTTTGTCATGGTCTCCGGTCCCTCGAGCCGGCATCAGATCGTGCACTTTCCCTCGCCTGCTGTCAAATGACGCCGTCAATTGACAGACTCACAGGACTAGGCAGGCGTCTGCACGCGTGCATACAGTGGTCACGTGGCGACGCCCCGCATCGCAGAGGCCCTGAAAGCGGCTCGGGCGCGCCTCGGGTGGAGTCGCGAGGCGCTCGCGTTCCACTCGGGCGTGAGCTGGTCCGCCATCGCGCAGATCGAGTCCGGCCGGCGTACCGACGTGCGCCTGAGCAGCCTGGCGGCCCTGGCCACCGCGTTGGGCGTGGGCGTCGACTACCTGATCGGGAGCGTGGGCAGCCCACCCCAGCTGCTCGAGCACCGGGTCCTCACGTACGGATCGGAGGAGGAGTTCCTCGCCGGGGCGGTCCCCTTCGTCGTCGAGGGCGTCGACCAGTCGCAGTGCGTGCTCGTCGTCACGTCACCGGCCAAGACCGAGCTGGTCCGTGACGCGCTCGGCGAGCGTGCCGACCTCGTCGAGTTCGCCGACTGGACCGAGGGCTACCGGTCGCCGCGTGCTGCGCTCGACCGCTACCGCGACTACGTGTCGCAGGTCTGCGCGCGCGGCGGCGGCTGGATCCGCGTCCTGGCGGAGGCCGGGTGGTCCGGCCACACCGAGGCCGAGATCGAGGTCTGGACCCGCTACGAGTCGCTGGTCAACCTCGCGCTGGCCTCGTTCCCGGCGACCTTCCTGTGCACCTACGACGAGCATGCCTTTCCGGCCGACGTGATCGCGGAAGCCCGCACCACGCACCGCACGATCGTCCGTGGCAGCGACCTGAGCGCCAGTCCGGCCTACCGCGAGCCCGCGGAGTTCCTGCTGGCAGCGCAGGACGCCTAGCAGCCGCGATCAGGCCGCCGCGGCGATCACGCGGATGGGATAGCGGGCGAGCTCGGTGCCGTCGACGCGCAACACGAACGCGAAGTCGCCCGGCCCGTCGAACGGCAGCCCGTGGACCGGCACGATGATCGGGATGACGTTGGGCTCGCCGTACCTGCTCTCCAGGCCCGGCGCGGCGCGGAACGAGCCCCGGATGTCGAGGGACTGCGCATGGCCATCGGGGTTCTCGAGCCCGATCGCGAACTCGTGGTCGGCGTGCGCCGCGGAGAACGGCTGCTGTACGACGGCCACCAGCGCCATCGAGGGAAGCACGGCCGGGAACTCCGGGAAGTGCAGCGTGCCCCAGTAGGCGCCGCTGGCGTAGACCTTTCCTGACTCCGCGGCGGCGTGGTCGGCGGGGAAGAACCCCAGTGCCGTGAAGCTGTTCGGGTCCCAGTCGGTCATCTGTCTCCAGTCACGAGGGCGAGTCGGCTACATAGGTGAACCGCCTTACGGCGCCGGGGGTTCCCACCTCGACCGTGGCGCGCGACAACGGGTCGACCCACGCGACGAAGTCCTCGACGGTGCGGACTGCGAGCCGTGGTCCGGGCTCGGCCGCATCGACGTAGAGCGGTACGTAGATGACGACGGTGCGGTCACCGTCGTTGGCGTCGTGACCCAGGCCGAGCACGAGGTAGTAGCGCTCGGCCTTGTAGTGCCGGTAGACGCCGGCGGGCACATCGGGGGTCATCGCCCTAGCCTGCACCAGTGCCCCGTCTGCGCCATGCGTCGCCGTACCTGCTCGCCTCGCTCCTGACCGTGACCGGGGCCCTGCACTTCGCCTTCCCCAAGCCGTACGACGGGATCATCCCGAGCTACGTCCCCGGCCCGCCCCGCTGGTGGACCTACGGCAGTGGTGTCGTCGAGTGGGCCTGCGCGGCAGGCATCGCGCTGCCGCGGACCCGGCGTGCGACGGCCGCCGCGACGGCGGTGTTGTTCGTGGCGGTCTTTCCCGCCAACATCAAGCAGGCCGTCGACGCGCACGGCGTGGGCCGCGTGCTCGGGTTGGCACGGCTGCCGCTGCAGATCCCGTTGCTCCTCTGGGCGATCCAGGTGCGCCGGGCTAGTGCAGCCGCCGCTCGCTGAGCGTCGCCCGACCCAGGTCGACCAACGGCGGGATGCGCTCCTGGATGCCGTCGAAGCCCTCGCCGACCATGGCGCCGAACCGCACGCGCGCGACGATCCCCGCGCAGACGACAGCGAGCTTCCAGAAGGCGAACGCGACGTACCAGTGCAGCTCACCGAGGTCGAGACCGCTGCGATCGGCGTAGAGGGAAGCGACCTCGGTGCGGTTGGGGAAGCCCTCGAGCACGGTGGCGGACTGCACGACGAAACCGAGATCGCGCTCGGTCACGTCGTCGGGCTGCTGCCAGTAGACGAGCAGGATGCCGAGGTCGGCCAGCGGGTCACCGAGGGTGCACATCTCCCAGTCGAGGACAGCCGCGATCCGCCCCGGTGTCGTCGGGTCGAGCATCGTGTTGTCGAGCCGGTAGTCGCCGTGGACGATCGTTGCCCGCTGGCTCGCCGGCACGGAGGCCGCCAGCTCGGCAGCCAGCGCGTCGATGCTCTCCATGCCGTCGATGCGGGTCGCTTCCCACTGCTTGGTCCACCGCGCGACCTGCCGATCGAGGTAGCCGACGGGGCGGCCGAGCTCACCAAGCCCGACCGCCTGCGGGTCGACGTTGTGCAGGTCGCCGAGCACGCGGATCAGACCCTCACCGATGGCCCGTCGCTGCGGGGGCTCGTCGGCGTAGCCGGGCGGCAGGGCGTCGCGGCAGACGTAGCCGTCCACCGCCTCCATCACGTAGAACGGCTGACCGAGCAGGTCGCTCTCCCGGCAGAGGTGCAGCATCTTCGGCACGGGTACGTCGGTCGTCTCGAGCGCGGCCATCGCGGTGTACTCGCGGTTCATGTCGTGCGCCGTCGGCAGGACGTGACCCAGCGGCGGCCGGCGCAGGATGACATCGCCGACCGAGCTCGAGACCCGGTAGGTGAGGTTGGACTTCCCACCGGCGATCAGGGTCACCGACGGGGTCCGCCAGGCCTCGTCCCCGAGGACATCTGCGAGGTAGGGACCGACCACCGCCGGGTCGGCGCCGGTGCCCGTCGTCGTCATGAGCCGACCCTATCGGCGCGGCCTCGCGGCCGATGGCCCGCACCGCCAGCGGTGCGAGCCATCGGGCCGGCTACTTCGCGTCGGGCGTGAGGAGCGCGATCGACTGCTCGTCGAGCAGCGAGCCGTCGGAGTGGTGGCGGAGCTGGACTCGGACGACGTAGTTGGTACTGGTCGGGACCGGCTCGACGTCGATCAGACCGACGCCGGTCGTCGTGTTGCCGGCGAGGGTCGCGTACCTCGGGTAGTCCCGGACCAGCACGCCGTTGTCGGCGTTGATGACGGCGAAGTCGATGTCGAAGCCGTCCATCCCGCCGCAGTTCTTCACCGTGTAGCTCAGCCACAGGGCGCCCTGGGTGGTGATGCCGGGGTAGTAGCCCGCGGTGCCGCCAAGGTTGGTGACGCTCGCGCAGGTGGGGATCCGAGCGGCGGGGGCGACGACGCTCCGGCTGCTGGTCGCGGCGACCGCCCCCGTCTCAGGGACCGTGACCGTCAGGGTGAGCCGGTAGGTCGCTCCGAACGCGGCGCTGTCCGTGCTGTGGGAGGCGCCGAAGGGCAGGCTGCGGTTCGGGACCCAGGTGTCCGTGGTGGCGAGCACGCGGTTGCCGGCGGCATCGTCCGCTGTCAAGGAGACCGTGAAGGAGGTGTTGCTCCCGCCGCACCGGCTCACGGTGTAGCTGGCGTTCAGCGCGACGAGGTCCGTGGTCAGCGCCTGATCGGCACTGCCGGCAAGACCGTTGACCTGCACGCACGGCGTCCCGCCGGGGACGGTGCCGGTCGGGGTGGTCGGGTCGGTTGCGGTCCCGCCGCCACCGCCCCCGCCACCGGTGGACGTGCCGCCACCCCCGGTGGAGCTGCCACCGCTGGCGAGCGCAGGCGCTGCCAGGCCTGCCGTGCAGAGAGCCATGGCACAGGCGGCAAGGACGAGCCTGCGTCGCATCGTGAGGTGAGGCATCTGGTGCTCTTCTCTTCGGGCGACCCCCGTAGGCCGCGTGCCAGCACCCTCGGGCGCGGTCGGTCGCGGGCGCTAGGCGGCGTTGGTCTTAGGCCGTCACACGACGCGCCCGGGCACGTTCCGGGGCAAGGGCGGGCAGACCGATGACAGCTGCGACAGCCGACGGCCGGGGGGTCTTAGGACCACAGCTCCGAAAGGAGCCTCGCGGGCGGGCCCGGACAGACCAGTGACGCCGCCTGGCAGCGCGACCACGATGATCACGTGGTCCCGGGTCCCGAGGTGCCAGACGGGAGCCCGCCAGAGCTCGCTCGCACCAGCGCCGAGCTTCTCGACGAGCTGGGCCGACGCCTGCGCGCCGCCGAGACCGTGCTCCTCGGGCTGGCAGCTGACATGGCGGCGGCCGGTGCCAACACGGCCAGTGAGCGGATCGATCGGGCCCGGGAGGATTTCGAGGCGTCTCAGCGGCTCGCCGACGAGCTGCGGCGTCGGCACGACGCGTCGGCGGAGTCCTAGCGGACCGTCCGCCGGCGGACGCCTGCGGCCGCGGCGGCGAGCACGAGCACCGCGAGCGCAGGCAGGGCCGGGGGTAGGCCGGTTCTGGGCAGAGCGGCCGGCGCCGGCTGGGGCGGGGGTGCGGCCTTCGGCGGAGGCCTCGTCGCCGTCGTACCGCCGCCGGTTGTCGCGCCGCTCGACCGCTTCGCGGCGGCCGTCAGCCGGACCGCGAAGAAGCCGTTGTTGCCATCGGAGTACCAGATCTCGTTGCGCTCCGGTGCGAAGGCCGGCGCGGCCATGGCGAAGCTGCCGTCGACGACCTGCGTGCCGTTGGGGGCGACAACAGGCGTGTAGGACGGCGGAGCGTTGAAGTAGGCCACCTCCTGCGGGTGCGCGATGTCCTCGATGTTGAACACCCGCAGCCCCGACACGATGAAGGTGCACGCGACGATCTTCGGGTCGACGCGGGTCGGGATCTCGCAGTAGTGACCGCGGTAGCCCGAGAACTGCACGCTTGCGCCGGGGTCGTTCTTCTCGTCACCGGCCTGCGCCGCAGCCTGGTTGACGGCCAGCCGCATCAGCGAGACGACGAAGGGCTTCTTCTCATCGGCGATGTCGATGATGCGCGCGGCGCCGACGTTGTCGCCGCTGCCGTACTCATCGATCTCCGCGAGGTAGGGATGCCCCTTCTCGGTGAACGGCATGGCGTTCTGCGGAGTCCCGACATGTGGCCACGTGAGGCGGCTGACGATCGGGACGGTGGGGTTCAGCACGCGCTTCTGCACCTGGCTGACGTCGAGGATCGTCAGCCCGCGGTAGCCCGTCGTGCCCGTGTTGATGGACTCGGTCATGTAGAGCCGGTTGCCGTCGTCGCTGACGCTCATGCCGTGGGGCTGGTAGTCGGTCGTGGCCCACAGCACGGTCGGGACCATGGGGTTGGTCAGGTCGACGGCGTCGAGGGTGTGGCCGTAGAGCGACCCGACGTAGAAGGTGTTGCCGTCCGGGGAGAAGCCGCTCTCGTGGCCGAGTACGCCGAGGGGGGTGCTCGACTGGAAGACCGGGTGCCGGCAGTCGGCCGAGATGTCGTAGACGTCGACGAACCCCGGGTTGAACGTCGGGTAGCCCATGTCGGCGACGATCAGGCCGCGCTTCTGGTTGACCCGCACGGACTCGTGCGGCGACTGGAACGCCGGCGTGCGCAGCGTGTCGGTGTGCACCGGCTTCGACGGGTCGGTCATGTCCATGACGTAGGTCCCGCTTCCCTCGACGCCCTGCGCGAGGGTGTCCTTCGGGAACAGCAGCGTCGTGTCGTAGTAGCCGCACTCGTGCCCGGCCTTGTCGACGTAGCGCGCGACGCGAAACCCCCCGGTCGTGCCGAAGTGACCGACCTGGCGGGCGTTGCAGGTGTAGCCCTTCGCGGCTCGGCCGCTCGTGTAGTCGGCCAGGGGCGCTCGTCCCTGCGTCTTCTCCGGCAGCGAGCCCTTGTCGCAGGGCACGCCGGGCGTCGGACCGTCGTAGACCTTGGTCGCGGCCGAGCCGCTCGGGACCGCGAACGTCAGGGCGGCAAGCGCCGCCGCCACTGTTGCCACGACCAATCGGGCAGGTCGACGATCCTTGTGCACCCGCAGCATGACGGCCGTCCCTCGTTTCGCCCCTGTCTCAACGTACGGCGGGTGCCGGGCAGAAGCCACCTGCTCGGCCTGCGACACGGGGCAGCAGACTGTGCAGCGTGCCGCACTCGACGCGATCTCTGGAGCCGCGCCGCTGGCTCGCCTTGCTCGGACTTCTCGGCCTCGCCTGGCTCGTGACCCCCCACCCGGTGCCGCTGTACGACGGCATCGGCTTCCCCGATGAGCCTTACCGCTACGTTCCTGCGCGCGCCGGTGCCGCCCCGGCCACGATCGCGCAGGTGCAGCTGAAGGTCGCGGCCGGCTCGAACGTGGGCGGGCTCATCGCCAACAGCGCAGAGGTGGGCCCTCAGGTCTCGGTCTACGCGCCGCCGCACGCCTTCGCCGCTGCCGGCACCGCGCCGCTGACGCTGACGGCCCGCCCGGTCCCGCCGAGCCCCCCGCTGCCGTCCGGCACGCTCGATTCCAACGTCTACGCGCTGTCCGTCATCAGCCCCGCCGGGCCCGTCACGGTGGTGGCCGCAGCGCAGCCACCCGCGATCACGATGCGGGCGGCGACGGTGTCCACCGCACAGCCGGTGTTCGAGTACCGCCCCGGTCCGACCGCCCCCTGGCAGGAGCTGAAGACCCGCCAGGTCGGCCGCGACATCTTCAACGCCAACGCCCCAGGTGCGGGGGAGTACGTCCTGGTGAAGAGCGGGGCTGCGTCGACGAAGGGCTCATCGGGCGGCCGGGGACCGCTCTACGCGGTCATCGGCGCGACCGCGCTCCTCATGATCCTCGTGCTGGTCGGCGTGCGCCTGCTCGCCCGTCGCGCCGCCCAGCCCGCACCTCCCGCGCCGTGACCAGCCCGGTCATGACCCTCGCGGTCACGCCCCCCACCGCTGACGTCCCCGTCGCCGGTCGCGCTGGGCTCCGCCTCGTCGGACGCGAGGACCGGATGGCTCGGGCGCGGGTCGCACTGCTGGGCGGAGGGTTCGCGGTCGCGGTGGTGGCACGGCTGGTGGTCGGAGGGCCCGGGCCCGCTCGCTCGCCGGGGGCGGGTCTGCTCTTCGCCGGGCTGCTGTTGGCGATGGCCGCCGCCGCGCGCACCCGCGTCACCGTGTCGGGTCGCGCCGTCGTACTCGGACTGGCCGGTGCGGTTCTCCTCAGCGCCCCCGTGGCATTGCTCCGGCTCGGTGTGCCCCTGCACGGTGGGAGCGGGTTCGCCCCGTGGGCGCTCGTGATCGTGATCGTGGCGACGGCGGAGGAGGTGTTCCTGCGGGGCGCGCTGTACGACGCGGTGCGGGACGCAGCGGATGACCGGGCCGCGATCATCGTCGCGGCGGTGGCCTTCGCCGCGCTCCATGTGCCGCTCTACGGGTGGCATGTCGTGCCGCTCGACCTCGCCGTCGGCCTCGTGCTCGGCGAGCTCCGGCGCGTCAGCGGCACCGCCGCAGCGCCCGCGGTGACGCATGTGGCTGCGGACCTCGCCGCGTGGTTCCTGCGGTAGTGGGCATCGGCTTCTCGGCCTTGGGAAGTCGGGGCTCGCGGTGATGGTCGGGACCTGCCGGGGCGCCAAGAACCTGGATCGTGACTAGGGCTTGCGGGCCTGTCCGCTGTCGGCGTTGACCATGAGCCGCGACTCGTCGACGGCTTCGAACGCCGAGGCGGGGATCGCCTTGAGCTGGTCCAGCAGCGCACTGGGCCAGTGGGTGTCCGACGTCCCCTGGAAGAACCACGGTGACCCGTTGTCGGCCAGGATCAGGCCGTAGGTCTTCATCGCCCGCAGCACCGCCTGCGTGTCGGCGCGCTTCCCCGCGAGCGAGTAGCCCGCCTTGAGCCGGAACCGCGCACCCATGGGCGGGTACGCCGGGTCGGTCACTGATCCGGCCTGGTGCCGCGCGGGCCACAGGTAGCGGCGGTCGGTCTTGTCGGTGGTGAAGCGGATCGCGTGGTCGACGGTGCCCGCGGCGACCTCGTCGTAGCGGAGCAGGCCGGGCAGGATCGGCAGTCCGGCGGCGTCGGCGGAGGTCCAGCCGCGGGGTCGGAGCGCGTCGCTCTTGAGGTTCCAGGTCGCTCCGGATCCGGCGTACCAGGACGTGCCGCTCTTGCGGGTCGCGAAGGTCTCGTAGAGCCGGCAGGTGGTCTTGTCGACGATGACCGCGTGCCGGTCGCCGTCAGCGGTCGAGCCACCTTCGATCTTCGTGTCGGAGCCCAGTGGGTAGGGCCCGCGGTCGCTCTCGCTCGCGTAGTCGAAGTGCACGCCGACCTTCGCGTGGGTGCCGGCGACGACCGTCACCGGGATGCCGTAGGGCACGGGCTGGGCGCCGTACGACGGGCCGAAGTCGGGATGGAGCCTGCGGGTCGGCGACATGTGCGACATCCACTGGGCGCTGCGGGCGTTGACGGGCAGGGAGCGGATGTCGGCGTGCCAGACGCTGTCGGCGGGAAAGGCGGGGCAGGCCGTCCCCGGGATGGACCGCGTCGCACCCACGGCCGGCTGCACGGCAGCGAGCGTGAGCGTGAGGGCTGTCGCGCCGGTGAGCGCGGCGATCCGGACGAGCGTCATACGAGGAGTCTCGGCAGGTTTGGGGGGTCTTCTGGATGGTCCGAACGTGTACCCGTTAGCGTCACCGGCATGGCCGACTCCGAGCTCTGGAACGCCGTCGACGAGTGGGTCGAGGCCCGCTTCGTCCCGGAGGACACGGCGCTCGACGGCGCGCTGTCCGCCTCGACCGCCGGCGGTCTGCCGGCGATCCAGGTCTCAGCCGCGCAGGGGCGCCTGCTCGAGCTGCTCGTGCGGATGACCGGCGCCCGGACCGTCCTGGAGGTGGGGACGCTCGGCGGCTACAGCACGATCTGGCTGGCGCGCGGACTGCCGGAAGGCGGCCGGGTCGTCACCCTGGAGCTCGACCCCCACCACGCCGAGGTGGCCACGGCCAACCTCGAGGAGGCCGGCGTCTCCGGTGCCGTCGAGGTCCGGGTCGGACCGGCCGTGGAGACGCTGGCCGGGATGACCGAGCCCTTCGACCTGGTCTTCATCGACGCGGACAAGCCGAGCACGCCGGCGTACTTCAACGAGGCCGTGCGCCTCTCGCATCCGGGCACCGTGATCGTCGTCGACAACGTCGTGCGGCAGGGCGCCGTCGTCCATGACGACCCAGCCGATACCGATGCCCAGGGGATCCGCGCGTTCGCCGAGATCGTCGCGCACGACCCGCGGTTGCGCGGCACCGCGATCCAGACGGTGGGACGCAAGGGCTACGACGGGTTCGCGGTGGTCGTCGTCGGGGAGTGACATCAGGACAGCACCGAGCCGAGGGAGTGCACTGACGTGGCATTGATGCCGCTGGCCGACGCGATGTTCCTGGTACCGGAGTCGCGGGAGCAGCCGATGCACGTCGGCAGCCTGCAGCTGTTCACGCCGCCGGAGGGCTCCGGGCCCGAGTACCTCACCGAGCTGTACCTCGACGCGCTGAAGGCGACCGACATCGCCAAAGCGTTCCGGCGACGGCCGCACCGGTCGCTGGCGACCCTCGGCCAGTGGACCTGGGTCGACGACCCCGAGATCGACCTCGAGCACCACATCCGGCACTCCGCGTTGCCACCGCCCGGGCGGGTGCGCGAGCTGCTGGCTCTGGTGTCGAGGCTGCACGGGACGCTGCTCGACCGGCACCGGCCGCTGTGGGAGGCGCACCTCATCGAGGGGCTGGTCGACGGGCGGTTCGCCGTCTACACGAAGCTGCACCACGCGCTCATGGACGGTGTGTCCGGGCTGCGGCTGCTGGAGCGCACGCTGTCGACCGACGCCGACTCACGCGAGGTGCGGATGCCCTTCGAGGAGCGGCCGCGGACCGCGCGCACGAAGAAGAAGGGCGCGGGCGGTGGGCTCCTCTCGCTGCCGATGCAGGCCGGGCAGGCGGTCTGGGACCTGGCCGCACTCACGCCACGCGTCCTCGAGCTCGCCGGGCAGGGCCTGCGCGAGCAGGCCGTCGCGCTACCGATGCAGGCCCCGCGCAGCGTGCTCAACGTGCCGATCACCGGCAGCCGCCGGTTCGCGGCCCAGGCCTGGTCGATGGACCGGATCCGGGCAGTCGGACGGGCCGCCGACGCCACCATCAACGACGTCGTACTCGCCATGTGCGCATCTGCGCTGCGCAGGTACCTGCGCGAGCTCGACGCGCTGCCTGACGCGCCGCTCGTCGCGATGACGCCGGTCTCGCTGCGCGACGAGGACGACGACGACGGGGGCAATGCGGTCGGCACCATCCTGTGCAACCTCGGCACTGATCTCGCGGACCCCGAGGAGCGGCTCGTGGCGATCAAGGCGTCGATGCAAGCGGCGAAGGAGGGGCTGCGCGGCCTGAACCAGCTGCAGGTGACCGCCCTGAGCGCAGCGGTGATGAGCCCCATGGTCCTGGCTCAGCTGCCCGGCATCGCCTCGGCGGTCCGGCCGCCGTTCAACCTCGTCATCTCCAACGTGCCCGGGCCCAAGGAGCCGCTCTACTGGAACGGCGCGCGCCTGGAAGGCATGTACCCGCTCTCGATCCCGACTGCGGGGCAGGCACTCAACATCACGGTCACGAGCTACGCCGGCCAGATGGAGTTCGGCCTGATCGGCTGCCGGCGCTCGCTCCCGCACCTGCAACGACTTCTGCCGGCGCTCGACGAGGGGCTCGCCGAGCTCGAGAAGGCCTTCGCTACCTGACAGTCAGCGTTCCGGTCATCCCCAGCGACTGGTGCGGCGCGCAGTAGAAGCTGAACGTGCCCGCCTTGTTGAACCGCAGGGTCTTCACTGCTCCAGGGCCCATGTCGCCGGTGTCCCAGCTCGGACCGGTGAACGTGTGCGTGATCGTGTCACCGTTGTGCACGCGGACTGCGTCGCCGACGCCGATCGTGAAGTCCTTCGGGTTGAACGTGTACGGCGACATCATCTCGAGATCGTGCGTCGGGCCGGCCTTGACGGTCGGCGAGGGCTGTGGCGTCGGACGCGGGCTCGGCGTGGGGGCCGGCTTGGGGCTCGCCGACGCGCGCGAAGTCGGGCTCGCCGCCGTCGTACGCACCGGGGCAGGAGCCGCACTCGCGGCGGCGCTCCGTACGGCGGCCGGCGAGGGACGCGGCGAGCCGGCCGGCGTCGCTGGGGCAGTGACGGTGGGGGCCGGCGGCGGGCTCTCGGCCACGGACGCCGCTGGGCTCGGTGGCAGGGCGCTCGGTGGCGGCGGGGCGGCGACCGTGCTGCTCGAGCCGCCGCACGCTGCGAGCAGGAGGAGTGAACCGGCCGAGATCAGCCGCAGTGAGCGCATCTGTGCAGGATCACCGAGATGCCCCGAGCGGGCCATCGGCCGATGGTCCTAGGACCTGCTTCCCCGCGAGCGGTCAGCGGGCGGCGGTGACGGCCGCGGTCACCAGGTGCTCGACGTGCACCAGGCCGACATAGGCGCCGGTGGCGTCGACGCAGACCAACGGGTCGAAGCGGGTCTGTGCCGGTCGGGTCATCGCGCGGGCGACCACGTCGTGCGCTTGCTCGTCGGCGAGGGCGGTCATCACGGGATGCACCCAGCCGCTCGGCTGGTCGTCCTCGGCGTTGCGCACCCAGAGCTTGTGCGGGCGGTCCCGTCCGTCGACGACCACGACGTCGCGTGGCTCGCCGGGCAGGAAGCCGATCGTCGCGAGGTGCCGCACGCACGGCGCCGTGCGGTCGACCTGGTTGCCGATCCGGGGGCGTGCGTCGGTGTGGGTGGTCCGCTCGGTGATCGCGGCTGCCACCCCGGCGGGCAGCTCCGACCAGCGCAGGGAGGGCCGTCCCAGCAGCCAGCCCTGTGCGAGCGGGACCCCGAGGCGCACGACCGCATCGAGCTCCTCGAACCGCTCGACGCCTTCGACGAGGAGCCGGCTGCCGAGTCGCGAGACGAACTGGCCCACGAGCTCGACCAGGCCCTGCTTGACCTCGTCGTCGTCGACGTCGCTGACGAGGGAGCGGTCGAGCTTGACGATGTCCGGCCTCAGCTCGGCGACCTGACGCAGGCCCGACCAGCCGGCCCCGGTGTCGTCGAGGGCGAGCAGCGCGCCGCGGTCACGCAGCGCGTCGACGCGCCGGCGCAGCGCGGTCAGGTTGTCGACGGGCACGTGCTCGGTGAGCTCGAGCACCAGGCCGGTCAGGTCGCCGGCCGCGCGCAGCAAGGCCACCACGACCGGGCTGGCGAGCAGCACCGGGGAGACGTTGACGGCGAGGAAGCAGCCGGTCGGCACGGTGTCGCGGGCAGCGAGGGCCTGCGCAAGGAGGTGCGCCTCGAGGTCGGCGCCACGACCGGTGCGCTCGGCGGCCGCCAGGTAGGGGCCCGGGGCGCGAAGGCCGCCGCCGGTGCCGAAGCGGGCCAGAGCCTCGTAGCCGACGACCTCACCGCGAACGAGGTCGACGACCGGCTGGTAGACGAGCCGGGCGGAGGCCATGCCCGCGAGCACGCGCTTGACCTCGAGATCGGCCCGGACAGGGGTGCGCGTCTCGTCGCGGCGCTGGACGGGGACGGCCGCGACACTGAGCCCCACCAGCACCTCCAGTCACACGAGTAACGTCTGGCGGATACTCCCTGCTCCGAGTGCTGTGCACAAGAGGGCCATTCGGACTAGTCCGGTATCGCACGAAATCCCGGTGCCCACCGAGGACGACGCCGGGACAAACCGGTCACAGCGGGCTGGCGGGGTCCTCGGGGAGCAGGTCCAGGACGGCCACGGACTCGGCGTCGATCTCGACGAAGCCGTCGCGGAAGACGAACCCGTGCGAGCTGGCGAGGAGCATCCCGTCGGGCGTGCCCGGCAGCGGCACGGGCTGCCGGTCGGCGCCGAGGTTGCAGGCCACGGCGGTGCAGCCGCGCCGTACGACGAGCCAGCGGGCCTCCTCGTCGTACGTCACCTGCACCCGGTCCCGACGCCCGTCGGACAGGTCGAGGCGGCTGCGGCGCAGCGCGATCAGGTCGCGGTGCCACGCGAGCAGCCGCGCGCCCCGATCGCTCTGCGGCTCCTTCCAGTCGAGCTTGGAGGCCTCGAAGGTCGTGCCCGACTGCGGGTCCGGCACCTCATCGGTCTCCCAGCCGTGCGTCGCGAACTCCTCGCGCCGGCCCGTGCGCACCGCTTCGCCGAGATCGCCGCGGTGGTCGGAGAAGAACTGCCACGGCGTGCGCGCCCCCCACTCCTCGCCCATCCAGAGCATCGGGGTGTAGGGCGAGGTCAGGATCAGCGCGGCGCCGACCATCAGCAGGCCGTCGGGAAGCGTCGTCGCGATCCGGTCGCCGAGGGCGCGGTTGCCGACCTGGTCGTGGTTCTGCAGGTAGACGACGAAGCGGTGCCCGGGGGTGGTCGGGTCCACGGGCCGGCCGTGCGAACGCTGCCGGAACGACGACCAGGAGCCGTCGTGCACGAAGACCGACGTCAGGGCCTTGGCGAGAGTGCCGATGGACCCGAAGTCGCCGTAGTAGCCGGCGCGCTCGCCGGTGAGCAGTGCGTGGACGGCGTGGTGCACGTCGTCGGCCCACTGGCCGTTGAGCCCGAAGCCCGCCGCCAGCCGCGTGGTCACGAGACGCGCGTTGTTGAGGTCGCTCTCGGCCACCAGCCACAGCGGCTTGCCGAGCTGTGCGCCGAGGGCCTCCACGGCGACGGCGAGCTCCTCGAGCAGGTGCGTGGCCCGGTCGTCGACGAACGCGTGCACGGCGTCGAGTCGAAGCCCGTCGACGTGGAAGTCGCGCAGCCACATCATCGCGTTGTCGACGATGAAGCGGCGCACCTCGTCGCTGCCCGGCTGGTCGAGGTTGACCGCCGGGCCCCACGGCGTCGTGTGCGCGTCGGTCAGGTAGGGGCCGAACTCCGGCAGGTAGTTGCCGGCCGGACCCAGGTGGTTGTAGACGACGTCCATCACGACGCCGAGGCCGCGCGCGTGGCAGGCGTCGACGAACCGCTTCAGCCCGTCGGGACCGCCGTACGGCTCGTGCACCGCGAACCACGCGACGCCGTCGTAACCCCAGCCCCACCTGCCGTCGAAGGCGTTGCAGGGCAGCAGCTCGATCGCCGAGACCCCCAGCTCGGCCAGGTGGTCGAGACGCTCGATGGCGGCGTCGAACGTTCCCTCCTCGGTGAAGGTGCCGACGTGCAGCTCGTACAGCACGCTTCCCGGCAAGGGGATGCCGCGCCAGTGCTCGTCGGTCCACGGGAAGGCGCTGTCGTCATAGACCCGCGAGGCACGGTGGACGCCGTGCGGCTGCCACCGGCTGCGCGGATCCGGCCGAGGATCGCCGCCGTCGAGCACGAACGCGTAGTCGCTCGTCGCCGCTGTCGGCACGGTCGCCCGCCACCAGCCACCCTCGTTGCGGCTCATCGCGTGCCGCTCGCCGGCGACGTCGACCTCGACGCGTTCGCGCTCCGGCGCCCACACGGCAAAGGTCGTCACGGCCGGTCCCTGACCAGCAGCGCCACCGGGAAGGCGCCCAGCAGGTCCGCCAGCCGGCCGCTGGTGACGGGGCGGCCCGTCAGGACGTCCTGCCACGTGCCGCCCGGCAGCTCCACCGTCTCGTCACCCCAGTCGGGGTGCGACAGGGCCCGAAGCGGTACGACGGTGATGACGCGATCCGCCCGTGAGAAGGCCAGCGCGCGGTGCCCGGCCTCGACCGGCTCGTACGACGACGTGGACAGGAACCAGTCGGGATGCGCGCGCCGCAGCCGCAGCGCGGTCGACACGACGTGGAGCTTCGCGGCTCCGCTGTCGTCGAGAGCCGGCACGCCCTGGAGGGCGTCCAGCATCCGGCGCCGCCCGTCGTAGTCGACCGCCCGGCGGTTGTCGGGGTCGACCAGTGAGAGGTCGAACAGCTCGGTGCCCTGGTAGGTGTCGGCGACGCCGGGCATCGTCAGCTGGACGAGCTTCTGCGCGAGCGCGGTCACCCGCCATGCCGGGGCGAGCCGTTCGACGAACGCATCGACCTCGCGCCTGATGTCGTCGTCCGACAGCACGGCGCGGGCGAAGTCGGCGACGGCCGCGTCGAAGTCCGGGACCGGGGACAGCCACGACGTGCGCAGCTTCGCCTCCTTGGTGGCCTTCGCCAGGTAGGCGGCAAGGCGCTCGGCGTCCAGCGGCCACGCCCCGACGAGGGTCTGCCAGAGCAGCTGCTCGGTGACGGCATCCGGTCCGGCCGTTCCGCGATGACGAGCGGCGAGGCCGGACCAGCGCGTCACGGCGTCGGCCCACTCGTCGGGGCACTGCGACAGCAGAGCCAGGCGGGCACGAACATCCTCTGACCGCTTCGTGTCGTGCGTCGACAGCGTCGTCATCGACACCGGCCACTGCTCCGACATCGACCTGCATGCGGCGTGGAACTCCGCCACCGGCAGGCCGAAGCGCGACGGGTCGCCGCCCACCTCGTTGAGGCCGCTCAGCCGCAGGTAGCGGTAGAACGCCGTGTCCTCGACGCCCTTGGCCATCACGGGGCCACAGGTCTGCTGGAACCGCGTGACGAACTCGCGGGCGCGCGCACCACGAGGGCCCTCGGCGAGCGCGAGCCGGCCCACCAGCTCGATCTCGTCGGCCCGATCCGGCCGGGCCGATCTCGCCGCCGCGACGGCGTGGTCGACGTGCGTCCTCGCGATCTCGTCGGCCGGCCCGGCCGGCTCCAGGTAGGCGCGGTAGACGTCGAACGAGACGAGCACCTCCACCAGTGCCTCGCGAAAGCCGCGCCTCGTGGTGTCCCGCAACCCCGGCTCGTCTGCGCAGGCCGCCAGGCCGACATCGGTCAGCCGGTTCACCTCGGCGGCCAGCACGTCGCTGAGCACGAGTCGCTTCGCGCGCACGACGGCGTCGGCGTACGACGACTGGTCCTCGGTCAGCGACTCCCAGAGCGAGGTCAGGGGCAGCTCGCCGGCGGGGTCGACGAACAGCCCCAGCACGTTGTTGAGCGCGTCGTAGCCGGTGGTGCCCGCACAGGCCCAGTCGTCCGGCAGCCGCTCGCCGGGTTCGAGGATCTTCTCGACCACCACCCACGCACCGCCGGTCTGCTCGGCGAGCCGGTCGAGGTAGCCCTTGGGGTCGGCGAGCCCGTCGGGGTGGTCGACGCGCAACCCGTCGAGGACGCCGTCGCGCAGCTGCTCCAGCACGAGCCGATGCGTTGCGTCGAAGACCGACGGCACCTCGACGCGAACGCCGGCGAGCGTCGTCACGTCGAAGAACCGGCGGTAGTTGAGCTCCTCGCCGGCGACCTTCCAGTGACAGAGCCGGTAGTGCTGGGCGGCCAGGGTCGCGCTGAGGTCACCCCGGACGAGCGTGCCAGGGGCGATCGGCACGACGTGGTCGTAGTAGCGGATCTGGTCGTCCTCGACCTTCAGCTCGTCGAGGACCTCCCCGAGGGGAGCCCCAAGGATCGGCACGAGGACCTTCCCCGGGTTGTCCCGGCTGTCCCAGTCGATGTCGAACCACTCGGCGTAGGGCGAGGCAGGGCCGTCACGAAGGACGGACCACCACGCGGCGTTCTGCGACTCGGGCTCACTGACGGCCATGTGGTTGGGCACGACGTCGAGGACAATGCCGAGACCTGCCCTGCGGCAGGCGGCGACCATGCGGTCGAAGGCGGCCACTCCACCGAGCTCGTCGTTGACGCGGCCGTGGTCGACGACGTCGTAGCCGTGGGCGGACCCCGGTGCCGCCTGCAGGTAGGGCGAGCAGTACAGGTGCGTGACACCCAGCGCGGCGAGATACGGGACCGCAGCCGCAGCGTCGTCGAACCCGAACCCCGGGTGGTCGTCAGCCGGGGGCCGGAGCTGGACGCGGTAGGTCGAGACCGGAACCGGCTTGCCGGCGGCGGGCAGGTGCGACACGGGTCAGAACACCCGCTGCAGCACGAGCACCGAGCGGGCGTCGACCTCGATGGGCTCGCCGGTCTTGACGGCGCGGCTCTCGGCGTCGTCGAGCATGGGTGCGGCGGTGTCGATCGCCACGTCCCAGCGCTCACCGGCGCCGAGATCGGGCAGCGTGAACTCGATGGGCTCGTGGTGGCCGTTGAAGAGCAGGAAGAACGAGTCGTCGACGATGCGCTCGCCGCGCAGGTCGGGCTCGCGGATCCCCTCACCGTTGAGGAAGACCGCGACGGACTTGGCGAACCCCGACTCCCAGTCGTCCTCGCTCATCCACTCACCGGCCGGTGTGAACCAGCCGATGTCCTGGATCTCGCTGCCCTTCAGCACCCGACCCTGGAAGTGGCGCCGGCGGCGGAACACCGGGTGCGAGTGGCGCAGCCTCGCCAGCTTCGCGGTGAACTCCGAGAGGACCTCGAAGTCCTTGGCCCGCTCCCAGTCGATCCAGGACAGCTCGTTGTCCTGCGCGTAGACGTTGTTGTTGCCGCGCTGGGTGCGTCCCAGCTCGTCGCCGTGCAGCAGCATGGGCACGCCTTGTGACAGGAACAGCGTCGCCAGGAAGTTGCGCTTCTGCTGCTCGCGGAGCGCGACCACCTCGAGGTCGTCCGTCTCGCCCTCGACACCGCAGTTCCAGGACGAGTTGTTGCTCTCGCCGTCGTTGCCGTCCTCGCCGTTGGCCTCGTTGTGCTTCTCGTTGTAGGAGACGAGGTCGTGCAACGTGAAGCCGTCGTGAGCCGTGACGAAGTTGATCGACGCGAAGGGACGACGGCCGTCGTCCTCGTAGAGATCGGCGGAACCCGTCAGGCGCGACGCGAACTCTGCCAGGGTCGCGGGCTCACCACGCCAGTAGTCGCGGACGGTGTCGCGGTACTTCCCGTTCCACTCCGTCCACAGCGGCGGGAACCCGCCGACGTTGTAGCCGTCGTAGCCGATGTCCCACGGCTCGGCGATGAGCTTCGTCTGGCTGACCACCGGGTCCTGGTGGACGAGGTCGAAGAACGCCGAGAGCCGGTCGACCTCGTGGAACTGGCGGGCCAGCGACGAGGCGAGGTCGAAGCGGAAGCCGTCGACGTGCATCTCGAGGACCCAGTAGCGCAGTGAGTCCATGATCAGCTGGAGGACGTTGGGGCTCCTCATCAGCAGCGTGTTTCCGGTGCCGGTCGTGTCGTAGTAGTGCTGCTTCGCGTCGTCGACGAGGCGGTAGTAGTTGGCGTTGTCGATCCCGCGGAAGGACAGTGTCGGCCCGAGCTGGTTGCCCTCCGCCGTGTGGTTGTAGACGACGTCGAGGATGACCTCGAGGCCTTCGGCGTGCAGGGCCTTGACCATGGCCTTGAACTCCTGGACCTGCTGGCCAGGTGTCCGCGCCGACGCGTAGTCGTTGTGGGGCGCGAAGAAGCCGATGGTGTTGTAGCCCCAGTAGTTGCGCTGGCCGCGGTCGGCGAGATGGCTGTCGTGGACGAACTGGTGGACCGGCATCAGCTCCACAGCGGTGATGCCGTGCTTCTTGTAGTGCTCGATCATCACCGGGTGCGCGACGGCTGCGTACGTACCGCGCATCTCCTCCGGGATCCCGGGATGCGTCTTCGTCAGGCCCTTCACGTGGGCCTCGTAGATCACGGTGTCGCTGTACGGCGTGCGCGGGTGACGGTCGTTGTCCCAGTCGAAGAAGGGGCTGATGACCACCGACTTGCACATGTGCGGCGCGGAGTCCTCGTCGTTGAACGAGTCCTCGTCGCCCCACGTGTAGGAGAAGCACGCCTGCGCCCAGTCGATCTCGCCGTCGACGGCTTTCGCGTAGGGGTCGAGCAGGAGCTTGCTCGGGTTGCAGCGGTGGCCGTTCGCGGGGTCGTACGGGCCGTGCACGCGGTAGCCGTAGCGCTGTCCGGGTCCGATGTTGGGCAGGTAGCCGTGCCAGACGAAGGCATCGCGCTCGGTGAGTTCGACCCGCGTCTCCGTGCCGGCCTCGTCGAACAGGCACAGCTCGACCCGCTCGGCGACCTCCGAGAACAGGCCGAAGTTGGTGCCGCTGCCGTCATACGTCGCCCCGAGCGGGTACGGCGCACCGGGCCAGACACGGCTGGCCGTCGCGGTGCTGGGGTCGGGCTGGTCCACGGTGCTCCCGGGGCAGGGGTTGAACAGGGGTCGGGTCATTCCTACCCCGGACCCGGCTCGTTACAAGCCGGGGGCCGACGTGCCCAGGGTCACGTCAGCGGATGCGCACCGGCGAGGGCTCGGGACGTGATCGCAACCGGGCGAGGCCGAACGCGGCGGACGACATCGCGGCCGCGGCGAGCAGCACCAGCGCGGCGCCTTCGTCCTCGTGTCGTCGTCCGACCATCGCCATCTCCTCCTCGGTGGCCGGCCGTTCCTGGCCGGCCTGCAAGGCGAGTGCGAGCTGCAGCTGCTCCTGGCGCTGCATGGCGGCCGCGGTCATCGGGTTGACTTGCGTCTGGGCCTGCGCCTGCCCCTGTGGCGCGGCCTGCGGCTGGGCTGCGGGCGGTGCCGGCACGACGGCCACCGGGGCCGGCGGGGGCGGCGGCACCGTCAGCGCGACGGCGACGGGCGGGAGCAGCCGTGCGGCAGCTGCCGGGCCGAGACAGTCGACCGTGAGCTTGCTCGTCGCGATGCGGACGCCGCGCAGCCCGGCGGTGATGTCCTCGTGGTAGGTCCCCGGGGACAGGCCCTTGCAGGTGACTGCCACGCGGAACGGCAGGACGTTGGGCTTCGTCACGTCGACGCCTTGCAGCCGACTCGCGTCGAGCCCGCGGATCACCTTGCCGAAGCTGCCGCGCGCAGACAGGCTCACGTCGGCGTGGTCCTGCAGGCTCTTCACGAGCCGGCCGATGATGGCGCTGAAGTCGCCCTCGGTGTCGCAGACCAGGGGGCTGCCGGCCGGGA
The DNA here is from genome assembly GCA_025465135.1 of Frankiales bacterium. GTDB lineage: Bacteria > Actinomycetota > Actinomycetes > Mycobacteriales > SCTD01 > RYN-124. The sequence goes on along the minus strand of JAODNA010000130.1, from coordinate 7,791 downwards.
GGACCTCGCCCTCGCCGCAGTCGGAGCCGCCCTGGGGGGCCAGCGTGTGCGTGCCGCGGGCGATCTTCGACAGGTCCTCGCGCGACTCGATCGCACCGGTCGTGATGCCGATCTGCTGCACGCGGTTGGCGTTCATCTCGCGGATGACCTTGTCGAAGTCCAGATGACAACCGCACCCGTCGGGCTTCACAGGGGAGCCAGACGGATAGTCGAAGGCCTCGTCGGTGGCGTGCACGATGATGCGGCGGATACCCGGGTTGGCGCGCCAGCCGGCGTCCTGACCCGGCGGCACGATGAAGATCGGTGCCGCGGCGGGCGAGTTGGGGTCCTTGATGCCGGGCCCGAACGTCGCCTGCTCCAGCGCCGCGAGCTGCGCCTCCGCCGGGTTGTTGCCGCCCTGGGTCTCGACCTTCACGCTCGCCAGAGCCTTGGCGAAGTCGGCATCTGGCAGACCGATGCGGCGGAAGAGCGCGTAGAGCTTCGACCCGCGGTCGTTGGGGTCGTTCGGGTTGAAGTAGGGCGGCACGACCTCACCCGGGCGAGGGCCCGTGCCGAGCGTGCCGACGCCGACGTTGAGGTTGATCCCGGCGCCCTCGATCGCGTGGACGACCTTGTTGATGTTGGTCTTGAGGTTGTCGATGTACGACGACATCGAGCCGGACGTGTCGATGAGGAAGAACAGGTCGAGCGGCGTCGGGCTCTTGGGCATCGACAGGGTGTAGTCGTAGATGCCCGAGGTGCCGACCTTGAGCTGCACCGTCCGCGAGCCGGGGGTGATCCGCCCGGGGGGCGGCGGCGGGACGCCCAGGTCGTCGACGCTGACCGGGGTGTCGACCGCGTTGACCGGCGGCGGGTCGGCGTAGCGGATGAGGGAGTGGCCCGACAGGCCGTGATAGGTCGACTGCGGGGCGACGTCTCCGGTGAGGCTGCCGCGCACCGCGGTGGGTCCCCCGAGGGCGGTGGCGGCGCCGGTGGCCGGGTCGAGGATGGCCAGCAGGCCACTCGACTCCACGGCCAGGTTGCTGTCGCCGGCGCGGTAGGCCGCGGAGGTGATGTCGTTCAGGAAGAACTTCGTGCTGGTGAACGTCCGGCCGCCGTTGGCGCTGTGCAGGATCAGGCCGCTGCGGGTGAAGGCCGCCACCGCGCCGGGCGACATCGTCTCGACCGCGGTGACGTCCTCGTTGTTCACGCGTGCGCGCGAGAACGTCGCGCCGCCGTCGCGGGAGGTGTACAGCAGGCCGTTGGACGTCGCGTAGACGAGGTTGGCGTCGCCTCGGTCGACGGTGATCTGGTCGAGTCCGGCGCCCGCCGGCAGGTCGGCGGCCGAGGTGCGCAGCGCCCAGGAGTGCCCGCCGTCGGTGGAGGCGTAGAGCAGCCCCGCCTTGCCTCCGGACGTCGTGGGCGGCTCGACGGGGGGCAGGCTCGGCAGCCCTCCGGTGTCGACCGGTCCGCTGTTGTCCTGCGCGACCGGGGTGAGCACGAGGTAGACGGTGCGGCCGTCGCTCGCGGCCCGGATCAGCGTCGGCGCGCCCTGCGGCGGCAGCCCGGTGTCGGATGCCGCGAACGTGCCCGGTCGGCCGCTGTCGCTGCCCACGACGTGCGGCCGGCTCGCCGCGCCGACACCCTCACGAACGGCCGCGAGAACCCGCCCGTTGATGACGGCCGTTGCGGTGATCTTCGCGGTCTGGCCCGACAGCGGCACCTCGGCGGACGGCTGCAGGCCGAGGGAGAAGACATCGGTCCAGTCGCAGCCGCTGTGGGTGCTGCGCTTGATCGTGGTGCCGTTGGTCGTGACCACGGTGCCCGGGTGCGCCGCGTCGACGGCGTACGCCGTCACCTTGTCGACGGTCGCGACACCGGGGACGTCGTGGAACGGGTCCACGGCGACCTTCTGCCACAACCCGACGTTGCTGACGGTGCGGCACGTCAGCCGGGGGGAGGTCGCAAAGGCCACCGCAGGCACGACCGCGGTGATCACGGCACTGCCCGCGATCAGAGCTCGCCAGCGCAGGGAGGACATGCTCAGGACTTCGCCGCCGCCCGGGCGCGCGCCGAGCCGTTGACCGAGGCAGCCGCCGTGCGAGCGGCGGTCTTGCGGGGGCGTGTCGCCGTCGTCGTACGACGGGCGGCGCTCGTCTTGGACTCGATGGCAGAGAGCAGCGGCGCGAGCGCCTGCTGCAGGACCTCGTCCTCGAGGGTCTCCTCGGCGTCGAGGCGGGCGGAGAGGCTGTCGAGCTCCCGGCGGTGCGAGCGAAGGATGCCGAGGGCCTCCTTCTGCGCGTCCGTGATCATGCCGCGCACGGCCTCCTCGACATCGCGCTGCGTCTTCGGGGAGAGGTCGACCAGCGAGGAGTCGTCGCCGAGGAAGCCCTCGCCGGCCTTCACCTGCAGGCGCACCATGCCCACCTCGTCGGACATGCCGTACTTCGTGACCATGTCGCGGGCGAGGTCGGTGGCGTGCTCGAGGTCCTGCTCGCCACCGGTGGAGCCCTCCCCGAAGACGAGCTCCTCCGCGGCGATGCCGCCGAGGGTCGCAACGAGCTGCTTGTGCAGCGCGCTGCGCGTGAGCAGCGTCGCCTCCTTGTCGGCGAACGTCGCGGCGGCGATCGTGCGACCACGGCCGAGCACCGTCACGCGGTGGACGTCCTCGTGCCGACCGAGCGTCGCGGCCACCACGACGTGCCCGATCTCGTGGTAGGCCGCGCGGTGTCGCTCCTCTGCCGTCAGGACCTGCCCACGCCGCTGCGGGCCCTCGAGAACGCGGACGACCGCCTCCTCGAACTCCCTCATCGTGATGGTGCTGCCCTTGCGGCGGATGGTCAGCAGCGCGGCCTCGTTGACGACGCTCGCGAGGTCGGCGCCGGTGAAGCCGGGCGTGCGGGATGCGATCCGGTTGAGGTCGACGTCCGAGCTCATCGGCTTCTTGGACGCGTGGATCTTCAGGATGCGCTCGCGTCCCTCGGCGTCGGGGCGCTCGACCGTGATGTGGCGGTCGAAGCGGCCCGGACGCATGAGCGCCGGGTCGAGGATGTCGGGGCGGTTGGTCGCCGCGATGACGACGATGCCACTCGTCGTCTCGAAGCCGTCCATCTCGACGAGCAGCTGGTTGAGCGTCTGCTCGCGCTCGTCGGAGCCACCGCCGCCGCCGCCGCTGCCGCGCTTGCGGCCGGCCGCGTCGAGCTCGTCGATGAAGACGATCGCCGGGGCCACCGCGTTGACGCGGCGGAACAGGTCGCGGATCCGGGCCGCGCCGACGCCGACGAGCGACTCGACGAACTCTGCGCCGGCCACCGAGAAGAACGGCACGCCGGCCTCGCCGGCCACGGCGCGGGCCAGCAGGGTCTTGCCGGTCCCGGGAGGCCCGAACAGCAGGACGCCCTTCGGCGGAGCGGCCCCGAGCGCCTTGTACTTCGCGGGGTCGCGCAGGTAGTCGCGGACCTCGGCGAGCTCGGTCACTGCCTCGTCGGCACCGCCGACGTCGGCGAAGGTGACGTTGGAGCCGTCGGTCCGGCTGCCGTCGTCGACCCGGCCGAAGTTCGTGACCTCGCCGATGGCGCCGCCACCGCCGGCCTTGCCGATGAACAGCAGGCCGAACGCACTCACCAGGATCAGCACCGGGAGGAGGAACTCGGTGAAGATGCGCAGCCGGGCCTGACCGGCCTGCGGGTCGACGCTGACCTTCGCGCCCGACGCCTGCAGCAGCTGGATCGTCGAGTTGGTCGTCGAGCCGTTGTTCGGGTACGCCGTGCGGATCGTCAGCGCGCCGTCGGACACGCCGTCGACGTGCGGACCCTGGGCAGAGACCGGGGCGCTCTTGTCGGTGGCTGCCGCTGCGGTGGCGTCGGCGGCGCTGCGCACCTTCGCGACGACCTGGCTGTCCTCGTCGAGGAAGGTCGCGCTCTGGACCCGGCCCGCGGCGGCGAGCGCGGCCAGCTGGGACACGGAGACCTGCTTGCCCGACGGGTTGCTGAACAGGATCGCGAGCGAGCTGAGGAAGAACACGACGAGCACGAGGAGGGTCGCGGCGAGCGCGTAGAACAACCCCCTGCCGCCGGGGCCCTTCGTCGCGGCGCGCTTGCGCCGGGCGGCGGCGATCCTGGCGCGCATCCTGTCGACGAACCCGGTGGGTTCGTTCGACCCGCTGCCGGTCCTCTGGCCACCAGCCTGTGCCACGGGTTTCCTCCTCGCCGGGGTCCCCGGCCTCGTCAAGCAGTGAGCGCGACCGGACCCGCGGTCACGGGCGGCCTGAGAGTGAGAGCGGGTGCTGGGTCGAAAGGTTCGCCGCCGGCGGCAGCGGTCCTGCCGACCTCCCCGGATGACAGTGTGACGGATCGCACACCCGGGTGTCCCGATGATGTCACAAGTCGGGAGCAATCTGCGCAAGTCGCCCCGGACGGCTGACGGGAACTGAGCCGACGGGGCACCATGGGACGTTCCACCCCACCCGCACCTCGGAGGACCCGTGCGTCGTCGCCGTCTCGCCCTGCTCATGACGGGCCTGACCGCGGTGGGGCTGCTCGGCGCCTCCGCGGGCACCGGCCCCGTCGTCGCACCGCTTCCGACGGCGCGCCAGGCGCCGGCGGCGTCCTGCCCGGGAGCGACTCTCCGCTCGACCGAGCTCGACCTGGACGCGTTCGCGGCCGGCGCGGGCAGCGCCTGCCGCGCGCCCGGCCCGGAGGCCCCGGCCGAGGTCGTGGCGATGCGGGCCGCCCTCAACGTGCGGAGCAGCGGCGGCTACGGCGCGGTCGCCCCCGGTGCGTACGAGGCGGCGGTCGCGCAACACCAGGCCCTGCTGCGCACGTCAGCGGCGTCCGCCTCGACGCCCTGGATCCCGGTCGGGAAGGGGCCGCTCAACAGCGACGTCACCGGCTACACCCGGACCAACGGGCTCGGCCTGCACCAGCTGTCCGGCCGCATCGAGGACCTGGCCTACGACCCCGCGGTCTCCGACCACTTCTTCGCCGCGGTGGCCAACGGCGGCATCTGGGTCACCAACGACGCCGGCGCGAGCTGGCGGTCCATGGCTGACCGCCTGCCGACCCAGATCACGGGGGCCGTCGACTACCTGCTGACCGGCTACCGACCGACGGTGCTCGCGGGCACCGGCGACCCGGCCTTCGGTGGTTCCTCCTTCTCCGGCCTCGGGGTGTTCTGGACCAACAACGGCGGTCTGAGCTGGCACAAGTCCACCGGCGTGCCGGCCGGCACGCTGACCTTCTCCTTCAGCCATGACGCCGCCAAGCCGGCGGTGGTCTACGCCGCCACCAGCAAGGGCCTCTACCGCTCGAGTGATGCCGGCCGGACGTTCCGCAACGTCGTACTGCCGACGACCTGCACGAGCACGACCGACCCGGTCTGCTTCTTCGCCAACATGGTCACGGACGTCGTCGTACGCCCCGCCGACCGCAACGGCGCGAAGGGCGGGGGAGTGCTGGCCGCGGTCGGCTGGCGGGCCGGCAAGAAGCTCAACGCCGTCGGCAAGCCGCAGGCGCCCCGCAACGGCCTCTACTACTCGCCCACGGGCGCGCCCGGCTCCTTCCAGTTCAAGAGCAACGCCAGCGGCTTCGCCACCGACGACCAGGTCGGGCGCACTGCACTCGGCGTCGCCGTGGGCCCGAGCCAGAACCACGACTACGTCTACGCCGTGGTGCAGGACGCCGGCAAGTTCAACAAGGGCGCGACGAGCCTCGACCTGCCGGACGCGAGTGGCGGCAAGACCCCCGCGTCGGCGGTGCTGCAGAACACCGTGCTGAACGGCATCTACGGCTCGAGCGACTTCGGCAAGACCTGGACCAAGCTCGCCGATGCCGCCAACCTGGCAGCGCCGGGTACCGGCAGCGCGCTCGAGGGGCTCCAGGGCGCGACCTACGCGCCGGGCATCCAGTCCTGGTACAACGAGTGGGTCCGGCCCGACCCCACCACGCAGGACGAGGCGGGGGTCCCGAGTCGCATCGCGTTCGGGCTCGAGGAGGTCTGGAGCGGGCCCGGTGCGCTGCCCGCTGCGCCGAACACCGGCCAGTACAAGGTCGTCGGCAAGTACTTCGCCGGCACTGCCTGCGGCGGTCTGACCGTGCCGTCGACGATGGGCTACTGCCCGTTCAACGCCGACCCGACCAAGCCGCAGGGCTCGACGACGCACCCCGACCAGCACGCCGGTGTCTGGGTGCCCAACCGCAGGACCGGCGGCGTCACGCTGGTCGTCGGCAACGACGGCGGCGCCTACAAGCAGGCCCTCGCCAAGGGCCAGGCGCTCAACAACGACAGCTGGGGCAACGGCATCAACAACGGGTTCCACGACCTGCTGCCCTACGACGCTGCGATGGCACTCGACGGCACGGTCGTGGCGGGCCTGCAGGACAACGGCTCGATGGTCATCACGCCCGAGGGCAAGCAGATCATGGCCTACGGCGGTGACGGGTTCTTCGTCGCGATCGACCCGGACAAGGAGACCACCTGGTACGAGGAGTACGTCGGCGGCGACATCCGGGTGACGACCACCGGCGGCAAGAGCTGGACCGACCTGAACCCCGGCCTGACCGCGGCGCTGTTCGCGACGCCGTTCGTCATGGACAACACCGACGCCAAGCACCTCGTCATCGCGGGCCGCGAGGTCGCGGAGACGATCTACGGCTCTGCGACCACTGGGCCGACGAACTTCGAGAAGCCCAACATCAACCAGCCCGACCCGGACCCGACCATCAGCAAGACCTGGCAGAAGGTCTTCGACCTCGGCACCGCGCAGCACCCCGGTGACGAGAACGCCGGCCGCATCCCCGGCTCGTTCGGCACGGCCGATCCCAACAGCACCGAGACCAACAACTCGGAGTCGGCTGTCGACACGCGCGGCGATGCGACGTACGTCGGTTACTGCGGTTACTGCGACATCGTCACCCAGGGCCTGCCGTTCCACAGCGGCATCGCCACCAACGTCGGCGGCAAGACGCCCGGGAAGCGCATGACGACCAACGGCTGGCACATCGCCGCCGCCAAGGGCCTGCCGCAGCGCTACATCAACTCGGTGCGCATCGACCCGACCAACGCCCGCACCGTCTACGTGACTCTCGGGGGCTACGGCCGGCGCTGGATCCCCCCGGGCTCGCTCGGCGACAGCGTCGCGAAGATCGGCCGCGGCCACCTGTTCAAGTCGACAGACGCCGGCGCGACCTTCAAGGACATCTCCGGCAACCTGCCGGACATCGGCGCGGATGACGCCTTCCCGTGGGCCGGCGGCCTGGTGGTCGCCAACGACCTCGGCGTCTACTGGGCCCCCGGTACGAGCGGCGGGACCTTCGCCCCGCTCGGCAAGGGCCTGCCCGCCGCGCCCGTCTTCCGGCTCAACCGCAGCCCGCGCAGCAGCAAGGAGCTGGTCGCTGCCTCGTACGGGCGCGGCGTCTACCGCATCGCGATCAGCGGCAGCACCGCTGCCGTCACGCGGGCCGGCTCGGGCAGCAACGGAACCGGGACTGCGTCGTCCTCCGCTGCCGGAGCTCCGGCTCCGGCTCCAGCCTCGGTCGCCGAGCAGCCCACCGCAGCCCGCCCGCGCCCGCTGCCCACGCGCCCGCTGGCCAGCAGCCGGCCGTTCTACCGCGAGCCCGTCGTACCGATCGCCGTGCTCGCCCTGCTCGGCGTGTGCCTCGGGATCGCCTTGCGCCGTCGCCTGGTCTGACTCAGGTCGAGGAGCCGAGAACCGTCCAACCGGCCAGCAGGTCCTTCAGCTCAGGCCCGGCCGGCGCCGCCTCCGCTCCGACTGCCCGGACCGGCGCTGCGGCAACGGGCCGGGCTGCCGGTGCG
>JAODNA010000109.1 GCA_025465135.1 Frankiales bacterium | reverse complement strand
GGCACCGGCGTACCGACCAGCGGGCTCGTCCTGTCCGCGGACCGATAGGGAGACGACGTGCGCACCGCTCTGTCCGACGAGTTCGGCCTCGACCTGTCGCTGTTCGCGTTCAGCTACATGCCCGACGTCGTCGTGGAGGTCTGCAACGCGGGCGGGATGGGCGTGCTCGGCGCGGTGCGGTTCACGCCGGATGAGCTCAGCGAGGCGATTGCGTACGTCGAGGCGCGGATCGGCGGGCGGCCCTACGGCGTCGACATCGTCATGCCCGCCAAGACCGAGGCAGTCGCGGGGATGGAGATGGGCGAGCTGCACGAGATGCTCGACAAGATGATCCCGCAGGAGCACCGCGACTTCGTCGAGCGGCTGCTGAAGGAGCACGGCGTTCCCGAGCTCCCACCCGACGTGCAGCAGCAGCGCGACCTGCTCAGCTGGAACGACACCGAGGCCCGGCAGCAGGTGGAGCGCTCGCTCGAACGTCCTGACGTGAAGCTCATCGTCAACGCGCTCGGTCCGCCGCCGAAGGACGTGGTCGACCAGTCGCACGAGGCCGGCGTCAAGGTCGCGGCGCTCGTCGGCAAGAAGGAGCACGCCCTCAAGCAGGTGGCCAACGGCGTGGACATCATCGTCGCGCAGGGCACCGAGGCCGGCGGCCACAGCGGTGAGATCGCCACCATGGTCCTGGTGCCCGAGGTGGTCGAGGCCGTCAACGGAGCTCCCGTGCTTGCCGCCGGCGGGATCGGCAGCGGTCGCCAGGTCGCCGCGGCCTTCGCGCTCGGTGCGCAGGGCGTCTGGACGGGGTCGATCTGGCTCAACACCGTGGAGTGCGCTCAGCCCGAGACGATGTACAAGAAGTTCCGCAGCGCGACGTCCAGCGATGCCGTCCGGTCGCGGGCCTACACGGGCAAGCCGGCCCGGCAGCTGCGCACCGCCTGGACGGACGCCTGGGACAACCCCGACAACCCCCAGCCGCTCGGCATGCCGCTGCAGTACATGCTGAACGCGGAGGCACAGGACCGGATCCGCCGATCCGAGAACGAAGCGCTCCTCGGTACGCCGATCGGGCAGCTCGTCGGCTCGATGAGTGAGACGAAGACCGTGCGTGAGGTTGTAGACGCCCTGCGCGAGGAGTACACCCGGACCGTGGAGTCCCTTCCGCGGCTGTCGATTTCTCGACGAGAGAGCTCTCCGTGACCGACACCCGACCCCGCTGCCCGGTCGACATCGACCTGATCGACCCGGACACCTTCGAGGACGGGCTGCCGCTGGCGCAGTTCGCCGTCATGCGCGAGCAGGCCCCGGTGTTCTGGCACCCGCAGCCCGGCTCCTGGGGAGACGGCTTCTGGGTGGTGACGCGCCACGCGGACGTGGTGGAGGTGTCGCGGCTGCCCGAGGTCTTCTCGTCGTACGAGCGGGGGGCCCTGCTCTCCACAGGCAGCGAGCAGGACGAGGACCAGGCGCTGCAGATGACGCGGCTGCTCATGCTGAACATGGACCCGCCCGAGCACAGCCAGCTGCGCAACATCGTGCAGCGGGCGTTCACCCCGCGGACGATCCGCGCGCTCGAGTCGCGGCTGCAGGAGTTCGCCGACGACATCGTGGACCGCGCGCTGGCGAAGGGTGAGGGCGACTTCGTCAAGGACGTCGCCGCTGAGCTGCCGCTCCTTGCGATCTGCGAGCTCATCGGCATCCCTGCCGAGGACCGCATCAAGATCTTCGACCTGTCGAACCGGCTCATCGGCTTCGACGACCCGGAGTTCGCGACCTCCGTCGACGACGCGCACCTGGCCTCGATGGAGATGTACGGCTACGCCAACGAGCTCGCGGAGCAGCGCCAGAAGGAGCCGCGCGAGGACATCATCACGCGGCTGCTGCAGGCGGAGGTCGACGGCGGCAGTCTGACGGTGGAGCAGTTCGATGTCTTCTTCCTGCTCCTGTCGGTGGCCGGCAACGAGACGACGCGCAACGCCATCACGCACGGCATGCACGCCTTCTTCCAGAGCCCGGAGCAGTGGGAGGTCTTCAAGAAGGAGCGCCCTCTGGACACGGCGGTCGAGGAGATCATCCGGTGGGGCACCCCGGTCATCCAGTTCCAGCGCACGGCGCTCTCGGACTACGAGCTCGCCGGTCAGCAGATCGCCAAGGGCGACCGGGTCGCGATCTACTACTCCGCGGCCAACCGCGACGAGACCGCTCTCCCGGACGCTGACCGCTTCGACGTGAGGCGGGCCGACAACGAGCACATCGCCTTCGGTGGCGGGGGACCGCACTTCTGCCTCGGCGCCAACCTCGCCCGCGCCGAGATCCGGATCCTGTTCGACACGATCGCCGACCGGATGCCGGACATCGCGCAGACCGGCGAGCCGCGGATGCTGCGGTCCGCGTTCATCAACGGCATCAAGGAGCTCCCGGTCCGGTACGCCCCCTGACCCTCCTTGCACCAAAACGAGAACACGTTCTAGTCTGCGGCGAGTCGTCATCGAGGAGGAGCACCCGTGGCCGATCTGGGCTTCTGGAAGATCGCTGCGGCCGATCCGGACCGGGTCGCGGTCGTCGAGCCGGACGGCACGGAGCACGCCGCCGGCGACCTGCTCGCGTCGTGCAACCAGGTCGTCCACGGGCTGCGCGAGCTGGGCCTGGAGCGCGGTGACGTCGTCGCCGTCCTGCTCCCCAACGGTGCGCCGTACCTCGAGGTGCTCCTGGCCGTGCAGCAGGCGGGCTGGCAGCTCGTGCCGATCAACTACCACCTGGTTGGGCCCGAGATCGCCTACATCATCAGCGACTCCGGGGCGAAGGCATTCATCGCCGACGCGCGCTTCGCGGTCGAGGCCGGCCGGGCCGCCGCCGAGATCACGCTGCCGGACAACGCGCGGTTCAGCGTCGGCGACATCGACGGCTTCCAGCCCTACGAGAAGCTCAAGGCGGGTCAGCCGACCGCGCTGCCGGCGGACCGCAAGGGCGGCGGCCTGATGAACTACACCTCCGGTACGACGGGCAAGCCCAAGGGCGTGCGCCGGCCGCTGGCCGACATCGACCCCGACGTCATGGCCGAGATGGCGACCTTCCTGCACATGCTGTTCGGGATCGACAACTTCGACGACAACGTGCACCTCGTCGTCGCGCCGATGTATCACACGGCGGTCACGCAGTTCATGCAGACGGCGATCCACTCCGGGCACCGCATCGTGCTCATGGACAGGTGGACACCCGAGGGCACGCTCGAGCGCATCGAGCGCTACCGCGTGACGACGAGCCACATGGTCCCGACGATGTTCCACCGGCTGCTGCAGCTGTCCGAGGACGAGCGCAAGAAGTACGACGTCAGCTCGCTGCGGCACATGATTCACAGCGCCGCGCCGTGCCCGATCCCGACGAAGCACAAGATGCTCGACTGGTGGGGTCCGACGGTCTACGAGTACTACGCCGCCACAGAGGGTGGCGGCACCACGGCGACGCCGACGGACTGGCTGCGCAAGCCGGGCACCGTCGGCAACGCGTGGCCGGGCAGCGAGATCGTCATCCTCGACGACGACGGCAACGAGCTGCCGGCCGGCACGATCGGCACCGTCTGGATGAAGATGGGCGACCGGACGTTCGAGTACCACGGCGATCCCGAGAAGACGAAGAAGAGCTGGAACGAGCGTGGTTTCTTCACCGTCGGCGATGCCGGCGAGCTCGACGAGGACGGCTTCCTGTTCCTGCGCGACCGCAAGATCGACATGATCATCTCCGGCGGGGTGAACATCTATCCGGCCGAGACGGAGTCGGTGCTGCTGCAGCACCCGAAGGTCAACGACGCTGCGGTCTACGGCATCCCGCACGAGGACCTCGGTGAGGCGATCCACGCGACGGTGCAGCTCGTCGACGGTGTCGAGGCGGGGCCGGACGTCGAGGCCGAGCTGCTGGCCTTCTGCACGGAGAACCTGGCGAAGTACAAGGTGCCGAGGTCGATCGACTTCCGGCAGGACTTCCCGCGCACGGAGACCGGCAAGCTGCTCAAGCGGCAGCTCCGCGACCCGTTCTGGGCCGACAAGGACTCGCAGCTCGTATGACAGAGGTTCTGAGTGCGCCGCACTCCATGGAGTTCCCCTACACCCGGTCGACCGGCCCCATGGTGGGCGCCTTCCTGACCGGTCTGCGCGACAGGCGCGTGCTGGGGGTGCGGGACAGCGCGGGTCGCGTCGTCGTACCACCGCCCGAGTACGACGCCGGAACCGCCGCGGTGCTGCCGGCTGACGAGCTCATCGAGGTCGCCTCCGAGGGCGTCGTCACGAGCTGGTCGTGGAACCCGAAGCCCCGGCTGGGCCAGCCGTTCGAGCAGCCCTTCGCCTGGGTGCTGGTGCAGCTCGACGGCGCGGACACCGGGCTGCTGCACGCGCTGGATGCGCCACGTGACGCCATCCGCACCGGGATGCGGGTGCGGATCCGATGGGCCGAGGAGCCGGTCGGCTTCATCAAGGACATCGCGTGCTTCGAGCCGGCCCCGTGACCGCAGAGCCGATCACCGGGATCGTCACCCCGATCCGTCTCGACTACACCTACACGCCGGGCACCTCGCCGTCGCAGTTCCTGCGGGGGATGAAGGAGGGCCGGATCCTCGGTCGCCGATGCCCGTCCTGCGCCAAGGTCTACGTGCCGCCTCGCGGTGGCTGCCCGATGTGCGGCGTGGAGTTCGCCGAGGAGGTGCGGGTGGCCGACACCGGCACGCTGGTGACGTTCGCCGTCGTCAACGTCAACTTCGCCAACCGCGTCATCGACCTGCCCTACGTCTCCGGCGAGGTCCGCTTCGACGGATCCGACACCACCTCGATGGTGCTCGTGCAGGGGATCCCCGTCGACCAGGTGCGCATGGGCATGCGGGTGAAGGCCCACTGGCTGCCGCGCGACGAGTGGGACTTCACCTTCGCCAACATCGACTACGTCGAGCCCCTCGACGAGCCCGACGCCGACTACGAGAGCTACAAGGAGTTCGTCTGATGCGCGACGTGGCGGTGGTGTCCTTCGCGCAGAGCGCGACGCGACGCGACCAGACCCGCAACGAGGTCGAGATCCTGCTCCCGGTCCTGCGCGAGGCGATGGCCCCGACGGGCCTGACCACGCACGACATCGGCTTCACCTGCTCGGGCAGCAGCGACTACCTCGCCGGGCAGGCGTTCGCGTTCGTGTCCGCGCTGGATGCGGTCGGTCCGTGGCCGCCGATCCAGGAGTCCCACGTCGAGATGGACGGCGCGTGGGCGCTCTACGAGGCCTGGGTCCGGCTCCAGCACGGTGACATCGACACCGCGCTGGTCTACGCGTTCGGCAAGAGCTCGCCCGGCGACGTCGCCCGGGTGCTGTCCCTGCAGCTGGACCCGTACGTGACCGGCCCGCTCTGGCCCGATGCCATCAGCCTGGCGGCCCTGCAGGCCCGCGCCTTCCTCGAGGCGGGGCACGACGAGAAGGACCTCGCCAGGGTCGTGGCGCGCAGCCGCCGCAACGCGGTCGGCAACCCGCACGCCCAGCTGTCCGGCGACATCGACGAGGCGACGCTGCTCGACGAGCCGCTGTACGCCGACCCGCTGCGCATGCACGACTGCCCGCCGATCAGCGACGGTGCCGCCGTGGTCGTGCTCGCGGCAGGTGACAAGGCACGCGAGCTGTGCGAGCGGCCTGCCTGGATCCGCGGCATCGACCACCGCATCGACGTACAGGCTCTGGGATCGCGTGACCTGTCGCAATCCGCCAGCACGCGACTGGCGGGGGAGAAGGCTGGAGTCGGCGGCCGCGCCGATCTCGCCGAGCTGCACGCGCCGTTCTCGCACCAGGAACTCATCGTCGCCGAGGCGCTCGGCCTCGACGAGACCGCGACGTCGATCAACCCCTCCGGGGGAGCGTTGGCCTCCAACCCGGTGATGGTCGCCGGACTGGTCCGCATCGGCGAGGCGGCCCGCCGGCTGTCGGCCGGCGAGGGCGAGCGAGCCGTCGCACATGCGACCAGCGGTCCAGCCCTGCAGCAGAACCTCGTCTGCGTCCTGGAGGCCACCTCATGAGCGGGCAGCTGGCTGCGGTCCTCGGGACCGGGCAGACCAAGCACGTCGCCAAACGCGACGACGTCTCGATCGCCGGGCTCGTCCGCGAGGCGGCCGACCGGGCACTCGAGGACGCCGGCCTGACGTACGCCGACATCGACGCCGTGGTCATCGGCAAGGCGCCCGACATGTTCGAGGGCGTGATGATGCCCGAGCTCTACCTCGCCGAGGCGCTCGGCGCGATCGGAAAGCCGCTCATCCGGGTGCACACGGCCGGCTCCGTCGGCGGCTCGACGGCGATCGTCGCGACGCACCTCGTGCAGGCCGGCGTACACGAACGGGTCCTGACCGTCGCCTTCGAGAAGCAGTCCGAGAGCAACGCGATGTGGGCTCTCTCCATCAAGATCCCGTTCTCGCAGCCGCTCGTGGCCGGCGCCGGCGGCTACTTCGCGCCGATCATCCGCGGCTACATCCGCAAGGCCGACGCGCCGCTCGACACCGGCTTCCAGGTCGTGCTGAAGGACCGGCTCAACGCGCTCAAGAACCCCTACGCGCACCTGCACCAGCCGGACATCTCGATGGAGCAGATCATCGAGTCGCCGCTGCTGTGGGACCCGATCCGCTACGCCGAGACCTGCCCCTCGTCCGACGGGGCGGCGGCGATGGTGATCGGCAGCGAGAGGGCCGCCGACGCGAGCAGCAGGCCGGTCGCGTGGATCCACGGCACCGCGGTGCGCTCGGAGCCGACGATGGGTGCGGGGCGCGACCGGGTCAACCCGCATGCGGGCCGCGACTGCGCGAAGGCGGTGTACGCCGAAGCCGGCATCACCGACCCGTTCCGCGAGATCGACTGCGCGGAGATCTACGTGCCGTTCAGCTGGTTCGAGCCGATGTGGCTGGAGAACCTCGGCTTCGCCGAGGAGGGCACCGGCTGGAAGATGGTCCACGACGGCACCACCGCACTCGACGGTGACCTGCCCATCAACATGTCGGGCGGCGTGCTCTCGTCGAACCCGATCGGCGCCTCGGGGATGATCCGCTTCCTCGAGGTCGCCAACCAGGTCCGCGGCACCGCCGGGGAGCACCAGGTCGACGGCGCGCGCAAGGCACTCGGCCATGCGTACGGCGGCGGCTCCCAGTTCTTCGCCATGTGGGTCGTCGGAAAGGACAAGCCGAAGTGAGCGGTCGACTCGAGGGAAAGGTCGCGCTCATCAGCGGCGGGGCTCGCGGGATGGGCGCTGCAACGGCGCGGCTCTTCGTCGCCGAGGGCGCCCAGGTCGTGATCGGCGACGTGCTGCCGGAGGTGAAGGAGACGGCCGCGTCGATCGGCGACAGCGCGCACGCCGTCACCCTCGACGTCACCGACGAGGCGTCGTGGCAGGCGGCCGTCGCCGAGACCGAGTCGCGCTTCGGCAAGCTCGACATCCTGGTCAACAACGCCGGCATCCTGTTGATCAAGGCGATCGCTGACACGACCGAGGCCGACTTCCGCAAGGTTCTCGACGTCAACGCGCTCGGTGTCTTCCTCGGCATCCGCGAGGCCGCTCCGGCGATCAAGCGGGCCGGTGGCGGCGCGATCGTCAACCTGTCGAGCGTCGAGGGCCTCGGCGGCAACAAGTACGTCATCGCCTACTGCGCCAGCAAGTTCGCCGTCCGCGGCATGACGAAGTCTGCGGCGCTGGAGCTCGCCGTCGACGGCATCCGCGTCAACAGCGTCCACCCCGGCGGCATCGACACCCCGATGGTGCGGGCCTTCGCGCCGAAGGACGAGCACGTTGCCTCGGTCGGCAAGCAGGTCCCGCTCAAGCGGACAGGTACGCCGGAAGAGGTCGCGGAAGCGGTCGCCTGGCTGGCGAGCGACGCGTCGTCGTACGTCACCGGTGCCGAGCTCGCGGTCGACGGCGGGGCAATCGCCGGATCGGGGTTCAAGCACTGACATGCAGTTCAACATCGCGGACCTGTTCGAGGCCGTCGTCGATGCCGTCCCGGACCGGGAGGCCCTCTACGCCGAAGGGCGCCGGCTGACGTTCCGCGAGCTGGACGCACGCGCCAACAGGCTGGCCCACCACTTCCAGTCGGCGGGTGTGCAGCCGGGTGACCACATCGGCTGCCACATGATGAACGGCACCGAGTACCTCGAGACGATGATCGCGCTGTTCAAGATCCGCGCCGTGCCGATCAACGTGAACTTCCGCTACGTCGAGGACGAGTTGCTCTACCTCTACAAGGACGCCGACCTCAAGGGCGTGGTGTTCGACACCGAGTTCGGCGAGCGCGTGGGGGCGATCCTGCCGCGCGTCGACGGCGTCAGGCACCTGGTCGCCGTGGGCCCGGTCACCGGACAGCTCCCCGTTGGTTCGGTCCTCTACGACGACGCGATCGCTGCCCAGTCAGAGGATCGCAGCGGCTTCCCGGAGCGGTCCGCCGACGACCTGTTCGTCATCTACACCGGAGGCACAACCGGCATGCCCAAGGGCGTGATGTGGCGTCAGGAGGACATCTTCTTCGCCGGTATGGGCGGCGGGTATCCGATGCAGGAGCCCCTCGCCAGGCCGGAGGACGCCGGCCCACGCGCGGCCGCCAACGACCCCGCCGTGTCCTTCCCGTCGCCGCCGCTGATGCACGGCGCGGCCGAGCTCGGCAGCTTCATCAACTTCATGGGCGGCGGCAAGGTCTGCCTGATCCGCCGCTACACCGGGCACGGCGCGCTGGCGCTCATCGAGCAGGAGAAGTGCAACAGCATGACGATCGTCGGCGACGCCATGGCGCTGCCCCTGGTGGATGCGCTGGCGGAGAAGGAGTACGACGTCTCCTCGCTCTTCGCGCTCGCGTCGGCGGGGGCGATCCTGTCTCAACCGCTTCGTGATCTCATCGCCGAGCGGCTGCCCAACGTCTTCGTCATCGACAGCTTCGGCTCCACCGAGACGGGGTTCAACGGCACCGCCGCCGCCGGCTCGCAGCCGTCGGAGGGGCTGAAGTTCGCCGTCAACGAGCGCACGCGGGTCTTCGACGAGAACCACCAGGTGGTGCAGCCGGGCAGCGGCGTCGTCGGGCGGGTCGCACAACGCGGCCACATCCCGCTCGGCTACTACGGCGACCCGGTCAAGACCGCGGAGACCTTCGTCGAGATCGACGGCGAGCGCTGGGTGCTCCTCGGCGACATGGCCACGGTGGAGCAGGACGGCAGCATGCGCTTCCTCGGCCGCGGGTCGATCTGCATCAACTCCGGTGGCGAGAAGATCTACCCCGAGGAGGTCGAGGGTGCGCTGAAGTCGATGCCCGGTGTCATCGACGCCGTCGTCGCGGGCATTCCGGACGAGCGATGGGGTCAGCGCGTGGCTGCGGTGCTGCAGACCCGGCCGGGTGCCGCAGCCCCGACGCAGCAGGAGATCGAGCAGCACCTCGCGTCGCGGATCGCGCGCTACAAGGTGCCCCGCTTCGTGCACACCGTCGAGACCATGCAGCGCTCGCCGAGCGGCAAGCCCGACTACGGCTGGGCCACGAAGGTGCTCGTCGAGGCCGCCGGAGCGACCGCCTGAGCAGTCCGTGGGTCACGACGGTGTCCGCGCTGGTGCGGGCGCGGGCCGACGACCCGCGACCCGGGCTTCTGTTCGAGGACCGAGCCTGGTCCTGGGCGGAGCACACTGCGGAGGCCGCCGCCCGCGCTGCCTGGTACGCCGGCCAGCGCACCGGCGAGGGGCCGCCCCACGTCGGCGTACTGCTGGAGAACGTGCCGGAGTTCAGCTTCTGGCTGGCCGCGGCGGCGCTGGGCCGCTTCGTCGTCGTCGGCCTGAACACCGCCCGCCGCGGCGACGAGCTCGCGTCGGACGTGCGTGGAACCACTTGTGATCTCGTTCTGACCGATGCCGGCGGCGCCGGGCTGCTCGAGCGGCTCGACCTCGGCGGCGCGCGGGTCGTCGACACGGAGACCGCGACCTACGAGCCGGCTGAGCTCCCGCCGGACGAGGCCGCGCTCGACGACCTGCTGATGCTCATCTTCACGAGCGGCACCACCGGCAGCGCGAAGGCGGTCCGCTGCTCGCAGGGCAAGATCGCGACGTACGGCTACGGCATGGTGCAGCGCGTCGGGCTCACGCCGGACGACGCCACCTACGTCTCCATGCCGCTGTTCCACAGCAACGCGGTCATCGCCGGCTGGACGCCCAGCCTTGCGGTCGGGGCCACGGTTGCGCTCCGGCGCAGGTTCTCGGCGTCGCAGTTCCTCCCCGATGTGCGTCGGTACGGCGCGACGTACGCCAACTACGTCGGCACGCCGCTGTCCTACGTGCTCGCCCAGCCCGAGCGTCCGGATGACGCTGACAACCCGCTGCGGCGGGTGTTCGGCAACGAGGCTGCGCCCGTCGACATCGGGCGCTTCGCCGACCGCTTCGCGTGCGAGGTCCTCGACGGCTTCGGCTCGACCGAGGGGGGCATCAGCATCACGAAGACGCCGCAGACCCCACCGGGTGCGCTCGGCGTCGGGGTGGGCGACATCCGCGTCCTCGACCCGGAGACGGAGGAGGAGTGCCCGCCCGCGGAGCTGGACGCGCATGGCCGCCTCTTGAACGCCGACGCCGCGGTGGGGGAGCTCGTCAACGTGGACGGTGTCGGTGGCTTCGAGGGCTACTGGGACGCGCCGGAGGACAGCGCGCATCGCAGCCGCGACGGCCGCTACTGGAGCGGCGACCTCGGCTATCGCGACCCCGACGGCTTCCTCTACTTCGCGGGCCGCTCGCTGGACCGCCTACGCGTGGGCGGGGAGAACTTCCCCGCCGCACCGGTCGCCCGACTTCTGACGCGACACTCGGCCGTCATCGAGGCCGTCGTGTACGCCGTCCCGGACCCGGTCGCTGGTGACCAGGTGATGGCCGCCGTCGTACCGACCAACGCCTTCGACCCGGCCGGCTTCGCGCAGTGGGCGGGCGAGCAGCCCGACTGCTCCCCGCAGTGGGTGCCGCGCTTCGTCCGTGTCGTACCCGATCCGCCTCGCACCGCGACGGGCAAGATCCTGGTCCGGTCACTGGCCGCGCAGCGTTGGGACGCCCCGGACGTGTGGATGCGCGACGGCGAGACGCTGCGGCCCATGACGTCGTCCGATGTGGCTGAGCTGGCGGAGGCGTTCGCCAGCTCCGGTCGCGCGCTCCTGTGAGCAGCGCCTTCACCGCGTCGCGACTCGGGCCACGCGGCCGCGCGGGACGAGGTTCGGGAGGACAACCTGCCCTACCGCGCGGCGTGCTTCCAGCGCGCTCCTTCGTCCCTCACGATCAGGTTGGAGAGCTCGTCGCGCTCGGAAACGTCCGGAGACTCTCCAACCCGATCGCCATGAGTCCGGGCAGCGGCGACGGCGTCCAACCTGTCTGCTTCGCGCGGTGGTGCTTGCGGCTGGTGGCCCCGAGCCCGCTCGAGGAGGTGTAGCCCCCCGGCCGCCAGGGGC
>JAODNA010000081.1 GCA_025465135.1 Frankiales bacterium | reverse complement strand
CTGGCCACCCGCGCGTACCGCCTGGCCGGTCGCCTCGGGCTGCCGGTCCTGTCGCTCGTCGACACCCCGGGCGCCGACCCGGGCACCGAGAGCGAGGACGGCGGCATCGCCGCGGCCATGGGAGAGGCGCTCGACGCGCTGCTCGCCTGTCCGACCCCGACGGTCGCGCTCGTCCACGGCGAGGGCGGCTCGGGCGGAGCCCTGGCGGCAGCCACGACCGATGTCGTGCTGCTGACCCAGGACGCCTACTTCGCCGCGATCGGGCCGGAGGGCGCGGCCGCGGCCCTGCGCCGCCCGGCCGAGGAGTGCGCCGACCTGATGCGCATCACGCCGGCCGACCTGCTGGCCCTCGGCTTCGCCGACGCCGTTGCCGAGCCGGCCGCGGTGCCGTCGTACCTCCACGGCCTGGTCGAGATGTCCTCCGACGAGCGACTTGCCCGGAGATGGGCCCGGTGGGGAGCCCCACTTCCGGGCCACCTCTGAGCGCGTCGTTGTGTGATTCCGTACCAGACGGGCATGTCCGCCACTAGCGTCCGCTGACGAGAACACCCTGACCCGTGGAGGACTTCGTGCGCGATCCTCGGCCGACCCTGGCAGCCGCCGGGCGCTCGACCCGGCGGGGGCTCCGCACCGTCATCAGCCCGGCCGGTCTGCGCGGCGCGGGCACCGAGATCGCGTGGATCACGGCCCACCTCGCCCTCTACCCGCTCGGCATCGGCGCCGGCAAGGCGGGCGGCCTGGCCCGCGAGGACCAGGGCCGGTTCACGCTGGGCGACCTGCCGCCGCTGCAGCGCGGGCTGCTGATGGGCGACGTCGTCGCCGCCGGCACGCCGATCCTGCTGGTGCACGGCCTCGTCGACAACCGCTCGATCTTCACGCTGCTGCGCCGGGCGCTGCGGCGCCGGGGCTTCGGCCGCGTGATCACCCTCAACTACAGCCCCCTGACACAGGACATCCGCTCGGTGTCCGCCCGGCTCGCCGCCCTGGTCGAGAAGACCTGCGAGGAGACCGGCTACGAGCGGGTCCACGTCGTCGGGCACTCCCTCGGTGGGGTCGTCGCGCGCTACTACGTGCAGCGGATGGGGGGCGACGCCCGGGTGCACACGCTCTGCACGCTGGGCACGCCCCATGCCGGCACCCACGCCGCCAAGCTGTGGCCGGGCGGGGTCGTCCGGCAGCTGCGGCCGGGCTCTGAGCTCATGCAGGAGCTGGCCGCGCCCGCCCCGGGCTGCCGGACCCGCTTCGTCGCGTTCTGGAGCGACCTGGACCAGCTGATCGTCCCGCAGCACGCTGCCGCCATCGACCACCCCGACCTCCAGGCCCGCAACATCGCCTTGCACGGCGTGGGTCACATGTCGCTGCCGATCTCGGGCTCGGTCGTCCACGAGATCGCCACCCTGCTGGCCCACCTCGACGAGGACGGCCGGACCCAGACCGCGGGTGTGACAACCCTCACCCTGACGGAGGCAGGACCCGTCCCGGCCCCGCCTGAGCGGGCCCACCAGACCCCCGCCGTCGCACCTGCCTGAACCGGGGCAGACCCACCCCCATTGCCCCCCGCCTCGGGGACCTTGTAACGTGCGGATAACGGCCCGCTGCTCCTGAGCGGGTCTTTGTGTGCGCGCCGCCGTACGACGTGGCGCTCGCGCACCAGGCCTGTCCCCGATCTCGGAGCCTTTTCCTTGCCGCCGTCCCGCACGCCGCGCCATGCCGCGCCGGCGCCGTCCCGCCGCCGTACGGCGATGGTGCCTGCCGTCCTGCTGCTCAGCGTCGGAGCCGCCCTCGGCGGGCTGGCCGTGCTGCCGCACGCGCCGAAGGCCCCCATCGCCCTGACCGCCGCGGCATCGACCTCGCCGATGGTGCTTGCGGAGCAGCAGACGATCGTGTCCAACCGCCGCGACCTGTCCCTGCTCGACGCGCCCCACACGGTGCTGGCGACCCGGGCACCGGCCCGGGCCTCGCGCTCCCGCCGGGTGGCCGTGCACCTCCCCGACTACGTCCGCCCGGGCGTCGGCGTTCTCACGTCCGGCTTCAAGTGGCGCTGGGGGCGGATGCACACCGGGATCGACCTCGCCGGGCCCTACGGCTCCCCCGTCCGGGCCGTCACTGCGGGGACGATCATCGAGGCCGACAGCGAGAGCGGCTACGGCAACATCGTGAAGATCCAGCACGACGACGGCACCGTCACCTACTACGCCCACCTCAGCAAGATCCTGATTCACAGCGGTCGCGTGACGGCGGGCGAGCAGATCGCCAACGAGGGCGACACCGGGCACTCGACCGGGCCGCACCTGCACTTCGAGGTGCGCATCAACGACGTCCCGATCAACCCCGTGCCGTGGCTCGCCAAGCACGGCATCTTCGTCTAGATCTTCTCCAGCGGCGCATAGCGCAGGAGCAGCCACTTGCTGCCGGTCCCCGCGCCGAAGTCGACCTCGGCCTGCGTCGAGTCGCCGGCGCCGCGCGTCGCCGTCACGACACCGAGCCCGAACGCGTCGTGGTTGACGCGGTCGCCGATCTCGAGGGCCGGGATGGGGCGCAGCCCAGGGCCCGCCGTGCGGCCCCGCGCAGTCCCCATGATCCGCGCCGTGACCGCTGTCAGCGCTGACGGCGGCGCCGTCACGCTCGACTCGCCGCGACGCCAGTCGACCAGCGCCTCCGGCACCTCCTCGAGGAACCGCGACGGGGGGTTGTAGGTCGTCTGCCCCCACGCGCTGCGGACGTGGGCGCGCGACAGGTAGAGACGCTCGCGGGCCCGGGTGATGCCGACGTAGGCGAGCCTGCGCTCCTCCTGCAGCTCGCGCTCGTCGCCGAGGGTGCGCAGGTGCGGGAACACGCCGTCTTCCAGACCGGTGAGGAAGACGGCGGGGTACTCCAGGCCCTTCGCGGCGTGCAGCGTCATCAGGGTCACGACCCCGTCGCCCTCGCCAGGGACCGTGTCGGCGTCGGCGACGAGCGACACCTGCTCCATGAACTCCGGCACGCCCCCGTCGGGCACCCGCTCGCTGAACTCGCGGGCGACGCCGACCAGCTCGGCGAGGTTCTCCACCCGCGACTCGTCCTGGGGGTCGTTGCTCGATGCGAGCTCCGCGAGGTAGCCGGTCCGGTCGAGCACCGCCTCGAGCACCTCGGCCGGCGGCATGTTGCCCTCGACGAGCGCGCGCAGCTCGTCCATGAGGTCGGCGAAGTCCATGACGGCCTTGGCGGATCGGGGAACCAGACCGGGCACCTCGTCGCACCGGCGTACGGCCGCCGCGAAGCCGATCCGCTCGCGCGACGCGAAGGCCTCGATGCACGCCTCGGCGCGGTCGCCGATGCCGCGCCGCGGGGTGTTGAGGATGCGGCGCAAGGACACCGTGTCGGCCGGGTTGGCGAGGACCCGCAGGTAGGCGAGCGCGTCGCGCACCTCCTTGCGCTCGTAGAAGCGGACGCCGCCGACGACGCGGTAGGGCAGCCCGACGCGGACGAACACCTCCTCGAACACCCGCGACTGCGCGTTGGTCCGGTAGAACACGGCGACGTCGGAGTGCTTGATGCCGTGCTCGTCGAGCAGCTGGTCGACCTCACCCGCGACGAAGGCGGCCTCGTCGTGCTCGTTGTCGGCGACGTAGCCGACGATCCGCTCGCCGTCGCCGGAGTCGGTCCACAAGCGCTTGTCCTTGCGCTCCGGGTTCCGGGAGATCACCGCGTTGGCAGCGGACAGGATCGTCTGCGTGGAGCGGTAGTTCTGCTCGAGGAGCACGACCTCGGCGGCGGGGAAGTCGATCTCGAAGTCGTTGATGTTGCGGATGTCCGCACCGCGGAAGGCGTAGATCGACTGGTCGGCGTCGCCGACGACGCAGAGCTCGGCGGCCGGCAGCTCACCGACCGGCGTACTCAGAAGTCGCACGAAGGTGTACTGCGCGTGGTTGGTGTCCTGGTACTCGTCGACGAGCACGTGCCGGAAGCGCCGTCGGTAGTGCTCGGCGACGTCGGGGAAGGCCTGCAGCAGGTTGACGCTCGTCATGATGAGGTCGTCGAAGTCGAGTGCGTTGGCCTCGCGCAGCCGCGCCTGGTAGGTCGCGTAGACCTCCGCCACCTGCTTCTGCAGGACGTTCTCCGCCTTGTCGCGGGCGGTCTCCCAGTCGACGAGCTCGTTCTTCAGGTCGCTGACCTGGTTGCTCATCGACCGGGCCGGGAACCGCTTCGGGTCGAGATCGAGGTCACGGCAGACCAGCGTCATCAGCCGTTGCGCGTCGGCCTGGTCGTAGATGGAGAACGTGCTCGTGAACCCGAGCTTCTTGGCCTCCGCGCGCAGGATCCGCACGCAGGCGGAGTGGAACGTGGACACCCACATCATTCGGGCGCGACCGCCGACGAGGGCGGCCACGCGCTCCTTCATCTCGCCCGCCGCCTTGTTGGTGAAGGTGATCGCGAGCACCTCACCGGGCTGGACGTTGCGGGCCGCCAGCAGGTAGGCGATGCGCGTGGTCAGGACCTTGGTCTTGCCGGAGCCGGCCCCGGCGACGACGAGCAGGGGCGCGCCCTGGTGGACCACCGCCGCGCGCTGCTGGGGGTTGAGCCCCTCCAGCAGACGCTCCGGATCCATCCAGCCAGTCTAGGGACGGGGTGCGACGACGCCCGGGTGCTGTGGACGGGCAGAATGGGCCCGTGACCGACAACGAGTACGTCGTCGAGCGGGTGCTCGTCGTCGTCGCCCACCCTGACGACGTCGACTTCGGGTCGGCCGGGACGATCGCGACCTGGACCGACGAGGGCCTCCAGGTCTCGTACTGCGTGATCACCGACGGCGACGCGGGCGGGTTCGACCCGGCGGTCCCGCGCAGCGAGATCGGCGGCATCCGGCAGGCGGAGCAGCGCGCGGCCGCGAAGGCCGTCGGGGTCGAGGACGTGGTGTTCCTCGGTTACCCGGACGGGCGGCTGGAGGTGACCCTCGACCTGCGTCGCGACATCAGCCGCGTCATCCGGCAGAAGCGGCCCGACCGGGTGCTGCTGCAGTCGCCGGAGCGCAACTGGGAGCGCATCTACGCGTCCCACCCGGACCACCTGGCAGCCGGCGAGGCCACCCTCTGCGCTGTCTATCCCGACGCGCGCAACCCCTTCACCCACCTCGAGCTGGCCGAGGAGGGGCTCGAGGCCTGGACGGTCGGGGAGGTCTGGGTGATGTCGAGAGGCACCGACGCCAACCGGTACGTCGATGTGACCGAGGTCTTCGACCGCAAGGTCGAGGCGCTGCGGGCGCACGCGTCGCAGACGAGCCACATGGACAACCTCGAGGACATGCTGCGGATGTGGCTGACGATGAACGCGCAGTCCGCAGGCCTCGCGGAGGGTCGCCTCGCCGAGGCGTTCCGGGTCATCGACACCCGCTGACGTGTGCGCGTCCCACGCGTGCGACGTGAGCGTGCGCCGCGCACACCCACCGGCAGTCGGCTGACGTGTGCGCGTCCCACGCATGCGACGTGAGCATGCGCCGCGCACACGTCGTGGGCAGCGGCGAAGGGCGGCTCGCGGTCACTGTCGAGCCATGCCGGCGCTACTCGTGGAGGCCGGCGCGGCCGCCCCAGCGGGTCTGGCCCTGCTCGAGCAGCCAGAGCATGCCGGGCGCGACCCAGGTCAGCGCCAGGGGGAGCACCGCGGCCTTGCCGTGGTGCTTGTGCACGGAGTACGCCGAGGCGAGTCCGACGAGCACGGTCGCCGCCGACACGGCGGCCCAGCGTGCCGTCGAGAACCGCCGCGACTCGGCCATCTGCAGCGTGACGAACATCGGCACGACGGTGACCGCGACGAGCACGGCGAGAACGGCCGCGACGAGGATGGTGAACGTCACCAGCACGATGAGCAGGCCGACCATGCGGTCAGCCTAGAGGGAGGCCGATCGCGAACACCGCAGCGACCGCGAGGCCGACCACGAGCAGCAGCCCGGCGCGCCGCGTGTGCACGAAGCAGATCGCGGCGAACCAGAGCGGCCAGACCGGGAAGCCGGCCGGTGGCTCGTCCGGACGAGGCCGTGACAGAGCCTGCAAAGCCTTGCGCAGCAGCGGAAATCCGCCCAGCACGACAAGCACCGGCCAGGGCAGCGCGCTCACCGCGACGGCGCCCACCGTCGTGACGTAGAACGCCACGAGCAGCGCCTTCGTCGCTGTCCGGGCGCGCGCCTCCCCGAGCAGGACAGGCAGGGTCCGGGTCCCCGCCGGGGCGTCGTACGGGATCTTGTCGATGTGCTTGCCCATGAGCACCGTCGTGCAGAGCAAGCCGTAAGGGACGCTCGCGACCCACACCTGCCAGGGCAGCTGACCGACGGCCGAGAAGTAGGTCCCGGCGACCATCAGCGGACCCCACGTGAGGAACACGTCGGGCTCGCCGAGGCCGATCTTCTTCAGCCGCAGCGGCGGCGCGGTGTAGGCGTAAGACAGGAAGAGCCCGGCGAGCGCGAACGCGACGACCGGCCACCCGCGCCGACCCAGCAGCACCAGCAGGATGACGAGGTCGACGACCTGGCAGAGCAGCACGGCCATGACGAGCTGTCGCTTCGTCACGAGCCCGGACAGGATCGGGTGGGGTGCGTAGAGAGCCCGCGGATAGGTGTCGGTGTCCGTGCCGACCTGGGTGTCGGCGAGGTCGTTCATGAGGTTGTTGGCCGTGTGCGCGACCGTGATGCCGAGCAGTGCCAGCAGGAAGTCCGCCCAGGAGAACCCGTCGGCGCGGACGGCGAGCAGTCCCGCGACGAGTCCCGCGAAGACCGTCATGGGCAGGACGGCGGCCCGCGTCACGACCAGCCAGCGGGTGACCGGATCCGGCTCGCGCCCCGGGGGCGGGTTGGTGGTCCGCAGGGCATAGACCCAGGCGGCCCGCCGCCCGGTACCAGGTGCAGCCAGCAGCCGCGACTCGCTCACGCCAGCACCGTATGCCCGCGGCTCCGGTGCCGCTTCTCCAACCGGGTCAGACGAGGCGACGAGCCGGCACAGCCCGTGCTACGGCGAACCGGCCGATCCCCCGGGCCGGGCCGGCGGGCACCGGCTCGGGCACCGGTCCCGACTTGCGGGCCATGCCGCCGATGAGCCGCGGCTGCGACGACGGCTGCTGCATCGCCCAGACCATCGCACCGGCGAGAAGGGCAAGCAGCGTGCCCGCCTCGTAGCGGACGCGCTTGCTCACCGGCTTGACCGGCGTCGCGGCGGCTGCCGGGGCGATCGGCGCCACGGCCGGCTGCGGCGCCGGC
>JAODNA010000054.1 GCA_025465135.1 Frankiales bacterium | reverse complement strand
CCGGCCGCCGTACGCGACACCCTCGGTGGGCGCCTGACCGCAGAGGGTCTGCTTCATCTCGACGAGCTGGCGATGAGCGACGAGGACATCCGCGGCATCGAGCAGGTCGTCATCATCGCCTGTGGTTCGTCGTACCACTCCGGTCTTGTGGGGAAGTACGCCATCGAGCGGTGGTGCCGGCTGCCGGTGCACGTCGAGATGGCGTCGGAGTTCCGCTACCGCGACCCCGTGGTCGGTCGCAACACGCTCGTCATCGCCATCAGCCAGAGCGGCGAGACCGCCGACACGCTGGAGGCGCTCCGACACGCTCGCGCGCAGAAGGCGTGGGTGCTCGCGGTCACCAACACGGTCGGTTCGACCATCAGCCGCGAGAGCGACGCGGCGTTCTACACCCGCGGCGGACCGGAGGTCGCGGTCGCGTCGACGAAGGCCGTCATCGCCCAGCTGGCCGCGATGTACGTCGTCGGGCTCTACCTCGCGCAGGTCCGCGGCACTCGGGACGCAGACGAGGTGCGCGCGCACATGCGCGACCTGCAGGAGATCCCGGATCTCGTCGCCGAGGTGCTGTCGCGGATGGAGCCGGTCCGCGAGCTGGCCCGCGAGCTCGCCCAGGAGCCACGCGTGCTGTTCCTCGGCCGGCATGTCGGCTACCCGATGGCGCTCGAGGGGGCGCTGAAGCTCAAGGAGCTGGCCTACATCTCCGCCGAGGGCTTCCCGGCCGGGGAGATCAAGCACGGCCCGATCGCACTGATCGAGAAGGGCACGCCGGTGGTCGTGCTCGCCGCTCGGCATGCACTGTCCGCCAAGCTCGTCAACAACGTGCAGGAGGTCCGGGCGCGCGGTGCACGCACGATCGTCATCGCCACCGACGGAGACGACACCGTGACGCCCTACGCGGACGACCTCATCCGCATACCTGACACCAAGTCGCTGCTGACGCCGCTGCTGACGATCGTCCCGATGCAGGTGCTCTCCGCCGCGGTCGCCATGGCCAAGGGCCTCGACGTCGACCAGCCACGCAACCTCGCCAAGAGCGTGACCGTCGAGTGATGACCGCATGAGCACCCGCCCGGTGCGCTTGGACAGCCGACTCGGCCGGCTCGTGCAGAAGGCGGCCCAGACGTCGAAGTTCCAGCCGGTCGCTCTGAAGCTCGCGCCGCGGATGGACACGATCGTGAGCCGCTTGAGCGGCGGCCGCTTCACCGTCACGTCGCTGATCGTGCCCACGCTGCTGCTGACGACGACCGGTGCGAAGACCGGGCAGCAGCGCACCACACCGCTCGCGACGATGCCGGACGGCGACGACGTCTGGTACGTCGTGGGCAGCAACTTCGGCACCGCGAAGCACCCGGCCTGGACCGCCAACCTCCTCGAGACCCCGCGTGCCTCGGTGACCTACGCGGGTCGCGCGACGCCTGTCGACGCGCACCTGCTGACCGATGCCGAGAAGGCCGAGGTCTGGCCGCGACTGACCAAGGTCTGGCCGACCTACGACACCTACGTCGCGAAGACCGATCGGAACCTGCGCGTCTTCCGGCTCGCCCGCGCGACGTGATCGTCGGCGTCGGTATCGACGTGGTCGACGTCGAGCGGCTGGCTCAGGCGCTCGGACGCACGCCCAACCTCGCCACGCGCCTGTTCACGACGCAGGAGCTGGAGTCCGGGGGCGTCGCGTCCCTCGCTGCGAGGTTCGCAGCGAAGGAGGCGGTGGCGAAGGCCCTCGGTGCGCCGGGTGGCCTGCGGTGGCAGGACGCCGAAGTGGTGCGGCACGAGTCAGGGCGGCCGCTGCTGAGAGTCTCCGGCGGCGTCGAGAAGGAGGCGACCGCGCAGGGCATCCGGTCGTGGCACCTGTCGATGTCGCACGATGCCGGCATCGCGACTGCTGTCGTCGTGGCCGAGTCGTGAGAACAGCTCACCGGGTCACAGCGATCCGCGCCGCCGAGGCCCAGCTCATGAGCCGGCTGCCGGCGGGCGCGCTCATGCAGCGCGCGGCATCGGGCCTGGCGGTTGCCTGCGCCCAGCGCCTCGTCACGGTCTACGGCTCGCGGGTCGTGCTGCTCGTCGGGTCCGGCAACAACGGCGCGGATGCGCTGTGGGCCGGAGCGCGGCTGGCCGCCCGCGGTGCGGCCGTGACAGCCGTCCCGACGGGAGACGCCCAGGGTGACGCGCTGGCGGCTTTCCGCGCTGCCGGTGGTCGCCTCGGCCCGCCGGAGGCTCTCGACAGTGCCGACCTCGTCGTCGATGGCCTCGTCGGCATCGGCGGTCACGGACCCCTCCGGGACCACGCCGCGGCGCTGGTCGTCGAGGGTGAGCACGTGGTGGCGGTCGACGTGCCGAGCGGCGTCGACGCAGACACCGGTGCGGTCGCCGGGCCCGCGGTGCGCGCCGGACTCACCGTGACGTTCGGCACCGGCAAGCCGGGGCTGTACGTCGGGGCCGGGCGTCTGCACGCGGGCCGGGTGCACGTGGTCGACATCGGCCTCGAGCCCTACCTGCCCACTCCTTACCTGGAGCTGCTCGATGCGGTCGACGTAGCCCTGCTGCTGCCGGTCCGGCCGGCAGGCGGGGACAAGTACACCTCTGGCGTCGTCGGCATCGCCGCGGGCTCGACGCCGTACACCGGCGCGGCCGTGCTCGCTACGGGGGCGGCGGTTCGCGCCGGCGCGGGGATGGTCCGGTTCGCGGGCGTCGACCACGCCGCGGAGCAGGTGCGGTCCGCGTGGCCGGAGGCCGTGGTCACGACGGTCAAGGCCGGCGACGGGGAGGGGGTCGTCGGCGTCGGTCGCGTACAGGCATGGGTCGTCGGACCAGGTCTCGGAACCGACGACGACGCGGCTGCCGTCGTACAGGCCGTCCTGGGGACCGACGTGCCGGTTCTCGTCGACGCGGACGCCCTGACCTTGTGCGCGCAGCATCCCGAGTGGCTGCGCGACCGCAGTGCGCCGACACTCCTGACGCCCCACGACCGCGAGTTCGAGCGGTTCGGCCGCGAGCTCGGCGACGATCGCGCCGGTGCCGTACGGCGGCTGGCGGGCGAGCTCGGTGTGACCATCCTGCTCAAGGGCGACGCGACAGTGGTCTCGGACGGCGGCCGCGTCTGCGTGAACGACACGGGCTCGTCGGTCCTCGCGACGGCGGGCACGGGCGACGTCCTCTCAGGCGGCTGCGGCGCGCTGCTCGCCCAGGGTCTCCACCCGCTCGCGGCCGGGGCGGTCGGTGCCTACCTGCACGGCGTCGCCGGCGCCCTCGCCGCGGACGGCGCAAGCACCTCCGCCTCGCGGGTGCTCGCGCTCTGGCCGGCGGCTGTGCGCGCCGTCCGGGCTGGGAGAATGGACCCATGAGGACCGAGGCCCGCGTCGACCTCGCCGCGATCCGGCACAACGTCGGTGCGCTGGCGGAGCGCGCCGCCGCCGGCGCCGGGGTGATGGCCGTGGTCAAGGCGGACGGCTACGGACACGGCCTCGTCCCGACTGCTCGCGCAGCGGTCCAGGGTGGTGCGAGCTGGCTCGGCGTCGCGTTCCTCGAGGAGGCACTTGCACTGCGCGCGGCGCACATCGACGGGCCCGTCCTCGCCTGGCTGACGACCCCAGGCGAAGACCTGCGGCCGGCTGTGGCCGCCGGTGTCGACCTCGGTGTCTACTCGAGGGCGGAGCTGGCTGACGCCGCGGCCGCGGGGCGCACGACGGGGGTCACGGCGAGGGTGCAGCTGAAGGTCGACACGGGTCTGTCGCGCGGTGGCGCGCCGACTGCCGACTGGCCGGACCTGTGCGAAGCGGCCGCCAAGGCCGAGGCCGAGGGCGGCCTGAAGGTGACGGGCGTCTGGAGCCACTTCGCCTTTGCCGACGGCGGGCCCGATCACCCCACCAACAGCCGGCAGGCCGCCGTGTTCCGCGAGGCGCTCGCCGTCGCGGCCGCGGCCGGCCTGCAGCCCGAGGTCCGTCACCTCGCCAACTCGGCGGCGACGCTCACGGCACCCGAGACGCACTACGACCTCGTGAGACCCGGCCTCGCGGTCTACGGGCTGTCGCCAGTTCCTCAGCTCGGCGGGCCGTCGGCCTTCGGCCTGCGGCCGGCGATGACGCTCGCGTCGACCGTCGCGTTGACGAAGCGCGTGCCCGCCGGCAGCGGAGTCAGCTACCTGCACCGCTACGTCACTGCCGACGACACAACGCTGGCGCTGGTGCCCCTCGGCTACGCCGACGGCATCCCGCGCAGCGCCACCAACGTCGCCGAGGTGCAGCTGGCGGGCACGCGGCGCACGATCGCGGGGACGGTCTGCATGGACCAGTTCGTCCTCGACGTCGGAGCCGATGACGTCCACGCGGGGGACGAGGTCCTGCTGTTCGGGTCGGGTGCCGGCGGCGAGCCGACGGCCCAGGACTGGGCCGACTGGCTCGGCACCATCAACTACGAGATCGTCACCCGCGTCGGTGCCCGTGTGCCGCGGACCTACCTGCAGGAGGAACGATGACAGCCCGACGCCGTGCCGGGGCTCTCGGCGCCGTCGCCGGGGTGATCGCCGTAGGTGCCGCCGCCGGCCTGGCGGCCGAGCGCTATGCGGTCGGCCGCGCACGGCTGCGTCCCGACCCGGAGGCCCGCGAGCCCTTCTTCGGCCTCGCCGCCGACCGCCAACGCCGGGTCGTCGCCGACGACGGGGTGCCGCTGCACGTCGAGGAGGTAGGGCCGGAGGGTGGCGTCCGGGGACCCACCGTCGTGTTCCTCCACGGCTACACCCAGGAGCTTGCGGTCTGGCACTACCAGCGTCAGGCCTTCGCCGGGGACAACCCCGGACGCCTTGTCTTCTACGACCACCGTTCCCACGGCAGGAGCGGTCGTAGCCCGGCGGGGAGCTCGACGATCGACCAGCTCGGCCGCGACCTCTACACCGTTCTGCAGACCTGCGCACCCCGCGGTCCGGTCGTCCTCGTCGGCCACTCCATGGGCGGCATGACGATCATGGCGCTCGCGGACCAGCACCCCGAGCTGTTCGGCCCGCGCGTCGTCGCGGTCGCGCTTCTGTCGACCAGCACCGGCAAGCTCGCGGAGGCGGCTTTCGGGTTGCCGACCGCAGTCGCCCCCGTGACGAACCGCGTCGTGCCGTTCCTGACCCGCGGGATGCGCACCCGGCCCGAGGTCTTCGAGCGCGGGCGACGACTCGGCACCGACCTCGCGTTCCTCATCTCGCGGTCGTGGGCCTTCGGGAGCCGGGACGTCAGCCCCTCGCTCGTGGAGTTCGTCGAGCGGATGACCGCCAACACACCGGTCGACGTGATCGCGGAGTTCTACGACACCTTCACCGATCACGACAAGCTCGCCGCGCTCGATGTGCTCGACCGGGTGGAGACCCTCATCCTCGTCGGCAGCAAGGACAAGCTGACGCCGCTGGCCCACAGCCAGCTGATGGCCCAGACCCTGCCGTCGGCGCAGCTCGTCGTGGTGGAAGGCGCCGGGCACATGGTCCAGCTCGAGCGGGCACCGCTGGTCACGTTGCACCTGCGCGCACTGCTGCGACGTGCTGCCACGTCGGTGGCCCGCTCGGCGTGAACAGCGGTCCCGACCTGCCTGCCCTGCACGTCGAGCGGGTCCGCGGCACGGCGCCGATCGACGAGGTGCAGCAGCTGACGCTGCGAGCCTTCGCCGGTCAGGACTCGCTCAACCCGCCGTCGGGCGCGCTGTCGGAGAGCGCGGACACCATCGCTTCGGACTTCGCGGAGTCGGGCGGCTTGGTGATCCGCGACGATGCCGGAGAGCTGCTCGCGACCTGCCGCGTACGCCGGCTGGGCCTCGCCTGGGTGATCCGCCGCTGCGCTGTGGATCCGTCGTACCGCCGTCACGGGCTCGGCCGCCGGCTGGCCGAGGAGGCGCATGCCTGG
Organism: Frankiales bacterium; assembly: GCA_025465135.1. GTDB lineage: Bacteria > Actinomycetota > Actinomycetes > Mycobacteriales > SCTD01 > RYN-124. Next base: position 16,397 of record JAODNA010000054.1, on the reverse strand, counting down.
GCGACCGAGCAGGGAGCAGTGCGCACCCATGTAGGGGTGCGGGACGCGCGGACCGGCAGCCGGGCGTTCTGGGCGAGCGTCGGCTACACGCCCCTCGCCAGGCACGGCGGTTTCTGGACCGAGCTCGTGCGCCCGCTCCCGCAGCACCTCGCCGAGCCTGAGAACACGCACGCCCTTGGCGTCCGGCTGGCCGCCGAGCTGCGACCGGGTGACCTGGTCGTCCTGAGCGGCCCCCTCGGAGCCGGGAAGACCGCCCTGACGCAGGGCATCGGCGCGGCCCTCGGCGTCCGCGGGCCGGTGACCAGCCCGACCTTCGTCCTCGCGAGGGTCCATCCCGGGCCCGTGCCGCTCGTCCATGTCGACGCCTACCGCCTGCGCGACGCCGGCGGGCGACTGGAGCTGGACGACCTCGATCTCGACGACTCGCTGCCGGACAGCGTCACGGTCGTCGAGTGGGGGGAGGGGCTGGTGGAGGGACTCGCGGAGTCGCGGTTGGACGTGCACCTGGAGCGTCCCGCCGAGGACGGGAGGACGGCGGTCATCACGCCGGTCGGATCCCGTTGGTCAGTGTTCGCACCAGTCTCGGAGTGAGTGCGGTGGCAGACCAACGCCGCCCCGGGGCAGACTCCGCCCATGTCCATGACCATCGCGAGCATCCTCGCCGAGTCGGCGGTGCGGCACGCCGACCGCACCGCTGTGATCCTCGGCCCGTCGAAGGTGACCTACCGGGAGCTGTGGCACGGCGCCAGGCAGTACGCCGCGGTGCTGCGCGACCACGGCGTGCAACCCGGTGACAGCGTCGCGCTGCTGCTGCCCAACACCACCCACTTCCCGCTGTCCTACTTCGGCGCCCTGGCACTCGGCGCCGTCGCGGTGCCGGTGCACGCGCTGCTGAAGGCGGAGGAGATCCAGTACGTCCTGGAGGACTCCGGCGCGAAGGTGCTCATCTGCGCGGCGCCGCTGCTCGGTGAAGGGGCGAAGGGCGCGGAGCTCGCCGGCGTACCCGTCCTGTCGGTGATGGAGGCCGGCGACGCCACAGTCGGCAGGATCGACGAGCTTGCGGCGGCCGCGGCTCCCATCGACACCTTCGTCCAGCGCGAGCCCGGGGACACCGCGGTGGTGCTCTACACGAGCGGGACCACGGGCAAGCCGAAGGGCGCGATGATCACGCACCTCAACGTGCAGATGAACGTCGACGTCTCGGCCATGGACTCCTTCGACATCGGACCCGACGACGTCGTCCTCGGGTGCCTCCCGCTGTTCCACACCTTCGGCCAGACCTGCTGCATGAACACCGCGTTCCGCGTTGGCGCCGCCGTCGTCCTGCTGCCCCGCTTCGACGGCCTGCAGGCCCTGCAGCTGCTCGTCGACGAGGCCTGCACGGTCTTCATGGGCGTGCCGACGATGTACGTCGGACTGCTGGCGGCCGCGAAGGCCTCCGAGCTGCGGCCGAAGCTAAAGCTGGCCCTGTCGGGCGGCGCCGCGCTGCCGCTCACGGTGCTCGAGAAGTTCGCCGAGGTGTTCGGGACGCAGGTCCTCGAGGGCTACGGGCTCACGGAGACATCGCCCGTCGCCACGTTCAACCAGCGCGGCTTCGAGCCGCGGCCGGGCACGGTGGGCAAGGCCATCTGGGGAGTCGAGGTCGAGATCGCGATGGCGGACAAGGACGACTCGATCGAGCTGCTGCCCACCGGCGAGCTCGGCGAGATCGTCGTACGCGGCCACAACGTGTTCGCGGGCTACCTCAACAAGCCGGACGCGACGGCGGCGGCGATCGTCGACGGCTGGTTCCGGACCGGCGACCTCGGCACGAAGGACGCCGAGGGATACGTGACGATCGTCGACCGCAAGAAGGACATGGTGATCCGGGGCGGTTACAACGTCTACCCGCGGGAGGTCGAGGAGGCGCTGCTGCGGCACCCGGCCGTGGCGCAGGTCGCGGTGATCGGGCTGCCCGACCCGCAGTACGGCGAAGAGGTATGCGCAGTGGTGGTCACGGAGCCGGGACACACGATCAGCGACACCGAGCTCTCGGCGTGGGCCAAGGAGCACCTCGCGGCCTACAAGTACCCGCGGCGCGTGTTCTTCACGGATGCCTTTCCGCTCGGTCCCTCCGGGAAGGTGCTCAAGCGCGAGCTCGTCGCCACCTATCGGGAGGGGCCTGCGTAGCCCGAACCACCCCTCGCCCGGTGATCCGATGAGTTGTGGTGCAGGATGCGACAGATCCGAAACGAGCGGGAGACCCGGTTTGATGCAGGCGGCGCGAGCGTGACGGAAGCCAGTCGGGCGGCTCTGCGCATCGAGGGCCTGACGGTGCGGTTCGGCGGCCTGGTCGCACTGGACGCCGTGAGCATGCACGTCGATCCCGGCGAGGTCGTCGGGATCATCGGCCCCAACGGCGCCGGGAAGACGACGCTGTTCAACGTCGCCTGCGGCTTCGTGCGCCCGACAAGCGGGACCCTGGAGATCAAGGGCACGGCGCAGCGCCGACTGCGGCCGCACCAGCTCGCCCGGCTCGGCGTCGCCCGGACGCTGCAGGGCCTGGGGCTCTTCCCCCACATCACCTGTCTCGACAACGTCATGGTGGGCGCGCACCGGCACGCGCGCGCCGGCTTCACGACCGCGCTGCTCGGTCTCCCGCCCTCCGATCGCGACGAGACGGCGCTGCGTGAGCGATCCCTGGCCGTCCTTCAGGAGCTCGGCGTCACCGAGGTCGCCGGCCGGCTGCCGGGCAGCCTGCCCTACCCGTTGCAGAAGCGCGTCGCGCTCGCCCGTGCGCTCGTCGCCGACCCGGACATCCTGCTGCTCGACGAGCCGGCCTCGGGCCTGTCCGCTGCCGAGATGGACGACCTCGGCGAGCTCATCCGCGGACTGCGAGGACGGATGGCGGTGATGCTGGTCGAGCACCACATGGACCTGGTGATGTCAGTCTGCGACCGCATCGTCGTCCTCGACTTCGGCAAGGTGATCGCGACCGGCACACCGGCGCAGGTGCGCTCCGACGAACGCGTGCTCGCCGCCTACCTCGGCGACGAGGTCGACGCGACCGACGAGTCCATCTCCGAGGTCAGCGGTGGCTGAGGGAGCGGGCGGCCTCAGCCTGGAGGTCAAGGACCTCGTGACGTCGTACGGCGCGATCACGGCGCTCAACGGCGTGTCCCTGAGTGTGCCGGCGGGAAGCATCACCGCCGTGCTCGGTGCCAACGGTGCGGGCAAGTCCTCGCTGCTCCGGTCGCTGTCGGGCCTCGTGCGACCGCGCTCGGGCTCGGTCCTGCTCGACGGCAAGGAGATCGCCGGCCGGGCCCCGGAGGACGTCGTCCAGCTCGGCATGTCGCACGTGCCTGAGGGCCGCGGCGTCATCGCGGAGCTGACGGTTGACGACAACCTGCGGCTCGGCGGCCTGTGGCGCAAGGACAAGGCAGACCGGTCCGCTGCGCTGGAGGAGGCCTACGCGCTGTTCCCGCCGCTGGACCAGCGCCGCAAGCGGCTTGCGATGACACTGTCCGGCGGCGAGCGCCAGATGCTCGCCCTCGGCCGTGCCCTGGTCGCCCGCCCACGGGTGCTGCTCCTCGACGAGCCGTCGCTCGGCCTGGCCCCGCGCATCACGGCGCAGATCATGGGCCTGGTGCGGCGGCTGTGCGACGAGACCGGCCTCACCGTGCTGCTCGTCGAGCAGAACGCCCGCAGCGCGCTGTCGGTCGCCGACCACGGCGTCGTGCTCAACCTCGGGAGCGTGGTGGCGTCGGACGACCCGGCGAAGCTCGCCGCCGACGACAACCTCCGGCACGCTTACCTCGGCTTCTAGGAGCACATGCAGTGGCACGTTTCCTGAGCGTCACGCTGGGCGGTCTGTCGGGCGGCATGATCTACGCGGCCGTGGCGCTCTCGCTCGTCCTGATCTGGCGTGCCACCCGGGTGCTCAACTTCGCGCAGGGCGCCATGGCGATGTTCACGGCCTACCTCGCCTACAAGGTGCTCGAGCACGGCGGGTCGTACTGGGTCGCGCTGCTCGTCGCGCTGGCCAGCGGCCTCGTGCTGGGGGCCTTCGTGGAGCGGGTGCTCGTCCGACCCGTCGAGAACGGACCACCACTGAACGCGGTGGTCGTGACGCTCGGGGTGTTCATCGTCGTCGAGGGCCTGGCCGGCATGTTCTTCGGCGGCACGCCGCACCGCTACCCGACGCACTTCTCGAACGTCAACTACCGCGTCGGCGACGTCTCGGCGCTGGCGCCGTTCGACATCTGGGTGATCGTCTCCGTGCTGGTCGTGGCGGTGCTCCTCGGGCTGCTGTTCCGCTACACGGACGTCGGCCTGCGGATGCGCGCGGCGGCCTTCGAGGGCGAGGTCGCGCGGATGCTCGGTGTGCGCGTCGGGCGGATGCTCACCCTGGGCTGGGCGCTGGCCGCCGTCATCGGCGCGCTGGCCGCGGTCCTCGTGTCGCCCAACGTGCCGCTCAGCCCGACGAGCATGGACGAGGTGTTCGTGTTCGGCTTCACCGGCGCCGTCATCGGCGGCCTCGACAGCCCGGTCGGCGCGATCCTCGGAGGCGTCGGACTCGGCGTGCTGCTGAACTACGTCGCGGCCTACGCCGGCAGCGACCTGCAGACGCTCTCGGCGCTCGCCGTGCTCGTCCTCGTCCTGATGATCAAGCCGAGCGGTTTGTTCTCCACGACCGCGACGCGGAGGGTGTGATGGCGACCTTGGCACTGCCGCGCCGCGGCCCGCTGCGCAGCACCCTCGTGCGTCACGTGGTGCTCGCGATCGTCGGCGCCCTCCTGCTGCTTGTCCTGACGACGTCCGTCAGCGCCTACCGCGACTTCCAGATGGCCAACATCGGCTACTACGTCGTCGCGGTGGCGGGCCTGACCGTGCTGACGGGGCTGAACGGCCAGATCTCGCTCGGCCACGGCGCGCTGATGATGGTCGGCGCCTACACCTGTGCGCTCCTGCTCGAACGCGACAACCCGCTTCCGCTCGCGGTCGTGCTGGTGCTGTGCGTGGTGGTCACCGCTGCTGTCGGCGCGCTCGTGGGAGCCGCCGCTGCCCGTTTGCGCGGGCCCTATCTCGCCGGTGCGACTCTCGCCTTCGCGGTCGGACTGCCGGGGCTCACCAGCCACTACGCCGACACCTTGGGTGGCGACAACGGGCTCAACGTCCTGTCGGGGCCACCCCCCGCATCACTCGGCCTCGACTTCCCGCCGGAGCGGTGGCAGGCGTGGATCACGCTGTCGGCGGCCCTGATCACACTGGTGCTGCTGGCCAACCTCGCGTCGAGCCGGGTCGGTCGCACCTTTCGCGCGGTTCGTGACGACGAGGTGTCGGCTGAGCTCGCCGGCATCCACGTCGCCCGCACGCAGGTGCTCGCCTTCGTCATCTCCGCGGCCTGCGCGGGCCTCGCCGGCGGCCTGCTGGCCTTTGTCAGCGGACAGGCGTCGCCCGGTGCGTTCAGCGTCGCCCTGTCGCTGTCGATCCTCGCAGGCGCGGTCCTCGGCGGGCTCGGCAGCCTGACCGGTGCGGTCTACGGCGCGATCGCCCTGGTGATGCTCCCCGCCTGGAGCTCCAACGCGAGCGACCGCTTCAGCCTCGGCACCAACGTGCAGCACAACCTGCCACTGCTCGTGTACGGCGCGTTGCTCATCGTGGTCATGCTCGCCGCCCCCCAAGGTCTGCAAGGCGGCGTACGGCGACTGCTGGGCCTGCTGCACGGCAGGGCACCCGCGACACCCGCGCGCAACGATCCAGTGACAGAGGTCACCGTGAGCGAGCCCGACCGCTAGGTTCCGACAGACGGGGCCGGACATCGAACCGGACGGTCCCCCGACAGTGAGGTGTCCATGACAAGCAGGTCCTCGAAGGCACGTCTGCAGCTGGTCGCAGTCGGAGCGGCTCTCGCGCTCGGTGCGGCTGCGTGCGGTGGCTCCAGCGGTGGCGGAGGCGGCGGCAACAGCAAGGCCTCGGCTCCCGGCGTGACCGCAACGACGGTCACCATCGGCGCCCACTACCCGCTGACGGGTCCGGCCGCTCCGGGCTACAGCGAGATCGGCCCCGCAGCCGACGCGATGTTCAAGTACATCAACGACGGCGGCGGCGTCAACGGCCGCTCCATCCAGTTCAAGTACAAGGACGACGGCTACAACCCGGCCAACACCGTCGACGTCGTCAAGCAGCTGGTGCTGCAGGACAAGGTGTTCGCGATCGTCAACGGTCTCGGCACCCCGACGCACTCGAAGGTCATCGACTACCTCAACCAGTCCCGCGTGCCGGACCTGTTCGTCGCCTCGGGTGCCCGGCTCTGGGACGACCCGAAGGGTCACCCGTACACGTTCGGCTGGCAGCCCGACTACCTGATCGAGGGCAAGGTCCTCGGCAAGTACATCAAGGACAACTTCCCGGGCAAGAAGGTCGGCTACCTGTACCAGAACGACGACTTCGGCAAGGACGGCATCGCCGGCCTCGACAGCCAGCTCGACCCGTCGCAGGTCGTGGACAAGCAGCCCTACGAGACGTCGCAGCTCGCCCAGCCCACCGGTATCGCCGCGCAGCTGTCGACCCTGAAGGCGAAGGGTGCAGAGGTCGTGGCGACGTTCACGATCCCGGCAGCGACGGCCGTTGCACTGCTCACCGACCTCAAGATCGGCTACAAGCCGCAGCTGGTCGTCACCAACGTCGGGTCCGACCCGACGACCCTCACCGGCCTGCTCGGGACGTTCTCGAAGGGTGCGGTGGGCGGTCAGCTGCTGACCGGCATCGTGACCGACACCTACCTGCCGCTGACCGGTGACACCGCGGACCCGTGGATCACGCTGTTCAAGAAGATCCACGACAAGTACATCCCGAAGCTGCCCTTCGACGGCAACGTCGAGTACGGCATGTCGATGGCCTACACGTTCGCGCAGGCCCTCAACGCGGCGGGCGCCAACCCGACGCGCCAGTCGCTGATCGCGGCGGTGGAGAAGGGTGGCTTCAAGGGCCCCGGCGTGACTCCCTTCCGCTTCAGCAAGGACTCGCACGCCGGCTACACCGGCGTCCGCATCGCGGTGCTCGACGGCAAGGGAGGCGGCGTGTTCAAGGGCGACGCCGTCGTCACCACCGACGAGACATCCGGCTCCATCGACGCCGCTCCTGGCGACGCGCAGGGCAAGCCCGGTGACGACGCCTTCCTGAAGCCGTAGTCCCACGCGCACATCGCGGCCGCCTCCCCTCGGGGAGGCGGCCGCTGCCGTTGTGCGGCCACCTAGGCTCCCGATGAGCGGAGCGAAGGAAGGAATGGCGGCGTGCTGGTCCTCGGTCTCGACACGTCGACGCCGGCAGTCTCGGTCGCCCTCGTGGACCTCGACGGCGGGGCTGTCGCCGAGTGCGTCGTCGTCGACGCCCGCCGGCACGGCGAGCTGCTGGCTGCCGGCATCCGCACCGTTCTGCTCGAGGCCCGCATCGACCGCCGCGACCTGGGTGCGGTGGTCGTGGGACTCGGTCCCGGGCCCTTCACAGGACTGCGCGTCGGCATCGTGACTGCCGCGACCCTCGCGGACGCTCTCCGCATCCCTGCCTACGGCACCTGCTCGCTCGACGGTCTCGGCACCGGCGAGCGTGTGGCCATGACGGACGCGCGGCGTCGGGAGGTCTACTGGGCGCGCTACGACGCCGCCGGCGCGCGGGTGGCGGGCCCCGGTGTCTCCGCGCCGTCCGAGCTCGTCGACCGGCTGCACGACGTCCCCGTCCTGGGCGACGGCGCGATCGTGTACGCCGCCGTACTGGCCGGTCTCGATGTCCGCACGGAGCCGCGGTACCCGTCACCGGCGCTGCTCGTGCAGGTTGTCGCTCCGCGCATCGGCACGGCGGCCGAGCCCCTGGTCCCGCTGTACCTGCGACGGCCCGACGCCGAGCAGCCGGGCCCGCCGAAACGGGTAACCGCGTGAACCTGACCCGGATGCGCTGGTGGCACATCGGCGACGTGCTCGCGCTGGAGAACGACCTGTTCACCGACGACCGCTGGAGCGCAGGCACCTACTGGTCCGAGCTCGGACAGCTCGACACGCGCCACTACCTGGTCGCCGTGGACGGGGTGGCCGTGCGCGGCTACGCCGGGCTCTGCGACTACCCGGACGAGGCGTTCGTGCAGACGATCGCGGTCGCCCGTGACGAGCAGGGTCATGGCCTGGGAACGCGGCTGCTGCAGGCTCTGCTCGATGAGGCAGCCCGTCGCAACCAACGCCGCGTCGTCCTCGAGGTACGCGCCGACAACGCCCGCGCCATCGCGCTCTACGAGCGCTTCGGCTTCCGGCCGTCGGGTGTGCGCCGCGGCTACTACCAGCCCAGTGGCGCCGATGCGCTCGTGATGATGCGCTCATGACCGACGAGCCGCTCGTACTCGGCATCGAGACGTCCTGCGACGAGACCGGCATCGGCATCGTCCGCGGCACCACGTTGCTGGCCGACGCCATTGCGTCGTCGGTGGAGGCGCACGCGAGGTTCGGTGGCGTCGTGCCGGAGGTCGCGAGCCGGGCTCACCTCGAGGCCATGGTGCCGACGGTCCATCGGGCACTCGAGACCGCCGGCGTGCGGCTGGCCGACCTCGATGCCATCGCGGTGACGAGCGGACCCGGCCTGGCCGGCGCGCTGCTCGTCGGTGTCGCCGCGGCGAAGTCCTACGCGCTCGCACTCGACGTACCGCTCTACGGCGTCAACCACCTTGCCGCGCACGTCGCAGTCGACGTGCTGGAGCACGGTCCTCTGCCGGAGCCCTGCATCGCGATGCTGGTCTCCGGTGGGCACTCGTCGCTGCTCCTCGTCGACGACGTCACCCGGACCCTCGACCCACTCGGGCAGACGATGGACGACGCCGCGGGCGAGGCCTTCGACAAGGTGGCGAGACTGCTCGGCCTCGGCTTCCCTGGCGGGCCCGTGGTCGACCGCCTGGCGCGCGACGGAGATCCGGCGGCCATCGCGTTCCCGCGCGGCAGGACGAAGGGCGAGTACGACGTGTCCTTCAGCGGTCTGAAGACCGCCGTCGCCCGCTGGGTCGAGGCGCATGAAGGAGACATCCCGGTCGCCGACGTCTGCGCATCGTTCCAGGAAGCGGTCGTCGACGTGCTGACCAGCAAGGCGGTCGCTGCGTGCACGGCGAAGGGCGTGGACCACCTCCTGATCGGTGGCGGCGTCGCCGCCAACAGCCGCCTGCGCGCCCTGGCACAGGAGCGCTGCGACGTCGCGGGTGTCCGCTTGCGTGTGCCGCGCCCAGGGCTGTGCACCGACAACGGCGCGATGGTCGCCGCTCTCGGATCGCGGCTCGTCGCCGCGGGTGTGCCGCCCAGCGCCCTCGAGCTCCCCGCTGACAGCTCGATGCCGGTCACCGAGGTGGTCAACGCGTGATCGGGCTGCTGCTGCTCGCTGTTGCGACAGCACTGCTGGTCGGGGGCGCGGAGCTGTTCGTGGAGAACGCCGCCGCAGCGTCGAAGCGACTCGGCGTGACCGTCCTCGCGGTCGGCCTGCTGCTCGCCGGCGCGGAGCCGGAGGAGCTCCTGACCGGTGTGCTCGCCTCCGGCACCGGCCATCCCGGGCTTGCGGCGGGTGACGCGCTCGGCGCCAACGTCACGATGCTCACCGCCACGCTGGGCCTCGCGGCGCTGTTCCGGCCGGTGCCGGTCGGGCACCGCGTCCGGGTCTACGCCGTCCTGTCCTCCGTGGCAGGTGGACTGGCGGTGCTGGCTGTCCTGGGAGGCCACGTCGGGAGGCTCGAGGGTGGCCTGCTCGTCCTGGCCTACATCGTGCTGGTCGCGGTCATCTGGCGGCGCGAGCGCCGGCCCCCGTCGATCGGCGAGCTGGCCGAGATCGAGGAGGAGGGCGAGAAGGACCGGACGCCGGGACTCGCGCTGCTCCTGACCGTCGTCGGCCTGCTGGTGATGACGGCGGGCGGCGAGGCGGCGGTCGAGGGCGCGACCCGGGTCGTCCGGACCCTGCACCAGGACGACACGGCGATCGGGCTCACGCTGCTCGCGCTCGCGACCACCGCCGAGCTGTTCGCCCTCGTGTTTGCCGCAGCGCGTCACGACGTCGGCGAGGTCGCGGTCGCCGGCATCGTCGGCAGCGCGGCCTACAACGCCACCGCGACGCTCGGGACGGCCGCACTGGTCCGGCCCCTCGCGACCGGGGCAGTGCTCGCGCCGGCCCTCGCCGCGGCCGTCCTGCCGCTCGTCCTGCTCGCGCTGGCCCGGGACGGTGCCGTGCGCCGGCTGGGCGGCGCCGTCCTCGTCGTCGTCTACACGGCGTACGTCGTGTTCGTCTTCGTGCGCTGAGCCTGCGCCACCCTCCCGCTTGTGCGGCTGGCACTCGAAGGGCTAGAGTGCCAGACAGCGAGACAGGCTCCTGACCCCCGCGACGGCAGGTCGGCTGGTCCCGCCCCCGACAGCTCTACCAGGAGGCACTGTGACATCCGGCACCCTTACCAAGGTCGCCATCAAGCCGCTCGAGGACCGCATCGTCGTCCAGGCCAGCGAGGCCGAGACGACGACGGCCTCCGGCCTCGTGATCCCTGACACGGCCAAGGAGAAGCCCCAGGAGGGCACCGTCCTGGCCGTCGGCCCCGGCCGGTTCGAGGACGGCGCCCGTGTGCCGCTCGACGTCAAGGTCGGCGACAAGGTGCTCTACAGCAAGTACGGCGGCACCGAGGTCAAGTACAACGGCGAGGAGTACCTCGTGCTCTCCGCCCGCGACGTCCTCGCCGTCATCGAGGGCTAGGACTCCAAGCTCTTCTGGCGCCCCGGACCCCGCTGGGGCCCGGGGCGTCACTCATTTTCCGGAAGGAACGCATGTCCAAGATCCTGAGCTTCTCCGAGGATGCACGTCGCAGCCTCGAACGCGGCGTCGACCAGCTGGCCGACACCGTCAAGGTCACGCTCGGCCCGCGTGGCCGCAACGTGGTCATCGCCAAGTCCTACGGCGGACCGACCATCACCAACGACGGCGTGACCATCGCGCGCGAGGTCGAGCTGAGCGACCCCTACGAGAACATGGGCGCGCAGCTGGCCAAGGAGGTCGCCACCAAGACCAACGACATCGCGGGCGACGGCACCACCACCGCCACCGTCCTCGGCCAGGCGATGGTCCACGAGGGCCTGCGCCACGTCGCGGCCGGCGCCAACCCGATGGGTCTGAAGGTCGGCATCGACGCCGCCGTCGAGGCCGTCAGCGAGGCCCTGCTCAAGGCGGCCACCGAGGTCCAGACCCATGCCGAGATCGCTGCGGTTGCTGCCATCTCCGCGCAGGACGCGAAGGTCGGCGAGCTCATCGCCGAGGCGATGGACAAGGTCGGCAAGGACGGCGTCATCACCGTCGAGGAGTCCAACACCACCGGGCTCGAGCTCGAGCTGACCGAGGGCATGCAGTTCGACAAGGGCTACATCTCGCCGTACTTCGTCACCGACGCCGAGCGGATGGAGTGCGTGCTGGACGAGCCGGCCGTCCTCATCGTCAACGGCAAGGTCTCGTCGCTGTCCGACCTGCTGCCCCTGCTCGAGAAGGTCGTGCAGGCCCAGAAGCAGCTGCTCATCGTCGCGGAGGACGTCGACGGCGAGGCGCTCTCGACGCTGGTCGTCAACGCGATCCGCAAGACGCTGAAGGTCGCGGCGGTCAAGGCCCCCGGGTTCGGCGACCGCCGCAAGGCGATGCTGCAGGACATGGCCATTCTCACGGGCGCGCAGGTCATCTCCGCCGAGGTCGGTCTCAAGCTCGACCAGGTCGGCCTCGAGGTGCTGGGCAAGGCCCGCACCGTCACGGTCACCAAGGAGCTGACGACGATCGTCGACGGCGACGGTTCGGCTGCCGACGTCGCCGGACGCATCGCGCAGATCAAGCAGGAGATCGAGAACAGCGACTCCGACTGGGACAAGGAGAAGCTGCAGGAGCGGCTCGCCAAGCTCGCGGGCGGTGTCGGCGTCATCCAGGTCGGGGCCCACACCGAGACCGAGCTCAAGGAGCTCAAGCACCGCCTCGAGGACGCCATCTCGGCGACCCGCGCGGCGGTCGAGGAGGGCATCGTCTGCGGTGGTGGGGCTGCTCTCATCCACGCGTCGTCCGTGCTCGACAAGGGGCTCGGCCTGAAGGGCGACGAGCTGCTCGGCGTCCAGATCGTCCGCAAGGCTCTCGACGAGCCGGCCTACTGGATCGCCGCCAACGCCGGGTTGGAAGGCCGCGTCGCGGTCAACCGGGCTCGCGAGCTCGGCAAGGGTCAGGGCCTCAACGCCGCGACGGGTGAGTACGGCGACCTGGTCAAGCAGGGCATCGTCGACCCGGTCAAGGTCACCCGCTCCGCGGTCCGCAACGCCGCCTCCATCGCCAGCATGCTGCTGACGACCGAGACGATCGTCGCGGAGAAGCCGCAGCAGCAGGAAGCCGAGGCCGGTCACGGCCACGGCGGCCACGGCCACTCGCACTAGCTCCACCGGCACGTCCGACGGGCCCGGCCTCTCCGCAAGGAGGCGCCGGGCCCGTCGTCTGCCCCGCGTCACCGCCCGACGTGATCAGGTTGGAGAGTCCCTGGGCGCGAATTCAGCCCGCTGGCTCTCCGTCTTGATCGCCGGGGGCGCGTGCTGTGCTCCCGGGGGCCTGCGCTGTGACAGCCTCGGGTGCGTGACCGTCGACGCGGTGGTGATCGGGGCCGGGCCCAACGGGCTGACCGCCGCCACCCTGCTCGCGCGCGCGGGGTGGAGCGTCGAGCTGCTCGAGCGCCGCGCTGTCGCCGGTGGCGCCGTCGGCAGCATCACGACCGACCGCGGCTACCTGCACGACTGGGGGTCGGCCTTCTACGGCGTGCTGCACACCTTCCCGGTCCTGCAGCAGCTCGGCCTCGACCGCCGGGTCGCGTGGGCGCACACCGACGTCCCCGTCGCCGCGGTCTGGGACCGGAGCGCGGCCGCGGGCGTGATGCGGCGAACGGCGGAGGCGACCGCCGCCGGCCTGGGCCGCGACGGCCGGGCCTGGCTGGACGCGGTCGCCTGGTGGGAGCGGCTCGGGGTGCCGCTGTTCGACGCGATGATGGGACCGGTCGGCGCGCCGCTGCCCCTGGCCAGGTTCGCGGGGCGGACGACGCCGCGCGAGGTGATGGCGACCGCACGGACCCTGCTCGAGCCCGTCGAGGACTGGGTCCGGCTGCGCTTCGCCGACGACCCGGCGAGGATGCTGTTCGCGTCCAACGCGACCCACGCCGACATCGGCGTGGACAGCCCCGGCTCGACACCGGCGGCGATGCTGCTGGCGATGGCCGCGCAGACGCACGGCATGCCGGTGCCGGTCGGCGGAGCCAAGGTCCTCGCTGCGGCGATGGTCGAGGCAGCCGAGGAGGCCGGCGTCGTCGTACGCACGGGTGTCGACGTCACCTCCGTGGTCGTGCGGGGCGGCCGGGCCGTCGGCGTCCTGTGTGCAGACGGGACGGGGGTCTCGGCCCGCCGCGCCGTCGTGGCCGATGTCGCGCCGACCATCCTGGCGCGCGACCTCGTCGGCGAGGAGCACCTGCCGGGGGACTGGCTCGAGCAGCTGCGCCGGCACCGCTACACCAGCGGCTATTTCCGCGTCGACGTCGACCTGTCCGCGCCGGCGCCCTGGGCCGACGACGCGCTGCGCGAGGCCATGGTGGTCCACATCAGCGGTGACATGGACGAGCTCGCGATGTCACAGGCGCAGGTACGGCGGGGCCTCGTGCCCGACATCCCGCAGCTGATCCTCGGCCAGCAGGCCCTCGCCGATCCGTCCCGGGTGCCGGCCGGAGCGGCCGGCCTCTGGGTGGAGTGCCACTGCCCGGCGGTTCCCAAGAACGCCAAGCGGGGCTGGGAGAAGCGGTTCGCCGACCGCATGCTCGCGCGGATCGAGGACCACGCGCCCGGCCTGCGCGACCTGGTCGTGGACACGACCGTCACGACCCCGCTGGACCTGCAGGCGCTCGACCCGAACCTCGTCGGTGGCGACGTCGGCGGCGGCTCGGCGTCGATCGACCAGATGGTCGTGTTCAGGCCGGTCGCGGGCTGGTCGTCGTACGCGCTGCCGTTGGGTGGCCTCTACATGTGCGGTGCGGCGTCGCATCCCGGCGGCGGCGTCCACGGCATGTGCGGCCGCAATGCTGCCGGCAAGGTCCTGCGCGACGCGCGCGTCGGGATGTCGTGGGTGCGGGCGCGGTTGGCTCGCTGAGGATCAGCGCGGTGAGCTGAGCAAGGCCCCGAGCTCGAAGTGCATCGGGTCGGTCCAGGACCAGTCGCCCCCCCAGCGGAACCCCCACCGCTTGAAGATCTCGACGACCTTGGGGTCCATCGTGCCCTTGATGCCGCGGTAGTTGGTCGACGCGTCGAGGTCGATCGCGATGCCCCAGGTGTGCAGGGAGATCGCGTGGGTCGGACTCCGCTCGATGTACTTCGGCACGTAGCAGCCGTCGTACGTGTGCAGCGTCGACGCCAGACCGGCGGCGACGACGTCGTTCAGGGCGCCGCGGAGCTGGGGGAGCATCAGCCGGTGACACGTGACCCGGCCGAAGATGGGCACGGTCTCGGTCACGATGTTCTCGTTGACCCAGCGCGAGTCGGGCTCGATCGTGCCGTCGGGGAAGTAGCGGTAGGAGAACGCACCGAAGGCCTGCGCCGCGCGACTGCCGGTGAGGAAGGCGACCGGGTTGGCGGCCGGCGGCGTGAGCAGATCGACACTGCCACCTTGCCCGGTCACGGCACGCACTTCACCGGCCAGGTGGACCGGGTCGACGTCCTTGCCGGCGATGAGGAGCATCCCGCTCGCGGCGGGCAGGCCGAGGCTGCGCCCGACCTCGTCGTCGACGATCACGTCGGTCCCGGGGATGCCGGTCGTGGCGAACGCGCCGACGCGCAGCGTGCTGGCCGTGCGGCCGTGCAGGCCGGCGACCGGTGCGTCGCCGCCGAGGTGCAGCTTCAGCCCGTTGGCGAGGCTGTGCGAGACGATGGCATCGCCGCGCGCGACGGCGAGCCAGACCGGCGTCGTCTCGGCCGTGCCCTGCGCGGCGAACCGGCGGAAGGCCGACGGGTCGACGGCTGCGGCGCGGACGACATGGCCGGCGACCCTGATGCGGCCGGCGCGGAAGACGACGACGCCGTGCGCCGGGGCGAGCGCCGAGAGCTTGCGCAGCGCGGCCGCCGAGAACGTGTGTGACCCCGTGACGAGGACGTCGGGCCGCAGCCGGGTCGCCAGCGGGGCGACGGTCGTCGCCAGGCCGGGGCGGTCCAGGGCCTGCGCAGCGGCGGCCTGCTCGCTGGGCTGCGCGGGGTCGGAGACCGTGGCGTGCAGCGCGGCGGCGCCCTGGGTCCCACCGGATCCGCCCGCGCCGCAGCCGGCGAGGCCGGCCATGGCCAGCAGCGCGAGCAGCGCGAGGGCAGGGCGCGTGCGGCAGCGGGAAGGCGAGGGCACCGGGTCCTACTCCTGCAGGTCAGAGGCTGGGTGGGCCTGTCGGATGCGGCGTTGGATCTTCCCTGTCCAACGAGCAGCCGGGACCGAGGATACGTTGCCGGTGTCCGGTTCGCCCGGGTGGTGCGCGCTTGCCCCGGTCTGGCACCGGGCGCGCGGGAGTCAGCTCGCGGCGGCGTGTGCGGGCGAGGTCCAGAGGTCCTCGCGCTCGTGCTCGGACATGCCTCCCCAGACGCCGTAGGGCTCCCTGGCCTCCAGGGCGGCCTCGCGGCAGCGCTGGAGGACCGGGCAGGCCGCGCAGACCGCCTTGGCGGCGGCCTCCCGGTTGCTGCGGCGGGGGCCGCGCTCACCCTCGGGGTGGAAGAAGAGCTCCGTGTCACGGCCGCGGCAGGCGCCGAGGAGCTGCCACTCCCAGAGGTCGGACAGCGGGCCGGGGAGACGAGAGATGTCGGTCATGCGGTTTCCGTTCGATTCGCGGGACAGGGCGATTCGGGAAAGCGGGCCAAGCGTAGAACCGCGCCAGACATTCTTCAAGTCCAGGGGATCGCGGGTCTGCCGGCGTGGGGTGTTCGGTCACCGGGCGCGTCCGGTTCACGTTGCGCGGCGCCGGGGCTGGCCGCATCCTGCGGACGTGGGACCAGCCGGCGAACACGCGTCGCGAGCCCGCCCAGGGCTGCCGGTCGCGGCCGTCGCCCGGCGGCTCGGCATCGCCCCCGCGACGCTGCGCACGTGGGCCCTGCGCTACGGGCTCGGTCCGGCGGACCATGTGGCCGGGGCGCACCGCCGGTACGACGAGGCCGACCTGGCACGGCTCGAGACGATGCGCCGCCTGACGCAGGAGGGCGTGCTCCCCGTGGATGCCGCTCGGGTGGCCCTGGCGGGAACGGCGCCCGAGGACGGGGACGGGCTCGACGGCGCCCTGGCCGTGCCGCGCCGCGGCGGCACGGGTGGCCGCCTGCTGGCCCTGCAGGACGCCGACGAGCTCACGC
>JAODNA010000045.1 GCA_025465135.1 Frankiales bacterium | reverse complement strand
CAGCTCGTGCTTGCTCATCTGCGACCGTCCCTCGATGTCGAGCCGCTTCGCGACGTCGTACAGATGCGCCTTGCTCGCGTTGGCATCGACACCGCCGGCTGTCTCGCCGCCGCGACCCGGTGTCTCTGCGGCCTCGTCACTCGGCCCCTTCTGGGCCTTCTTCTCCCAGTGGTCGCCGATCTTCTCGAAGCCGCGCTTCAGCGAGGCGAAGGCGGTGCGGTGGGCCCGCTCGCCCTCGCCGTACTCCTCGACCGCCGCGTCATGCGTCTCGGCGAACGTGCGCTGTGCCTTCTTCGGGGAGCGTTGGAGGGTGGCCGGCAGCTCTTCGGTCCTGGACTTGCTCAGCTTGGGCATGACAGGGGTCTACCCGGCGTCAGCCGATCTTCACGAGGTCGACGACGAAGATGAGCGTGGAGCTTGCCGGGATGCCGTTCTGCGGCTGGTCGCCGTAGCCCATGGCGGGCGGGATGATGAGCTGACGGCGGCCGCCGGCCTTCATGCCGACCAGGCCCTGGTCCCAGCCGGCGATCACCATGCCGCCACCGAGCGTGAACGGGAAGTCCTGACCGCGGTCCCAGGACGCATCGAACTGCTTGCCCGTGGAGTAGAGCGCGCCGACGTACTTCATCGTCAGCGGGTCGCCGGCCTTCGCGGCGGGACCGGTCCCCTCGACGATGTCCTGCACGTCGAGCTCGCACGGCATCGGTCCATCGGGCACCTCGATGACGGGCTTCTTCGACAGGTCGGTCGTGGTGGTGACCTTGCCGGCTTTGGCGTTGTTGACGCAGCCGTTGCCCGGCGACGCGAAGGGACCGATCGGGCCCTGGGTCGGCGCGGTGCCGGCGCCCTTGTCGCTGCTGAGCTGTCCTGTGCCGCTGCTGGAGCCGCAGCCGGCCAGGGTCGCCACCACGGCGATGGCGACGAGGCTCCGCCTCACTTCTTGGCTTCCAGCAGCTTCTGCAGCGGTGCACCCACCAGGCGCTTGAAGGCGCGTCGCGGGCGGGTGCGGTCGAGCACGGCCGCCTCGAGGTCGTCGCCGGCGATGGTGCGCGCCTCGCTGCCGTCGGTGACGGGCTGGACCAGGGCAGCGACGGACAGCTTCAGCGCCGTCGCGAGGGATGCCTTCGGGTCGTGGCGCTCGCGGACGTAGCTCGCGATGGGGTCGCTGTTGCCGCCCATGACGATGAAGCCGTGCTCCTCCGCCACCGACCCGTCGTAGGTGAGGCGGTACATCTGGTCCTCGGCCTGGTTGTCACCGACCTCGGCGACGACGAGCTCGACCTCGTAGGGCTTGCCGGACTCGGTGAAGATGGTGCCGAGGGTCTGGGCGTAGATGTTGGCGAGGCCGCGGCTCGTGACGTCGCGGCGGTCGTACTGGTAGCCGCGGGTGTCGGCATAGCGCACCCCGCCGACGCGGAGGTTCTCGAACTCGTTGTACTTGCCGACGGCGGCGAAGGCGATGCGGTCGTAGATCTCGCTGATCTTGTGCAGCGCGCCGTTGGGGTTCTCCCCGACGAAGACGATGCCGTCGGCGTACTGCATGGCCAGGACGGACCGGCCGCGGGCGATGCCCTTGCGGGCGAAGTCGCTCTTGTCCTTCATGATCTGCTCGGGTGACACGTAGAACGGCATGCTCATGGCGTCAGCCCCCCGGGTTGGTCATGCGCTCGTCGACGACGGTCTGGACGACCGCGCCGATCTCGTCGTCGGGGATCCGTCGCAGGCCGTCGGCAGTGACGGTCATGACGACCGGGAAGATCTTGCGGGTCAGGTCAGGGCCGCCGGTGGCGGAGTCGTCGTCGGCGGCGTCGTAGAGCGCGTCGACGCAGAGCCGGACGGCAGCCGCCTCGTCGACGTCGTCCTTGAACTGCTTCTTCAACGCGCTCCGGGCGAAGACGCTGCCGCTGCCGACGCTGTGGAAGCTGTGCTCCTCGTAGCGGCCGCCGGTCACGTCGTAGGAGAAGATCCGGCCCGCGCCCATGTCGAGGTCGTAGCCGGCGAACAGCGGTACGACGGCGAGGCCCTGCATGGCCATGCCGAGGTTGCCGCGGATCATCGTGGACAGGCGGTTGGCCTTGCCCTCGAGGCTGAGGGTGGCGCCCTCGAGCTTCTCGTAGTGCTCGAGCTCGACCTGGAACAGCCGGACCATCTCGATCGCGAGGCCGGCGGTGCCGGCGATGCCCACACAGGAGTACTCGTCGGCCGGGAAGACCTTCTCGATGTCGCGCTGGGCGATGATGTTGCCCATCGTGGCGCGGCGGTCGCCGGCCATGATGACCCCGTTGCTGTGGGTCACGGCGACGATGGTCGTGCCGTGCGGCGCCTCGATCAGACCGGCGGGGAGGTCGCGCCGGCGCGACGGGAGGAGATCAGGAGCGGCAACGCCGAGGAAGTCGGCGAAGGACGACGTGCCGGGCGTGGTGAAGTGAGCCGGTAGACGCCCGTGCAGACCCGGGACTTCTGCCATGTACTGGTCTCCAAGTAGTCGATCGCCGCTTTCAGGGCTGCGACGTTGTCGCGGAAGTTACCGAGCCCCTGGTTGCAGCATGAGCAGAGCACACCGCGGATCTTCTTCGTCAGGTGGTCGTGGTCCACGTGCTGAGGCTTGCGCTCCCGGCACAGCGCGCAGAGCCCACCCTGCGCCGCCACCATCGCGTCGTACTCGGCGCCGGTGATCCCGTACCGCCGTCGGAGGTGATACTCGCGCGTCGATCCGTAGAGCCGGGTGTACGTCTCTTTCCCCTTGGCGTTGTGGCAAGGCTTGCAGTACGCCGTGCGGCCATCGTGCGTGGTTCGGTTGCGCGCGAAGTCGTCGATCGCTCGGTGCTCCTGGCACCGCGGGCACCACTTCATGCCATCAGGGTTGGTCTGGGCCGTCTTCCTCGTTGGTGGCCCACCCCTCCGGACATCGCGGTCTCTCGCATTGCGAACGCGGACGCACGGCCGGCAGTAGGAAACGCGTCCGTCCCGGTTCCTTTGCGACGGGGAGAACTCAGATAATGCCTTTTGAATTCCACAGGATCGGCATTCTTTATATGCTTCGGAATCCATAGACAAGTGCCCTCTATTCCCCGCCTTTTTGGACATATCCGCGTACGAATTCCTCGGCATTTGCCTCTAATACGTCATCAATTTCATCGAGCAGATCGTCGACTTCGTCGGTCAGCTTGCCGACCCGGTCCTGGACGTCGGTCGCCTCCTCGACGGCGACCTCGTCGACCCCTTCGCTCTTGCGGGCGGCCTTGTCCTGCCCACCACCGGTGTCCTTCGTAGGCATCGCCGCTCCCTGTCCGTCGAGGTGCTCAGCCTATCTCCGCCGTACGACGATCCCGGTCACCTGTCGCCGACGACGAGGTCTCCGTCTCGGCGCTCCACCGCCCGGGTCCGCAGCTTCAGCACGGCGCCGTACGCCCGGATCATCTGCGTGTAGCCGGGCGTCTTCCCGACGTACCAGAGAAATCCCTTCGGTCCCTCGACCATCGCACCGGTGTCGAGGTCGTAGCGCGAGCCGTGCCAGGGGCAGACCAGGCAGCCGTTCTTGTCCAGGGACCCTTTCGACAGGTCGGCCAGCTGGTGCCGGCAGCGCGACGACACCGCCCGCAACGATCCGTCGCGGCGCTGGGCGACGGCCCAGTCGCCGGCGCGCCCGACGCCGCCGGGTGGCACCGAGGACTCCGGGATCGACACGCTCATGTCCCCTGGCTACCGCATCCGGCCGGATGCCGCCAGCGCAGGGCAGGCTGGCCGGGTGAGTGTCGAGGACGTGACGGACGAGCTGTACGCCCTGCCCCCGGAGGACTTCACCGCGGCCCGTACGGCGGCGGCGCGGCGCGACAAGCCCGACGCGAAGGCCATCGGTGCCCTCCGCAAGCCCACCGTGGGTGCCTGGCTGGTCAACACCCTCGCCCGCAGCGAGCCCGACCTCCTCGACCAGCTCCTCGCCCTCGGGCCGGCCCTCGCCGACGCTCAGCGCACGGGGCAGGGCGACGTGCTGCGCGAGCTCGGCGCGCAACGTCGGCGGCTCATCGGCGCCGTGACCGACAAGGCCTTCGAAGCAGCGGGCCGTACACCGACCGCGGCGAGCCGCTCCGAGGTCGAGGCGACGCTGGAGGCGGCGCT
>JAODNA010000025.1 GCA_025465135.1 Frankiales bacterium | reverse complement strand
AGCGGGTCGCCGAGCACTGCGGCCGCGAGCAGCAGCAGCGCGGCGATGCCGACCAGGAGCAGCCAGAACGCGCCGTTGGGGCGGAGTGAGTCAGCGACCGGCCGCAGGGTCACGGCGGCGGCCGGTGCGGCGACGACGGGCGCTGCCTGCGGCATGACCTGCGGCTGCGGCGCCGTCACGGGCGCGCTGACCGGGCTGAGCGGGGCGGAGCCGCTGTCGAAGCTGCTCGGCGGCGCCGCGAAGCCGGTACCGGCATCGACGGGGGCGGCGGGCGCGGGCGGGGCCACGACCGGGGTGGCGGCGGAGGAGTACTCCGCGATCACCTTGATGGCGTTGATCCCCTGGAAGGCGTAGTTGAACTGCGTCGACTCGCCCAGCTTCGGGCGGATGACGACGCCGTTGGTCGGCGCGCCCGCGGCCCAGTCGTCGGCCGCGCTGGCGATGTCGAACGTGTAGGTCTTCGCCGTCGCGTCGTACTTGCCGTCGACGCAGATGTTGGCCGCCTGCGCCGGTGCCTTCGACAGCGCAGTCGGGCCGATCGCGGGATCGAACGGCGCGATGGCCGGGCAGGCGGTGATCTTGGCCTCGGCCGCCGACAGGTTGCTGGCCGTGGCGTCGAGCGGCATCACGAAGCTGAACTTCGTCACGCTGGCGCCGTCAGGGATGGACTGCAACCCGAAGTTGAGCGCAGCCACCTTGTCGACGTCGTTGGTGTAGGCGACACCGAGGTCGCCGTCGGGTACGCCGGAGGCCTGGTCGGGTGCGGCGAAGGGGCCGTTGCCGACGGGCGTGCCGCCGGTGACCGTCGAGGCGGCGCCGTCCTTGCCGGACCAGTACCAGTTGCTGTAGCTGACGACCGGGTTGACGCTGTCGGCCCATGCCGGGGTGCCGGAGAGCACGACCAGGCCCAGCGGGCTGACCATCCCCACGACCGCCACTGCACTCATCCACCGCGCTGATGACCGCACGCTGCCCGCCTCCCAGTCCGGTCCCTCATCGAGGGCACATCAGAGACACCGTTCGGCGCCCGCGGCGACATTCCTGCCGCGAACGGCAACAAGAATGTCACGCTTGCGGAACAGGGGTCAGGCGGGCGGATCGGCCAGCGTCCAGCCGCGGACGGTGTCCCCGGCCACCTGGGGGGTCTGGGGCCCGTACGGGCGCTGCCCGCGCGTGATCGCGTTGGCGTAGTACGACGCGTAGCGAAGCGCCTCGCCGACGGTCACCCGGCCGTCGTGGTCGGCGTCCGCCGCGCCCTGCCCGGAGCCGATGTCGAACAGCAGCCCGGTCCAGATCGACTCGCCCCACTGCGGGTACTCGTAGGACTTCTGGTTGCTCTGGGAGCTGCTGGAGAACAGCACCCGGCTGCTCGGCAGGCCGCCCATGAAGCCGGCCGCCTCGCAGCCGGCCACATCGACCCACATCTTGCCGCTGCCGCGGGCGAGCAGGCTGTCCAGCTCGCTGTCGTTGACGAAGGCCCGGTCCACGGGCCAGAGCTTCTCGGTGCTGCCCACCTGCTTCACGTGACCGGAGTAGTGGAAGAAGGTGAACGTGCCGGGGGTGCTCTTGCCGGCAAGCCAGGCGAGCCCGCCGCGGATGGCAGCGCCGGTGGCGGCGCCGTCGGTGACGACCCGGATGTTCTGCGGCAGCCAGCCGCTGCGCTCGAGCAGCGAGGCGATGAAGCGGACGTCGTTCGCGGCACCGATCGTGTCGTGCGTCGGCTCCCGGTAGTTGGTGATGCCGGCGAGGAAGGCATAGCGCTGCTCCGGCGGGGCGATCTGGGCCGGTGGGGCGTCGTACTGGGGACCGGGAGGCGGCCCCAGCGACGGGATGAGCGCCGTGGCGCGGGTCGTCGGCTTGCCGGGCACGTACTTCCTGCCGGGCACCGGCACCGTCGTACGGACCTCACGGATGTTCTGCACCGTCGGCGTCTCGGCCTGGACCTCGTGCCGCGTGTCGACGCCCCGGATGCTCCAGGCGCCGATGAGGCCGGCCACGAGCACCAGGGCAGCCGACCAGGCGACCACCTCGGCAAGCCAGCGCGGCGTCCTCGTCACACCGGCTCCAACGCGCGGCGGCCGAGGAAGGTGACGGTCAGACCCTGGCCAAGGCAGCAGAGAGGTCCTCGAGCAGGTCCTCGGCCGTCTCGATGCCCACCGACAGCCGCACCAGGTCGGAGGGGACCTCGAGCTGCGAGCCGGCGACGGAGGCGTGCGTCATCCGGGCCGGGTGCTCGATCAGCGACTCGACGCCGCCGAGCGACTCTCCCAGCGTGAAGACCCTCGTGTGCCGGCAGACCTCGAGCGCCGCGGCCTCCCCGCCGGCCAACCGGAAGCTGACCATGCCGCCGAAGTCGCGCATCTGCTTCGCGGCGATCTCGTGCCCGGGGTGCTCCGGCAGCCCCGGGTAGTAGACGGCGGCGACCTTGTCCGAGCTCTGCAGCAGCTCCACAACGCGCTGCGCGTTGGCGCAGTGCCGGTCCATCCGGACGCCGAGCGTCTTCACGCCGCGCAGCACGAGCCAGGCGTCGAACGCGCCGGGCACGCCCCCCATCGCGTTCTGGTGGTAGGCCAGCTCGTCGCCCAGGCCGGGGTCGGCCGTGACCAGTGCGCCGCCGACCACGTCGGAGTGACCCCCGACGTACTTGGTCGTCGAGTGGACGACGACGTCGGCCCCGAGCGCCAGCGGCTGCTGCAGGTAGGGGCTGGCGAAGGTGTTGTCGACCACGAGGCGCGCGCCGGACTCGTGCGCAACGGCAGCGAGCGCCTCGATGTCGGCGATGTTGAGCAGCGGGTTCGTGGGGGTCTCGCACCAGATGAGGGTGGTTTCGGGGCGCACGGCCGCGCGCACCGCGTCGACGTCGCCGAGGGCGACCGGGGTGTTCTCGACCCCCCACTTCGCCAGCACCCCCGCGAACAGCCGGTAGGTCCCGCCGTACGCGTCGTCGGGGATCACCACGTGCGCACCAGGTGCCGTCAGCGTGCGCAGCACGCAGTCCTCCGCGGCGAGCCCACTGGCGAAGGCGAGCCCGCTCCGCCCGGCCTCGAGAGCGGCGAGGCACGACTCGAGAGCGGTGCGCGTCGGGTTGCCGGACCGGCTGTACTCGTATCCCTTGTGCTGACCGACCTCGGACTGCACGTAGGTGCTGGTCTGGTAGATCGGTACGACGACGGCGCCCGTCGCAGGGTCGGGGTCCTGGCCCGCGTGGATGGCGAGCGTCTCGAAGCCGTAGCCGCCGGCAGCCCAGCCGTCGGACTCCCCGTGCACGTCCTTGCCGAAGTCGTCCACGCTCATGACACGACGGTACGTCGCTCGCGCAACCGCGCCACGCACCCCGGCCGGCGCCGAAACGATCAGGTTGGAGAGCCTCCGTCCCGATCTCCGGCGTGCAGACTCTCCGACCTGATCAGAACGGGTCGGTACGCCGAGGCCGCGGCAGCCTCGGCCGGCGTGGGTCAGGCGTGGGTGAGGAAGGCCAGGACGTCCTGGCGGGTCAGTACGCCGATCGGGCGTCCGTCCGTCACCACCACGGCTGCGTCGGCGGTCTCGAGCGCGGCCATCGCGGCCTGCACGGACTCGCCGGACCCGACGAGCGGCAGCGGCGCAGACAGGTGGTCGGCCAGCCGGTCGGCGAGCTGCGCCTTGCCGGTGAACAGCGCGTCGAGCAGGTCGCGGTCATGCACCGCCCCGACGATCTCGGCCGTCATGACGGGGGGCTCGGCGCGGACGACCGGCATCTGCGAGACGCCGTACTCGCGCAGGATGTCGATCGCCTCGCGCACGGTCTCGGTCGGGTGGGTGTGCACGAAGGACGGCAGTCCCCCACCTGATGACCCGGCCGCCTTGCGGGCCATCACGTCGCCGACCGTCTGACCCCCGTCGGCCTGCAGGAAGCCGTAGTCGGCCATCCACTCGTCGTTGAAGATCTTCGACAGGTAGCCCTTGCCCGAGTCGGGCAGGAGCACGACGACGATCGCCTCCGGCCCGGCCTCCTCGGCCACCTGGAGCGCCGCCACGACGGCCATCCCACACGAGCCGCCGACGAGCAGCCCCTCCTCGCGGGCGAGCCGCCGCGTCATCGCGAACGAGTCGCGGTCGTGGATGGGGATCACGCGGTCGGGGATCGAGGCGTCGTAGGTCGCCGGCCAGAAGTCCTCGCCGACCCCCTCGACGAGGTAGGGGCGGCCGTCGCCGCCGGAGTAGACCGAGCCGATCGGGTCCGCGCCGATGACCTGGACGCGGCCGTCGGAGGCCTCCTTGAGGTAGCGCCCGACCCCGCCGATCGTGCCGCCGGTGCCCATGCCGGCGACGAAGTGCGTGATGCGGCCATCGGTCTGCGCCCAGAGCTCGGGCCCGGTCGCCTCGTAGTGGGCGCGCGGGTTGGCCGGGTTGGAGTACTGGTCGGGCTTCCAGGCACCGGGCAGCTCGCGGGCGAGCCGGTCGGACACGGAGTAGTAGGACCGCGGGTCCTCGGGGTCGACGGCGGTCGGGCAGACCTCGACGCGGGCGCCGTACGCCCGAAGCACGTCGATCTTGTCCTTCGCGACCTTGTCGGGGCAGACGAAGACGCAGGTGTAGCCCTTCTTCTGCGCGACCAGGGCGAGCCCCACGCCGGTGTTGCCCGAGGTCGGCTCGACGATGATCCCGCCGGGCTTCAACGCCCCGGACCGCTCGGCGTCCTCGACCATCGCGAGCGCGATCCGGTCCTTCACGGACCCGCCGGGGTTGAAGTACTCGACCTTGGCCAGCACCTGTGCGGCGATCCCCTCGGTGACCCGGTTGAGTCGGACCAGCGGGGTGTTCCCGACGAGATCGATCATGTGCTCGCTGACCTGCATGCCGGCGAGGCTACGGCGATAGGCTGGTTACCCACGAGTAGGGAGGGAGAGCCGTGGCCGCGATCGAGCTCGCCAAAGGCGTGTGGCGCATCCCCACCGCCCCCTTCGACCTCGTCAACTCGTTCCTCCTCGCCGACGACGACGGCTCGCTGACCCTCGTCGACGCAGGCCTCAAGCGCGCCCACACGAAGGTGCTGGCAGCACTCGAGAGCCTCGGCAGGTCCGCGCACGACGTGCAGCGCATCGTGCTGACGCACGCCCACGCCGACCACGCAGGCGGGCTCGCGGGCGCCAAGGAGGCGACGGGCGCGACGGTCCTGGCCCACGACCGCGATGCCGTCTACCTCCAGAGCGGCAAGCCACCGCAGCTCGACCAGACCCGGCTGAGCGGCCGCATCCTGACGCGGATGCGCGGCAGCTTCGGCAAGGTCGACGTGGGCCAGACCTTCCAGGACGGCGAGCTGCTGCCGGTCGGCGGCGGCCTTCGAGTCGTCCACACCCCTGGGCACTCGCCGGGCCACGTCTCCCTGCTCCACGAGCCGACCGGGGTGCTCATCACCGGCGACGCCATCTTCAACGTGCGCGGGCTGCGCTACTCCCCCGCGACCTTCTGCACGGACATCCGGCTGTCTCGCGAGACAGCGGACCGGCTCGCCGACCTCGACTACGAGGTCGCCGCGTTCACCCACGGCGAGCACGTCTCCACGGGCGCCCGCGAGGCGGTGCGGGCGTTCCTGCGCGGCCGGTCCCGATGATCGGCGCGCCCTGATGCGGTCGGAGCAGCTGGCGCCCCTGCGCCCGGGCCGCCGGGCCCGGTGGGTCGCCCTGCGGGCGGCCTACGGCGGCGGCGGGGC
>JAODNA010000005.1 GCA_025465135.1 Frankiales bacterium | reverse complement strand
CTCCGCACATCCTCATCGCGGGTGCGACCGGCGCGGGCAAGTCGACGTGCATCAACACCCTGCTCGTCAGCATCCTCACCCGGGCGACGCCCGACGAGGTGCGCCTCATCCTCGTCGACCCGAAGCGGGTCGAGCTGACCGCGTTCGAAGGCGTGCCGCACCTCATCACCCCGATCATCACCAACCCGAAGAAGGCCGCCGAGGCGCTGCAGTGGGTCGTGCGCGAGATGGACATGCGGTACGACGACCTGGCGGCGTCCGGGTTCCGCCACGTCGACGACTTCAACAAGGCGGTCCGCTCCGGCAAGCTGAAGGCGCCCGAGAACAGCGACCGCGTCTACACGCCGTACCCGTACCTCATGGTGATCATCGACGAGCTCGCCGACCTGATGATGGTCGCGCCGCGCGACGTCGAGGACGCCATCGTCCGCATCACGCAGCTGGCTCGCGCAGCCGGCATCCACCTGGTGCTCGCGACGCAGCGGCCGAGCGTCGACGTCGTCACCGGGCTCATCAAGGCCAACGTTCCGAGTCGGCTCGCGTTCGCGACGAGCAGCGGCACGGACAGCAAGGTCATCCTCGACCAGCCGGGTGCGGAGAAGCTCATCGGCAAGGGCGACTCCCTCTTCCTGCCGATGGGCGCGAGCAAGCCGATGCGGATCCAGGGCGCTCTGGTGACCGACGCCGAGGTGCACGCCGTGGTCGCGCACTGCAAGGCCCAGCGCCAGCCTGCCTTCCGCGACGACGTGACCGCTCCCGCACCGTCGGGGCGGCAGGTCGACGAGGAGATCGGCGACGACCTCGACCTGCTCTGCCAGGCCATCGAGCTCGTCGTCACCACGCAGTTCGGGTCGACGAGCATGCTCCAGCGCAAGCTGCGGGTCGGCTTCGCCAAGGCCGGGCGGCTGATGGACCTGATGGAGAGCCGGGGCATCGTCGGGCCGTCCGAGGGCAGCAAGGCGCGCGACGTCCTCGTCCGGCCGGACGAGCTCGAACCCGTGCTCGCGGGCCTGCAGACCTGACGGTCCGGTCACGGTCGGACCGTTTCATTGCGCTGCCGGTCCGTAACGGGCACCCTGAGTCACACCGGGACACCGGCCCTAGACTCGGGCCGGCGGTTTCGACCGCTTTGATCCAGTACGTGAGGGGGTGACGCCATGACGGAGACCACGTTGCCGGAGGGCGCCTCCCTCGGGACGGCCCTTCGCGCGGCGCGCGAGGCGGCCGGGCTGTCGGTCGAGGAGATCAGCGCGGAGACCCGGATCCGGGGCACGCTGATCCGCGACCTCGAGTCCGACCGGTTCGAGTCGAGCGGCGCCCCCGTCTACGCCCGCGGCCACGTCCGCGCGATCACCCACGCGATCGGGGTGGACGCGTCGCCCTTCCTCGCCCTGTTCGCCCAGCAGGTCGGCGGCACGGACGAGCCGTTCCCGATCCCGACGCCGCCACCGGTGATCCCCGCCGCCCGCGGACCGCTCGCTCCGCCCGAGTCCCTGCACGTTCCGACGGCCGCGCGGCCCGAGCGGCGGGGGCCCAACTGGCTCGCTGCCGGGAGCGCCGCCCTCGGCGTCCTGGTCATCCTGTTCGCCGTCGGCCAGCTCAACAAGCCGTCCTCGAACAACCCGCCTGACCCGTCCGGCGCCACCGTGACCACCTCGCCGTCGGCGCACCCGCTCGCACCCCCGAAGACGCTGACGGCCGCGCGGCCCCCGACGACCGGAGCCGATCTGCGGGTCCGGTTGCTCGGCGGCGACTCGTGGGTGAGCGTGCGCAACGCCACCCGGACCCTGTTCGAAGGCGTGCTGCGCAACGGTGCGATTCAGGACTTCAAGGATGCCAAGCAGCTGCGGCTGATCGTGGGCAACGCCGGCGCTGTCAACATCGTGTGCAGCGGGCGCGGCCTCGGACCCGCCGGTGGTCAGGGCAAGGTCCTGCGGTTCACCTGCAGCGCCGACGGCATCGTCGCGGCGTGACGACTGCCTAGACTCGCCCGGGTGACCCCCGGCCGACGCGTCTCCCTGGTGACGCTCGGCTGCGCCCGTAACGAGGTCGACTCCGAGGAGCTGGCCGGACGCCTCGACGCCGCCGGCTGGGAGCTCACCGACGACGATCCGGACGTCGTCGTGGTCAACACCTGCGGCTTCGTCGAGTCGGCGAAGAAGGACTCGATCGACACGCTGCTCGCGGCCTCCGACAGCGGCGCGAAGGTCGTCGCGGTCGGCTGTCTCGCCGAGCGCTACGGACAGGAGCTCGCCGGTCAGCTGCCGGAGGCCGACGCCGTCCTGGGCTTCGACTCGTACGCCGAGATGTCGACGCACCTGCGCTCGGTCCTCGATGGCGTCGTGATCCCGAGCCACGCTCCCGGCGACCGCCGCAAGCTGCTGCCGATCTCGCCCGTCGACCGCGCCGCCGCGGTGGAACCCGGGGCGATCGACATCGGCCTGCCCGGGCACGCCGGCGGCCCGCAGGTCGTACGCCGACGCCTCGACGACAGCCCGGTCGCGCCGCTGAAGCTCGCGTCCGGGTGCGACCGGCGCTGCGCGTTCTGCGCGATCCCGTCGTTCCGTGGTGCGTTCGTGAGCCGGCGGCCGTCCGACGTCCTCGCCGAAGCCCGCTGGCTCGCTCAGCACGGCGTCCGCGAGCTCGTCCTGGTGAGCGAGAACTCCACGTCGTACGGCAAGGACCTCGGCGACCTGCAGCTCCTCGAGACCCTGCTGCCCGAGCTCGCCGCGATCGCCCCGCGGGTCCGCCTGTCCTACCTGCAGCCGGCCGAGATGCGCCCGTCGCTGGTCGCGACGCTGACGAGCACACCCGGCGTCACGCCGTACTTCGACATGAGCTTCCAGCACGCCTCGGCGTCGGTGCTGCGGCGGATGCGACGGTTCGGCGGCACGGACAGCTTCCTCGCGCTGCTGGCGCAGATCCGGGCCGCGGCTCCGACCGCGGGGATCCGCAGCAACGTCATCGTCGGCTTCCCCGGCGAGACCGAGGCCGACGTCACGGAGCTCGAGCAGTTCCTGACCGAGGCGCGGCTCGACGCGATCGGGGTCTTCGGCTACTCCGACGAGGACGGCACCGAGGCCGAGGGCCTCCCCGACAAGGTGCACCCCGACGAGGTCGTACGACGGGTGTCGCGGCTCACCGCACTCGCCGAGCAGCTGACGGCACAGCGCGCCGAGGAGCGGGTCGGCGAAGTCGTCGAGGTCCTCATCGAGAGCTCCGACGGTGAGGGTCGCGCGGCACACCAGGCGCCCGACGTCGACGGGACGACGCTGGTCACCGGCGACGTGCGGGTCGGCGACATCGTCCGCGCGGTCGTCGTCGGTACCGACGGCGTCGACCTCGTCGCCGACCTCATCGACGTGACGCTGCCGCCCATCCCTGTCGCCGTATGAGCACGGCGCAGGGGCCGGGCGATCCGCTGACGGCTCCGGTGGCGCCGCGGGTGAGCAACCTCAACATCGCCAACCAGCTCACCATCCTCCGACTGCTCCTCGTCCCGGTCTTCGCGGTCGCGCTGCTCTGGGACGACGGGCACAGCCGCGGCTGGCGGGTGGGTGCCTGGGCCGTGTTCGCCGTCGCGTCGTGGACCGACCGGATCGACGGTCAGCTCGCGCGCAGCCGCGGACTCGTCACCTCGTTCGGAAAGCTGGCTGATCCGATCGCGGACAAGGCCCTGACCGGCACCGCACTGGTGGGGCTGTCGATCCTCGACCTGCTGCCGTGGTGGGTCACCGCGATCGTCGTCGTCCGCGAGACCGGGGTGACCCTGCTGCGGTTCTGGGTAATCCGGCACGGCGTCATCCCCGCGAGCCGCGGCGGAAAGCTGAAGACGCTCCTGCAGGGGGTGGCGATCGGTCTCTACGTCCTCCCGCTGTCGGGGTGGCTCGGCACCGCGCGAGCCGTCGTGATGGTGCTTGCCGTCGCGGTCACCGTCATCACCGGGGTCGACTACGTCGCAAGAGCGCTGACGCTGCGGCAGACGAGTGAGCGGGCCGCGATGAAGCGCGCCCGCAAGGCGGTCCGCGACGGGCAGGGCGGGTGACGCTGACGGCCGCTGTCGTCGCGGTCGGCGACGAGCTGCTGCTCGGCGACACGGTCAACACCAACGCGTCTTGGCTCGGTGGCGAGCTGGCCCGGGTCGGCGTGCAGGTGGTCGCGTCCGTCATGGTCGGCGACGACCTGGCGCGGATGGCCGTCGCGCTGCGCCGCGCTCTCGAGGACGCGGAGGTCGTCGTCGTCACGGGCGGGCTCGGTCCGACGAGCGACGACATCACCCGCGAAGCCGTTGCGGCCGCGGCGGGTGTGGAGCTGGTTCGCGACCCGGACCTCGTCCAGGAGCTGAAGGACCGCTTCGCGGCGTACGGCTACCCGATGCCCGCCGATGTGCTGAAGCAGGCTGACGTGCCGGTCGGTGGCAGCCCGCTGCACAACCCGGTCGGGAGCGCACCCGGACTGCGCCTCGAGATCGCCGGCCGGCTGCTCTACGCCCTTCCCGGGCCGCCGTACGAGCTGCAGGCGGTGATGGCGGTCGTCCTCGACGAATTGCGGGCGCGGTCGGCCTCGTCGCTGCACACGCGCACCGTTCACACGTCAGGGCTCGGTGAGCCGGCCGTCGCGGAGGTGATCGGCCAGGGGGTCGCGGTCCCCGAGGGCGTCGCGCTCGCCTACCTCGCCGGCGGTGGGGTGGTGCGCGTGCGGTTCACGGGCAGCGACGACACCGTCGTACGACGTCTTGCCGACCGCGCCGCAGAGCTGCTCGGGGAGCACGCCTGGGGGCGCGATGACGAACGGCTCGACGAGGTCGTGCACCGGGAGCTCGCCGCCCGCGGGGCGACCGTTGCGGTGGCGGAGTCGCTGACCGGCGGACTGCTCGGCGCGGCGCTCTCCCGGATGCCCGGGTCCTCAGCGACCTTCCGGGGCTCGCTCGTCGTCTACGCCACGGACCTGAAGGAGAGCCTCGCCGGTGTGCCGGGCCCGCTGCTCGCGTCGGCGGGCGCGGTCTCGGCGGAGACCGCCGGTGCACTGGCGATCGGCGCCCGCGAGCGGCTGGGTGCGACCTACGGCATCGGTGCGACCGGTGTCGCCGGCCCGACCGAGCAGGAGGGTCAGCCGGTCGGGACGGTCCACCTGGCCGTGAGCGGTCCTGGTGACGCGGTCGTGCGCAGCCTGCGGGTCCCCGGTGACCGTGACCGGGTGCGGCTGCTCACGGTGTCAGCGGCGCTCGACCTGCTCCGGAAGCAGCTGGTGCTGGACCGCGTTGTGCTCTGAGCGGACAACCCGCGCGGAACGCGTGCCGATGTGCCGGCCCGCAGGTAGCGTGATCGCTCGACGACAGGACGGGAGGGAGCTCGCATGGCCGTTCTCCGCACCCTGCTCGGCGAGGCGCTGCGCACCACCCGGCTCCGCCAGCAGCGCACGCTGCGGGAGGTCTCCGCGATCGCGCAGGTCTCGCTCGGCTACCTGTCAGAGGTCGAGCGCGGGCAGAAGGAGGCCTCCTCCGAGCTGCTGGCCAGCATCTGCCGGGCCCTCGGCGTCCGGCTCTCCGACGTGCTCCGCGACGTCAGCGACACCCTGGCCGTGCTCGAGCCGGAGCCGCTGCCCGTCCCGGTGCCCAACACCCTTCCGGTCCGGATGCCCGTCCTCGAGCCGGTGGGCAGCGACGGTGCGAGCATGCACGTCGTCGCCGCGGCCTGATCCGAAGGTCTCACCACCGCCGGGCCTCGGGGTCTGGCAGTCTGCGGTGGTGACCAGCCCGTCCGACGCCCCCGTCCGTGCCCGCGGGACTCACACCCGGTCGGGCAACGCGATGCTCCGGACGCGGGCCGCGATCCTGGACGCCACGGCGCGCTGCGTGGAGCGGAGCGGGGTGCGCAAGACCACGATGAGCGACGTGTCGGCGCAGGCGAAGGTCGCAAAGGCCACCCTCTACAACCACTTCCGCACGAAGGACGACCTGCTCGCCGCTCTCGTGCTGGCCCGCACGGTGCAGCTCACCTCGGAGTGCGCCGAGCTCGCCGGAGCCGGCCTCGCGCCCGCTCTCGAGCACGCGGGCCGCTCGCTCGGGACATCCGGTCCGCTGCGACGCGTCGCGGCGGACGAGCCTGCCCTGCTCGCGCTGTTCGGCACGCCGGCACCGGGTCGCCTCTGGGACACCGCACGCCACGGGGTGCAGACCGTGCTGCGCGAGTCGGGTGCGCCGAGCGACCCCGTCTCCGTCGACTTCGTGCTGCGCTGGCTGTGCGGGCACGCCCTGTGGGAGGCAACGGCTGATGAGCTGATGCTCGGTGCGCGCATCCTCGCCGCCGGCCTCGGTCGCGCACCGGAAGCGGTGGAGGAGCCCCTCGCCGTGTCGCCGTCGCACGGCGACGTCCGCCCGCCGGTCGCGGGCGTGGGCTGGCCGAGCTGACATGGCCGGTCGCAACCGGGTGCCGCTCGTCGTCGCCGTGGTCGTCGGTGTCATCGCCGTGCTCGCCGTGCGTGCCGCGACCTCCCCGTCGAAGTCCGGCGCGCAGAGCCACGTCGGAACGGTCGGCGCCGGCGCACCCGCCGGATGCGTGACGCTGAACGTCGCCGCGTCGTCGGAGAAAGCCGCCCTGCTGCAGGCCATCGCCGACGACTACGCGAAGGATGACGGCAAGGCCGACGGGAAGTGCGCCCGCGTCCTCGTCAACACGAAGGCGAGCGGCGGTGCCACGACCGCACTGGCCCGCGGCTGGAACGACTCCGTCGACGGGCCGCGTCCGGATGTCTGGACGCCGGCGTCGACGAGCTGGACCGCGCTGCTGCGCTACGAGACGACGAAGCGCGACCTGCCCGACCTCGTCGGGGATGCGAAACCGCCATCGATCGCGCGGACCCCGCTCACCATCGCCATGCCCAAGCCGATGGCGCAGACCCTCGGCTGGCCGACGAAGCCGATCGGGTGGAGCGACATCCTCGCGCTGGCCAAGGACCCGCAGGGCTGGGCTCGCTACGGCAAGCCGTACGGCGCCTTCAAGCTCGGCAAGACCAACCCCAACTTCTCGACGTCCGGGTTGAACGCGACGATCGGCGCCTACTTCGCGGCCACGCAGCGGTCGAGCGACCTGAGCCTCAAGGACCTGGCCGACCCGAAGGTCATCGCCTACGTCAAGGCGGTCGAGGGCTCGGTCGTGCACTACGGCGACACGACGCTGACCTTCCTGTCGAACCTGCAGAAGGCCGACGACCGCGGCCAGGGCCTGTCCTACGTCAGTGCCGTCACCGTCGAGGAGAAGTCGGTCTGGGACTACAACCAGGGCAACCCCAGCGGTGACCCGAAGACGCTCGGCCGTCACAAGAAGCCGCGCACGCCCCTCGTGGCGATCTACCCGAAGGAGGGGACGCTGTTCAGCGACAACCCCTTCGTCACGCTGAAGGCCGACTGGGTCACTGACGCAAAGCGCGCGGTCGCCGCAGACTTCCTGTCCTACGTCCAGTCCGCCAAGGCGCAGAAGCGCTTTGCCGATGCCGCCTTCCGCGACTTCGAGGGCAAGGCGGGCCCGCTCATCAACCCGTCGGAGGGCCTGCTGCCGGCCGAGCCGAAGGCGGTCATCAGCGCTCCGGCCCCCGCCGTACTGGCGGGGGTGAAGGACTCGTGGGAGCGGCTGCGCAAGCGGGCCCGCGTGCTGCTCGTCCTCGACGTGTCCGGCTCGATGGGCGACGCGGTCGGCTCGGCGGGCGCGACGAAGCTCGACCTGGCGAAGAAGGCTGCTGCATCCGCGGTCGGTCAGCTTGCTCCCGACGACATGCTGTCGCTGTGGATCTTCTCCACGCAGCAGGACAAGGAGAAGCCCTACCGGGAGCTGGTGCCGTTCGGTACGGCGCGCAACAACCTCGCCACCGTGAAGGCGAAGATCGCCGACCTGCAGCCCAACGGCGGCACCGGTCTCTACGCGACAGTCCGTGCTGCCAACGCGTTCATGACGACGTCGTTCCAACCGGGCTTCATCAACGCCATCGTCGTGCTCACCGACGGCCGCAACGAGTTCCCGGCCGACAACAACATCGACTCGCTCACCACGGCGCTGAACCCGGAGGACGCCGACCGCGCCGTGCGCGTCTTCCCGATCGCCTACGGCGAGGACGCCGACCTCGGCGAGCTGACGAAGATCGCCGACGCCTCCCGCGCGGCGGCGTACGACGCCTCCGACCCGGCATCGATCGACAAGGTGCTCACCGCGGTCCTCAGCAACTTCTGACCCGCGCAAGGGAGACTGTCCCCGTGGGACTGTCCGAGGAGCTTCGCGACCCGTGGGGTCTCGTCGCGGGCGGTATCTCCGGCGGGATGGCCTGGGCCCTCACCGCGGCGGCTCTCGGCGGCGGGCCCGCGGTCGCGCTCGGCCTCGGGATCGGTGCGGTCGTCGTCGGCGCCAAGGCCGTCACCGGGCTCTTCGTCCGCGACGACGAGAGTGACCCCTCCCGGGTCGC
Source organism: Frankiales bacterium (assembly GCA_025465135.1). Lineage (GTDB taxonomy): Bacteria > Actinomycetota > Actinomycetes > Mycobacteriales > SCTD01 > RYN-124. The sequence continues at coordinate 20,216 of JAODNA010000005.1, read as the reverse complement.
AGAGCTGCCGCGGCCACCGCGGGGGAGTGCTGCCCTGCAGTGGCTCGAGCGGGCCGAGGGCGCGGTGCGCAGCCTGGACGAGATGGTCCGTACGACGACTCCCGGCGCGGCGGGCGACGCCGTGCGCAACACGGCGGCGGAGGCCCGCGACACGCTCGCCGACCTCACCCGGCTCGGTGGCCAGGTCACGGCCGTCGAGCGCGCACTGCAGCGGGTCGACGTCACCGGTCTCGATGCCGAGGCGGGCCGGCTCGAGGAGGCGGCGCGCCGCGCTCCGAGTCCGGAGCTGCGCGAGGAGATGTCCCGATCCGCCGCGGCCGTGGCGGACAGGCGGGCGGTCCGCGACCGGCTGGTGTCTGCGCGACAGACGCTGCTGGCCCGGATGCAGGCGGTCGCGCTCGGCCTCGAGGGGCTGGAGGCCCGGCTCGCCGAGGTCCTCGCGATGACCGCGTCGACCGGCGGGGTCGACACCACCGCGCAGGAGATCGCCGAGCTGACCACCGAGCTGGACGGGCTGCGCGCCGGGCTTGCCGAGACGGAGGCGATCAGCCGCAGGGCCCTGGCCGGAGCCCAGCCCGCCCTCCCTCCGCAGCCGGCTGACGGCTGAGCCCACCTGCTGACAGGATGGGGAGACACCGCACCTGCCGGACAAGGAGCCGCTCCGATGGCCAACCCCTTCATCAACGGCTAGCGATGCAACCCGACATGGGGACGGCCTCCGTGGCCGGGGCGTGACGTCGACGTGCCGCTGCCCGAAGGGATCTCGCGCACTCAGCTCGACAAGCTCGGCGAACGGCTCGCGGCCGCGGACGTGCCAGCGGATGACGATCTTGACCTCTTGCTAGATGTCCTGAGCGCGTACCAGGCGGCGCTGGTCGAGGTCCAGGCGAGGCTGAGCCGGATCGGCTACCACGCCACCACGCGCACGAAGACCACCGGCGTGCTCGTCGACAAGCTGCGACGCGAACGAAGCAGCCTGAAGAGCGTGCAGGACATCGCGGGCGCGCGGATCGTCTCCGACTGCGACCGCGACGAGCAGGACGACATCGTCAGCGAGCTCGTCGCCCAGTTCCACGACGAGAAGCGGCCGCCGAAGATCAAGGACCGGAGGGCCGAGCCGAGCAGCGGCTACCGCGCCGTGCACGTCATCGTCCACGTCCAGGATCTCCCGGTTGAGATCCAGGTCAGAACGCAGAGGCAGGACACGTGGGCACAGATCGCGGAGCGCCTCGGGGATCGGTGGGGTCGCGGCATCCGATACGGACAGGACCCACCCGATGCGGACGAACCCGCGCATCCCGGGCTGAAGATCACGCGACGTCGCCTCTGGACCGTCGTGTCGAACCTCAGTCAGCGGATCGACGACTTCGAAGAGGCGCAACGGATGGTCAATGCCATCTACCGCAACGACGACTTCCGCGACCCAGGGGTGCTCACCGAGCAGCAGGAGCTCGAGCGAGGGAGCTTCCAGCAGCAGGTGTCGGACCTCAAGCAGAGACTCGACGACGCCGAGAAGGACTTGATGGGCGAACTGAGCATGATCGCGGCGCTGACCGAGATCATGGAGTGATCTTCACGCCCCGCGCGTTGACCTAGATGTGCCAGTAGGTGTCAGGAGGTGTCGTACAGTGCCAAGCGTGCGCCACTTCTTGATCGTTTTCGACCGGGCAGGTGGTCGGGTTCTCCGCGAACGTGAGTTCGAGGACCATCGAACGGCGCTTGTCGAGCGCTTCAAGGCAGAGAAGCTGCACCGGGCCAACGCCGAGATCGAGGTTGTCGTGCTGACGGCGGAGTCGAAGGACGCCCTGCGCAGGACGCACGCGCGTTACTTCAAAACTCTGCGGGACATCGCCGCTTTTCAGCGCGCGGGCGAGGCCGCTGCCGGAGACAGCATCGCCATCGTCGACTAGACCGGCCGCGGCCTGCCTTCGGGCTCAGGTCCCGTCACCCCATCGGGGCTGCAGCTCGTGGCTAATCCTGGCGCGTGACGACCGGGCCGCGGCCGGCTGAGCGGCGGGAGACTGCCACGATGGGCTGCATGACGTCGTCCGCTGTCCACAGGGACGCTGATCCGCCGATCGCAGTCGAGGTCGACGACAACGGCGGTACCTGGCCAGGGCATGTGCTCGGGTGGCGCGGTGACCGCGTGTACGTGACGTACTCGAGCGGGATCGGGCTCAAGCACCTGACTTGGGTCGATGCTGGGCAGGTCAGACGTGCGCCTGACCTATCGTCGTCGCCATGAGCGAGGGTCCGATCAGCGGGGACGAGATGGCTGCGCGGCTGGGGCTGTCACCCGAAGAGTTCCGGCGCGATATCGCACGGTCGGCGAGGAAGCCGCGGGTCTTGGTGGTCCCCCGCGTCGGCGACGCGAGGGTCTGGGACGCGATCTGCGACGAGTGCGGGGTCGTCGTCGAGCTAGTTGATCGGGACGTGGCCATGACGTCGGCGCACAAGCACAACAGCGAAGCCCATGCGGATGCGGGCCGCGTCGAGGCGCTTGGGGTCTAACGCCAGAACGCCCCGCCACCCCGCGTAGGCGGGTGGCGGGGCGTCGTACTTTGCGGCTCGGTCAGCCGCAGCGGGGTCCTCTGGTCAGGCGTCGGGCTTGGGTGCGGCGGCGAGCCAGGGGACGAACTTCTGCAGGAACTGCTCGACGGCCGGCAGGCCCATGACGCGGGTCACGGTCGCGCTGATGGCCAGCGCGCCGGCGACCGGACCGGCGGTGCCGTCGACGCCGGAGGCGTGCACGATCGCGGGCAGCATTGGGGCGAGACCCACAACGATCTGGAAGACCGTACGCAGGGTCGAGCGCCACGGCCGGCGTACCTGGGTGGCCGGAGCCGCGGCAACGGCCACAGCGGCCACCTGCGCCGCCTGCGTGGTCGTCGGAGCACTGGCCGTGCCCGCGCCCATGCCGAGATCGTCGAGCTTGGCCTTGACCGCTGCGGTCTCCGGCTTCGTGGTGGGCATGACGCGTCCTCTCAATGGGTGATCTGGGACAGGACCGCGATGGACTTCGGGTCCGGGTAGGACAGGGCCGGGTCGATGTGGTTCCGCTTCCGGAGGGCGGCGAGTGCGGCCTTGGTCTCCGCGCCGGGCTTGCCGTCGACGGGGATCCCGAGGGCCCACTGTGTCCAGCGGACGAGGTCGTCGAGGTGGTTGAACGGGTTCTTGTGCGTCGCTGGAGGCAGCGACGGGTGCTGGTCGGCCGCGGTGAACACGACGTCCCAGGGGTAGCCAGGGACAGCGCCGTTGTCGGGGTCGGTGTGGGTGCCGCCAGCTGCCGGGATGCCCTTGGTGACGTCCCAGTGGCTGCAGAAGCCCTTCGTCTTGCCGTCGCCGACCTGGGCCAGGGACAGGTGCACGAGCGGGATGCCGTACAGGTCGTGCCAGCTCTTGACGCCGCGGGCGGTCTGCTCGCGGATCATCTTCAGACTGAGCGGGGTGGTCCAGCCGGCGTGGTCCATCACCTGCCCGGCCTGCTCCATGTGCAGGCCGTCGGCGTTGGCGCCGGGCGCACCGAAGGCGGTGTCCCAGTCGTGCACGCCGCGGGCGAGTGAGTCGGGGTCGGCAGCAAGGTGGAACGACGCGATGCTCGCGCCGGGACTGGCGGCGAAGTCGACCATCCCCTCGGCGGCGGTGATGCTCTCGGGCGTCACGCCGACGTGGATCACGCCGAGGCGGATGGCCTTGATCCGGCCGGGGTGGTAGTGGGTGGCCTGGCGGAAGTGCGGGACGACGAGTTCAGCGGGCATCGTGGGGCTCCTCGGCTTCGATGAGAATTTCCGTCCAGCACTCGCAGGTCACGACGGCCCCTCGGCACTCGCGGTGGAAGCCGGCGCGGCAGGGCGCGCAGAGCACGAGGCCGAACGGGCGGTTGCTCGGCGGGTGACCGTCGATCGGCACGGGCTCAGCCGACGCAGCCGACGACCGGCAGGGGGGTGCAGCTCGGGCCGGGTGATGACCTGCGGCTCGGAGACGGCCTCGGTGAGCCGACGCGGACCGGCGTAGCCGACGGCCTCGGCGAGGATGCAGAGACAGGCGATGGCGCCGGGGCCGGCCGAACCAGTACGGCGCCCCCCGCGGAAGGGCGGACAACGATCGTCGCCGGCGCGCGGCTCGAGGTGGCCCGCGGGGAAGGGGATGGATGCTTGCTCGCTGGCGGACATCGGACGCCGCCGATCGGCTTGCCACCCAGTTCCTGAACCTGGCAGGCGAGCTCGCGGCGCTGCAGGTCGGCGCGGCCGGAATGGACAAGGAGGATGGCGATGACCGTCGCGAAGACGGCACAGACGATGGCGAGGATGACCAGCCCGAGGCCGCGCGGGTTGGGCTCGCGCTCGCGGGCCTGTCCGGGCTTGCCGGCCACGACCTCCGCCATCACCGGCACCACGTCCAGCGGTGGCTGCGGCTCAGTCACGGGGCGGCAACCTGCGCCGCGTGGGGGCCTGACCGGACTCGATCACGACGTCGGCGGCGCGGCGCAGGTCCATCTTCTCCTCCAGATCCGAGATCCGCCGAGACATGTCAGTCAGACGCGCCTCGGCGAGCGTCGTGCGATCAGGGAGGTTGTGGGCACGGGCGTCGATCGACCAGGCCTCGAGGGTGGTCAGTCGCTCCCGAAGCCGGGACGGCCGGTCCTCGGGATCCGTGGACTGCAGCGCCGGCTCGGCGTCGGCCTCGCGCTGCCGGCGGTTGCGGACCTTGCTGTAGCCGGTCAGCGCCACGACGATCGATGCGACCCCGGACATGGTCACGGCGATGATCGCGCCAACCGGTGATCCGCTGACCGGCGACGTCGGGTCGGTCGCGTCCAGGAGGTGGGCGGCGAGGGTCAGGGCCGTCGTCATGCCCGCCTCAGATCTTGTCGGGGCCGCGCCCGCGGTGCGGCGGCAGGAACGGGCGATGCCCGATAACGCCGACCATGAGCCCCGTGCCGGCGAGCTGGAGCCAGGCGATGGGCGCCAGCAGGTTCGCAACCGCACCGGGGGTGATGGCGGGCACGGTGAGCCCGACAGCCCAGCAGGTCTGGACGAGCACGACGAGGCTCAGGACGACGATGAACCGACTCTCCGTGGGCCGCCAGACACCGACCATGCAGACGGCGCTGAGGATCAGAAATCCCCAGCCCCACTGGTGTCGGTCGGCGATCTTGTAGACGGTCGACAGGGACGGGCCGGTCGTCAGCCGTGGCGGCAGCAGGAGGAGCGCGAGTGCGACCGCCATGGCGCCGGCCGCGGAGAGCAGCAGGTACACCTCGCCGAGACTCATCAGGTGGAGCCGATCGACGACACGGCGGACCCGAAGGACGATCACAGCATCACCGGAGGGACGTAGACGCCGCCGTCGGAGACGAGGACCAGGGCACCGAGGGCGCCCTTGGTGCTCGGGTTCGACAGGGAGGCCGCGCGCGTGCCCGTCGCCCCGCCCGCTACGTGCTGGTCAGCGACGAGCAGCTGCTGATTCGCGCTCGTGGCCTGACCGGAGACCCGCAGGGTCATACCGGCGGGGGCGCCGAGCGCGCTGGTGGCCAGGAACTCGTCGATCCCGAACAGCGCAAGCAACAGGCCTGCCCCGTGCGCCGCGAGCGACGGTGCGACCACCGTGGACCGGCTCGCGCCGGACACCTCCTCGGTGTAGGCGAGGACGGGCACGACTGACGCGCCGACACCTGACAGCGCGAGGATCACGCCTTGGCAGCGCAGCCCGCCTGGGCTCGTGAACGTCGTCGGGGCGGCACCGGCGCCGGCCGCGCGGCGGTAGAACAGCGCGTAGGTGTCGTTGTAGGTCCCGCGGCGCAGCAGCGTCCAGCCGGCAGGCGTGTTGACGGTCGAGTCGTTGGCGTTCCACGTGACCATCGCCAGCAACAGATCTCCGGCCACCGTCCCGGCCGGCGCGTACACCGTGACGCTGTCGTCGCCGGAACCTGCGGTGAGCGCCCCCACGGCGCGGACAGCGGCTGCCATCAGACCGTGTAGTCGAAGGCTGCGGAGAAGTAGAGCCCGGTCGGCGTTGCGCCCGCCAGGGCGGTCGGGACAAGGGACAGTCGGTCGCCGTCGGCGATCGCGACGTCGGTGGTGTCGAGCAGCGTCTCGGCCGTGGTGACGGCGATGCCGGTCCAGTCGGCGATGTCCGCGCCGTTGTGCTGCAGCTTCACCGTGGCCGTCCCACCCGAGACCAAGCCGTGCCTGGCCCGCACGAGCGTCACCGACTGCCCGGCCGGGACGTCGAACACCATGCCGGGGATGACCGTCGTCAGGTCGACCGGGCCGGAGATGTTGAACGTGTGCGTGATCCGCACGGTCTTGGCCAGCCTGTTGACCTGGAGCCAGGTCGCACCGGTGCAGTAGTAGACGGTGCCGACGACGCCACCGCCGGCGGCGTCGGTGACGGTGAAGAACGTGTCGACCTCGGCGGCTGCAGCAGCCGGACGGTCACCGATGGCGCCGTGCAGCGACCGGGCCGCCGTGGACTCCACGTTGTCGATGAAGTCCAGGAGCTGCCCGCGACCGAACGGGTCGGTGCCGGCGCCGGCTCTGTCGATTCCGAAGCGAGGCGTCTGCGTGATGCTCACAGGCCGGTCTCCTCGAGTTGCTGCCAGGTCTTGCCTTCGATGTCAGCCCAGGTCGGATAGGCCGCCTCGACCTGCGCCCAGGTGGCGCTGTACGCGCGGTGATGCAGGACAACCCCGGCCGGCTTCGCGCCCTTCGCGACCACCGCTGCAAGCACCGCGGACGGATCCGGGGTCTCGGACGCGGCAGTGACGAGCAGCACGTCCCACGGCCCGCCGTCACCCGGGCTGGCGATCGTGTGGTCGTGGATCTCGACGTGCTTGGTGCCGGTCAGGGCGCTGCGCGCGGCGTCGGCGACGGCAGTGCGCGTCCCGACCCGCCATCCCGCGGCCGCGGACCGCACAGCGTCACGGCGGGCGGCCAGGTCGGAGACCCCGCCGAGGTGCGCACCGACGGTCTGCGCGAGCCAGTCGAGCCACTGCGGATCGGCTCCGTCCGCATCGGCCAGATCAGACGGCACCGCCGGCGCAGTCTGGTCGGCGTACCGGTTGAGCCTGCCCAGGAGTGTCGCGATCGTCTGCAGCTGCGCGCCGATGCCGGCGACGAACGACAGCAGGGGGTGGCCGTCGAGCTGCTCGTCAGCGGCCTGCATGAACTCCGGGAGCGAGTCGTACAGCCGCGTCGTCTCGGCGTCGGTCATGGGCTCGTCGTGATCGTCAGCACACCCGCACGGACGAGCCCGGCCACACCGCCCGGCGTGACGTCAGCGGCCGGCGCAGTGAGCGTCAGAGGCACGTCGACGCCGGGGACCTGGTCGAGCAGGCTGATCAGGTCGTTGCGGTAGACGACCCGGCCGTAGGGCCAGGTGTCGGGGTTGAGGAAGGCCGTGAGCGCCGCCTGCGCAGCGGTGATGACGTCGGCCGCGACGGCGGTCGGGGTGCGCTTGAGGTCGGCGGTGACCGCAACGGTCGTGATGGTGCTGTTCGCGATGTGGACGCCGAGGTTGACGAGCGCCTCGGCGGCCAGGGTCGCCTGCAGCGCGGTCTTCTCCGGGGCGGACAGGGCCGCACCGGCGGGACCAGAGACGAGAACGGTCACGTGCCCCGGGTGATCACCCGGAACGCCGGATCCGGCGTCGCTGTTGAACAGGTCGACGCCGTGAGCTCGCACGACCGCCGGGTCGTCCTCGGCGGCGGTAGCGAACTGATCGCCGTGGACGAGGGTGCTCGTGAGCCTGGTCAGGCGGTTGGCGCCCCGGTTCAGATAGGCAGTGCTGGTCTCGGCGTCGCGACCACTGGTGATCGCGCCGTTGAGCACGATCGAGTCGATGTAGGGGAGCGTGTCGACGGGGATGATGGTCCCGGTCGTGCCGCCGTTGAGGGTCGCCGTGGGCGAGGTGGCGGTCGCGGTCGTGACGCCGAAGGTCGCGCCAACCGCGATGCCAGCATCGGCGTCGGTGACCAGATCCAGGACGGTCAGCCCGTCGGTGGACGTGAACCGCAAGCGGGTGCCGACCGGGATGGTGTGGCCCAGGGCGTCGGCGGCGTTGAACCGGACGGGCATGACCGGCCCGGTGCCGGGATCGCGGACCAGACCGAGGAGACGGACGATGCCCTCGAACGTCGCCGGCGGCACGCGGTTCGCGGCCTGCTCGAGACGCCAGATCTCCTCGGCGACAGCCTCGAGGAGCACGACCTCGGTGTGCCCCTCGATCGGGACCCAATCCGGGAACTGGATCTGCATCGACGCGACGAGCCCGTCGATGACGTCCTGGACGGAGCGGTCGAACAGCGTCAGGTCGACGTACGCGGTCACGTCGGGACTGGTCATGCGGCGCGGGCCCCCTGTCCGTTGTCCCACGTGATGACTGCGCGCTCGGTCATCGCGTCCGGGTAGGACAGGACGACGCTGAGGATCTGTACGTCCGGGCCGTGCAGCGCCAGGCCGGCGCTGACCTCGGCCTCGTCCAGCGCCGTGAAGACCGGATCCGTGACACCGAACGTCTTCACCAGGGCCCGCTCGCCGCGGACCGTCGACACCATCGCACCGATGAGCTGCGCGACAGCGGCGTCGCTGTCAGCGTCGACGGTGACGGCCGAGCCGTCGGGAGCGAGCCGGAACGGGTGGGCGAGGATCCTCACCGCGACCTCCTCGGTCTGATCACGGATAGGACAGGCCCGGTACGAGCCCGGCGGAGTTCCAGCCGCGGCCGCTGATCGGACCGTCGACGACGCCATACGCGCGGCCCATCGCCTCGATCGTGTGCTTTCCGTCGCCCATGCTGATCGCCACGTGATCGGTGCCGCCCAGACCGACCCGGAACACCAACGCGCCCACGATGTGGAAGGCCTTGTCGACGGTGATCCCGGTGCCGTGCGAGGCGCAGAACTCCTGCTGGTTGAGCGCCCCGTCAGGCAACTTGATGCCGGCGCGTGCTGCCGCCCAGGTGGTGAGCCCGGAGCAGTCGAGGGCCTGCGGGTCGTCGACGCTCGCCGCGGCCTTGGCGCCGTAGACGTACGGGGTGTGATCGGTGACCTGCGACTGCGCGGTCGCCACGAACAGGGCTGCGCTCTTCTTCGGACCGGACACCACCGTCGGGCCGGACGAGCTCCCGGCGCCCGTGTAGCCCGCGGGGAGCACGCCCGATGCGCCGGCCATCTTCGCGACCACCTGGTCGCAGTACTCCGCCACCGAAGGCTCGTTCGGGGCGGCCGGGTTGTGACTGTTGTCGTTCTGACGCAGCGGGTCGCCGCTGTACCAGGCCGCCGCCGCGCCGCGTGCGCCGTGCACCGAGTAGTAGGTCCACAGCACGCCGACAGCGATCTGGTCCTGCAAGGCCGGGTTGTGGAGGAACTCACTCGTCGTGACCGTCCGCCCCAGCGCCTTCTTCGACCACGGACCGACGTTGGAGGGCATGACCTGGTATCGGCCGAGCGCGCCGGTGCGTGCGTTCACCGAGCCGTAGACGCCGCCGGTCTCCTGGTCGCTGATCGCGTTGACGAACCTGCCGAAGTCGCTGCCGCCCTGGTTGGGGCCCGTGGCTGTGTGGACGGTCTCAGCGACCGCTGCGGCGTCGGTGGGGCTGATGACCGGGTCAGTCGGCAGCGCCGCCGTCACGGTGCCCTGAGCGCCGTCCTCGACGTCGAACTCGACGCCGCTGATCAGGTACGTCGTGGAGAACCGCTCGATCCCGGACAGGGCGACGCTCATGCCCGGAGTCAGGCGCGCGGCGACCGCCGCGGTGACGCGGAAGGTGACCTCACGCACGTCACGGCCGAAGCCGTCCTGCGTGCGCCGGCAGCGGGGCATCTCGAGCAGGTCGTCGGGCGGACGCTTCGGGTCCCACGCCAGCCGGACCTGATGGAGCTTCTTGACCAGGTCCGACGGCTTGCCGACGTAGGCCACGCCGTACGCCTCGAACACGACACAACCGTGCGCCTTGGCGTAGCGGGCGAGCATGTCCCACGAGGACTCGCCGCGGTCACCGGGGACGGTGACGTCGGGCTCCTTGCGGTAGATGAGTGCCAGGGCCGGCAGCGGCGTCGCGATGACAACCTTGAGGCCGGCCCGCTCGCCGAGCTGCACGGCCACGTCGCCGAGGCTGAGGTTCGCCCAGGTCTGGTAGCCGCGCTCGTTGGCGAGCTTCTCGCTACCTTCCGAGCGGGCGATGACAGAGATCTCCGCGCCGGTCTCCGGCTCGAGCAGCTCGACCTCGGCGACGCGGCAGTACAGCGAGCCGAGGTCGACGGTCGCACCCAAGTCGAACAGGTGCGAGTTCCAGACGACGAGGTCCGGGTCGTGGACGGTGAAGGTCAGCTGACTGACCGAGTAGGCGCCGCCCTTCAGTGGCGCCGACAGACTGACGTGCGCCGTGGTGATGCGGTCGGCAAGGTTGCCCTGGACCCGCTTGCCCCGCACGACCAGCTGCTCGATCGCGCGCGTGGCGACCAGCGCGGTCACTACTGGCTGTTCTCGAACGAGCGTCCGGGCAGCGAACGCGGGACGGTCGGGATGGCCACTCCCGCACCTGCCTGGGTACCGCCCGTGAGCGGCCCCACGTGGCTGACGGCGTCGATCGCCTCGGTCAGCGTGAAGGTCACGACAACACTGACCCGGGCGTTCGTGCCCGGCTCGCGCTCGTTGGTGCTCACGCTGTCCAGGGACAGGCGATAGAAGGAGCGACCCTCGGCCGGTCCTGCGGAGAACCGGACGCGCTCACCGGTCGCAGCCAGGTCGGTCAGCGCCGTCAGGACGTTCTCGATGCTGCGCTTGTCCTGGAAGACCACCGTGGGGGAGAAGGTCAACTGGCGCAGCCGCTGCCCGCCGCGCGACAGCAGAGGCTTGCGGCCCGTCCGGGGCTGCGGTGTCCAGTCCCATCCGAAGCCGGTCGCGTCGCCGCCGACCGGGGCGTAGGGCAGTTCCACTCGCCGCCCGGTCTCGGAGACGAACGCCGCCTTGGGCTGTGCCGGCGCCTGGCGTGGCTCAGCGAGCTTGCGCGTGACCGCAACGGCTGGCATCAGGGCCCCGCTGCGCGCGGCCGACCCGTACCGGACGCCTGCAGCTGCAGCGCCGCCTCGATCTGCTGCCGCAGCTGGGGCGTGAGCTTCTGCATGATCTCCTCGAGCGACTGGCCGTGGATGTTGATCTGCACGCCGCCGAGCAGGCTGGAGGCCTGCTGCTGCGCGGCGTGCTCGGTCTTGCCGGCGCTGCTCATGCTGAAGCTCTGCCGATGGTGGGCGAAGTCCCACAGACCCTTGCCGGCGCCGTAGACGCCGCCGATCGCCGCGCCCGCGGCCGCTCCGGGCAGCCCCCCGAACTCGCCGCCGATCGCGGCACCGGTGGCGCCCCACTTCTGCTCGCCGAGGAAGATCTTCGCCGCGTCCTGCCAGTGGAACCCGCGGCCGTCGTTGGCGTGACCGAAGTGACCGGTCAGGTAGTCATCGCCAGCGCCGGCGAGCTGGTTGACGGTCAGGCCCAGCACCGCGGCGGACAGGCCGCGTGTGCCGTACTTGCCGACCCGGCCGCCCCACTTCGCGGCGGCTCCGGACCGCGAGGCGGTCGCAGCGGCGCCCGCACCCAACGTCAGGCCCCCGAGCTCGGCGCCGTACATCCCGCGCGCCGCGGCGGTCTCCGCCGAAGCGGCCGCACCCGCACCGCGGATCCCGCCGTTCATCCCGACCGTTGACAGCATCACCGAGCGGGCCACGCCGCCGGGTCCCTGCGCCGCGTTGATCAGGGCCATGCCCGCCGCGATCTCGCGGGTCGCCCGGGCCAGATCGAGTGCCGGGCCGACGGCGGTGCGCAGGAGCAGGAAGCCGGCCAGCGCCTCCGTCAGGTGCGGGTGCGCCGCCATGATGCCGAGCGTGTCCCCGAGGACGTGCAGGAACGGACTCGCGGCGTGTGCGAGACCTGGCAGATCGGTGGCCATCTGGTTGACGAAGGCGGTGATCTGCGGCAGCTCGGGTGCGATCGCGTCCGCAAGCGTCTTCGATGCGCTGTTGCCGAGGTTGGTGAGGCTGCCACGGAGCGACGAAGACGCCTTGTCGGCCTGACCCTTGTACCGCTGCTCGAAGCCGGCCAGCAGCTCGTCCGCGGCCTGCTGGCCACTGATCCGCAGCGCGCCGCTGTCGAGGGCGCGCTGCAACGTGAACTGGCTCATCCCGTGCGCCTTGGCCAGGATGTCGGCCGCCGGCAGCCCCTGCGACTGCAGCTGACCCAGCGCACCGGAGGTCAAGAACGTGCTCTGGCGCAGCTCGGCAAAGGCCTGAGCAGTCGCGGTCAGCTTGTTGGAGTTGCCGCCGGTGCCCGCGACCGCATCGGACAAAGCCCGCAGCGTCGGCACGACACTGCCCGCGGTCGCTCCGAACGTGAGCAGGCTCTGCGCGTCGCCGAACAGCCCGTTGACGCCGAACGGCGACTTCATGTCCTGCAGCTCTCGCGCGAGGGCGACCGCCTCCTTCTGGCTGCCCAGGAGGCCCTCGAAGGCGCGCTGCGCATCCTGCTGGGTCGCGACGGCGTTGAACCCCGCCTGTGCCGCCTGGAAGGCGACGTAGCCGCTCGCCAGCCGACCGAGGGACCCCGCGAGGAGGCCGGCGTGCTGGTGCTGACGAGCGAGGGCGGTGTCGAGGCGCCCGGCGTCGTTGCCGGCCTTGAGCGCGGCGGCCGCGAGCCGGTCGTAGTCCCGTGCCGCCTGCGCGGCCGCGCCGCCGGCCTTCGTCGTGGAAGCTGCCGTCGCCGCGAACTCGCTACGGACATGCGCGATCGGCTTGGAGAGCTCGTCGACGAGACGGGCCCGTACGACGACTTCGCTGCTCGGGGACGTCATCGCCCGTCCCCTCTCAGATCAGCTGCGAGATGAACCCGGCCGCGCGGACCGCGCGCTTGAGCGGATCGGTCTCGGCGAGCACCTCGTCGATGCGCATGCCGGTGTCGCCCGCGATGACGCGCGCTCGCTTCACCATCGGATGGCTAGCGAGCCAGGTCAGCGCACGGTCCGTCAGGAAGGGTCCGGCCGCTCCGGGAAGTCCGCCTGGCCGATCGTGCCGACCGGATGCAGCACCACACCGAAGCCGGACTCGGCCAGCACAGACGACCAGCTGGCCGTCACGTGGGCAGACAGGCCGTACAGAGCGAGAACGGCCTCAGGGGCGGTGCTGACCTTGAGCATGGCAAGGATCGACGGAGACCCGATGGTGAGCGGGGCGCCGGCCTCGTCGTCGAGGACCAGGCGCCCGTCCAGGAACAGGCCGGTGTTGAGTGCTGCCAACCCCAACAACGCGAGCTTGGTCTGGTCGATCCCCTCGAGGCAGGTCGGGTCGTAGGCGTCGCGCCGCCACGGCTGCATCTCGTGCGCGTCCACGACCAGGCGGTAGCGCACCTGGAAGGACGGCCGGAGCGGAACCGGCAGCGTGACGTCGTCCAGGTCGAGCTCCGCCGTCAGCTCCAGCCTGAGCTGCTCGAGGTCGGAGAGGGCATGAACGCCGGGCGGCGGCGGCAGGAGATCCGCCGGCAGCGGGGGAGTCGGCGGCGTGAACGCCGACGAGACGGGCGCGGGCGCGCCCGCCGGCAGACCACCGGGGCCCAGGGTGACGCCGTCGAAGTCGACGTCGGCCGCACCGAACTCGATCGCAGCCTCGGTCACTGGACCAGCAGCTGCGGGGAGCGGAACTCGAGCTCGTAGCTCGACCCGGTGTCACTGTTGGCGTCGGCCTGCGGCGTCCCGACGCGCAGGAGGATGCAGCCCGGGTGCAGGTCCTTCGCGCCGGCGGCCTTGCCGCTGCGGTCGGTGGGCTGGAGCACGATCGGCTTGACGTACCCGGTGCGGAGCGCCGCGTTGAGCTCGGCACGGATCGGCATGTCGCGTTCGGGCTTGAACGACCGGCGCAGGGTGATGTTGCCGACGGTGCCGCGGCTCGGGATCAGGTCGGGGACCTGCGCGCCGCCGTCGTACATCTCACCGACGCTGATGCTGGGCTCGCCGCCCGTGAACGCCGCCCAGTAGCCCTCCACGTCGAGGATCTTGGCGAGGAACTGGTGCTGCGCGTGCCCGGTCAGTCCGGGCGTCACAGGAGTGGTCATCGGTGGCCTCCGGCTCAGACGGCGGCCGCGAGCGCGACCTTGGCAATGTGGACCTTGAGCTCGGCGGCGACCGCCGAGTCGCGCACGCCGACGTAGGCGTCGAACTCGTTGCGGCCCCGCACGTCCGGGGTGTTGACGGCCGGGCCGGTGTCGACCCGGTAGGCGGTTCCGGGCACGTAGGTGCTCGTCGCCGGGTCGAGGTAGTCCGACAACCCACCCGCGCGGTAGATCGCCTCGAGCCGGGTCGTGATCCGCGCAGCTGCCTCGACAGCGAGGAACCCGCGGCTGTCGATCGTCTGGAAGACGTAGGTCTCCAGGTCGTTCTCCAGCGCCGCCTCGAGGTAGTTCAGCAGGCTCCTGGTCTTGAGCAGGGGGTAGTTGTCCACATCCGTGGACAGCGACCGGTAGCCGTAGAGCCGGTAGGAGTTCGAGCCGTTCTGGCGGATCTTGCGGAACACGCTGACCTTCGCGGCGTCGAGCTGGTCGGCCTGCGCCCGGGTGAGCTCGACCTCGAGGCCGCTGATGAAGTCGACCTCGCCGGCTTCCCCGGCCGGAACCCCCCACGGGCCGACGAGTCGGTGCGCCGTGGCCCGCAGGCCGGCCCAAATGCCCTCGGGGCTGACGAGTGGACTGCCGGGCCCGTTGGCCTCGACCCAGGGGTAGAGCAGGATGCTGCCGCTGCCGTCGGCCCCGTCGAGGGTGTCGGACAGAGCCTGGACAGCGCTGATCGACGTGCCCTTCGCCGGCGCGAGACCGGCGTCGCGGCGGTTGGCGTTGGCATGGTCCTTGAGCGCCTGCCCGATGGTGCCGCCGGTGATCGCGACGTCCGCCGCGTAACCGGGGATCGCAACCGCGCCCGGACCGAGGTCCTTGGGGAAGCGGCCGAGCGCCGCGGCGACCATGGTCGCGGTCACCGATGCGCGGTCGTCCGCGCCGCCGGTGAATGCAACGGGTGCGCCGTCGATCGCGGGCTGGTTGGCCGGCGCCGCCGTCACCGAGGACAGGTTCGTCACCCGGGCGTAGGGCGACGTCGCGAACGCCGTCACGGCGTCGGCCGGGGTCACCAGGTTGTCCTTGGACTCGACGATCGCTCCGTCGTAGGCGATGACGACCTTGAAGGTGCCGGTGTTGCTGCCGGCGAGAACCTGTCGGGTCATGTGCGTCGCTGCCCACGCACCGGGGTTGGCGGCGTCGTAGCGCAGCGTCGCGACCGGCGCACCGGCACGGTCGACGGAGGTGTTGGTGCCCACGGAGGCCGCGGGCCCGACAGCTCGGGCGATCAGTGCGCGGCTGCCGCCCTTGGCGAAGAAGCGCTTGAGGTCGCCGTAGAGGAAGCCGAACGTGGTCTCGCCGCCGCACTTGTCGACGTACTCGCCGAGGCTGGTGACCACCTCGTAACCGGTTGCGGAGCCCCGCTCGGTCATGCCGGCCACGAAGTACTGGCCGGAGTCCGGCGCGAAGGACGAGCCAGGGCCCGGCCGGGTGGACGTGTCGACGGTTACGCCGGGCATCTCAGGCTCCTCTGCTGCTGCGGCTGCTCTTGGGGGCGGGCTGGTCGCCCGTGCCGTCAGGCGGCACCGCCGAATGGACCGTCGGGACTGCGTCAGCGGCGGCTGCCTCCTTCGCTGCCGCCTCCTTCGCTGCCTTCGCGGCTGCGTTCTGCTCGGCGGCCTCGGTCACCGCGGTGGCGGCGGCCGGGTCGACGTCTTCGGCATCGTCGGCCACGGTGAACTTGCGCAGCACCTCGGTGGCGTCGGTGGAGTCCGCGACGCCGAACTCGCCAGCGCCGATGACGCGCCCGTCGTCGACGACGACGGGGGCGGACGAGCTGTTGTGGACAGCGATTCTCATGCCGCTCCTCCGGGAGTCAGTTCGGGCGATCAGTCGTCGGGGGCGTCGAGCTTGTCGACGTCGACGCTCACCGTGTTGATCACGGTCGGCTCTGGGGCGGCTGGGTCAGGGCTGAACGGCGGTTCGAGGGCTGTGACCTGCAGGCTGAGGTAGGCCGCGCCGAGGGTCCGCTTATCGCGCTGGTCGATGCCGAGGGCGCTGTAGGAGGCGCGAGTCACGCGACCGACCGTGAAGGGCAGATCTGCATCCCGCACGATGTTCCGCAAGGCGACGACGAGGCGTTTGCGGGCTCGATCGGTGTCCTCGAAGTCGTCACCGTGCACGGTGCCGAAGATCCGGGTCGTGTAGGTGATGTAGTCCCAGACGGTCCCGTCATCGGCGACCTCGTGGCCGGTGACCGCGTCGTCGGTGATGACGACCTCGATCGCCGGGAAGACGGTCGGCAGCCCATCCTGGTAAGGAACGACGTGGGGCTGGTCCCAGGTGATGCGCGTGTCCGAAAGAGCCAGGAGCTCGCCGCTGGCGAGCATGCCCGGCAGCTTGGTCCGCAGCGCGTCCGCCAGGTCGATCGCGACAGTCTCGGCGCTCACAGCTCACCGGCAATCAGCCAACGGCGGATCTGCTCGACCCAGACCGCTTCCTCCTGCTTGCTGAGCGGGATCGGGTTGCGGTGGAAGTGCTGCGCGAGGTGCGCGACCGGATCACGGGTCCCGACGACCATCTGCGCGTCGCTGATCTCCCGGACGCTGTACTTCGCGCCCGGCATGGTCAAGCTGTCGCGGAGCGTGCCGGTCAGGACGTTGATCGGCTTGCCCGGGTGGTGGTGGGCCTTCCACGCCGCGTACGGCTTCGACAGCGGGTCCCAGTGCCCTTCGCCGTCGTTGGCGAACAGCACCCGCTCACGGTCGGCGAAGCCGTCCGCGAGCTGCGCGAACACCGGGCGGGGGTGTTCGGCGCGCTCCATCACCGCGGCAAGGCGCTCGTCGACCTCGGGCAGCCCGAAGACCTCGATCTCGATCGACCTCACCGGTAACGCCAACTGCGGTCACGATGCAGGCTGACGCTGCCGGACCAGTCGGACTGGCCAGACGTCGCGTTCTCCCCGAGCTGGCCACGGAGCCGCACGAGCTCCGCACCGGCGCGGCGGTCAAGCCGGACCGCGTTGCTCTCGGGCTGGTTGGCCTGTTCCGGGTACAGCCGATCCTCGATGATCGAGGACACCGCGTAGAGCAGATAGTCCCGGGCGACGGGCTGCAGCCGCGGAGCGAGGGTAGTCGGGAGCTCGGCCTGCAGGCTTGCCGCCCGGCGAGCGATCAGCTCCTCGATCTCGTCGTCCGAGATCCGATCGAGCTTGCGGCCGGTCATCTCGTTGCGCACGTCGGCGGCAACCGGCAACCAGGAAAACAGCGGCCGAACGACGAACGAGCCGTCCTGCCCCCCGGAACCGGTCCCGACCGTCACCCATCGGTACCGCCACACGCCCGACACGACAGGGTTGTAGGCGGCCCGGTAGATGCCAACGCTCATCTTCTCGACGTCCGCGGCGACCTGCTCGCCGGCAGGGGACAACAGCAGAAGCGAGACGCTCGTGGGATCAGCGAGCACCAGGTCCGACTCCGGGTCGGTCGGGTCGGACAAGACCTTGACCTCGAGGTCGACCAGAGCCGTGTCCCCGATGTCGTACACCGCCACGATCATCGACTCCTCGAGGTCAGTGACACCGGAGACCGCGATGCCGGGGACAGATGCCCGGTGGTGGCCGTGCCAGTACGGAGCGCGACACCGGCACGGGCGGTGGCCGTCAGGTCGCCGCGCATCGTCCGGTCACGGACCGCCCACCGCACCGAGACTTCGTTGTCCACGACGTGGCGGACCGGCCAACGCGCGGCGATCGAGCTGATCGCCCCGGCCCGCGCGGGCCACCGCGCGGAGAGTGCCGCAGCTGCGCCGATGGTGAGCTGCCAGCGGCAAATCACGGCGTGACCGACGGTCATCCTCGCCGGCCATACGCACTGGATTGCCCGGCCGGCAAGGGTTCGCTGAGGCCACGCAGGCGAGACTGCCGAAGCAATCGCCCTACGGACCGGCCAGGAGGCCGCACGGGAGGTGCTGACGCCTGTCACGACCCGCCATCGAACGTCGACCATGGCGCCGGTGCGTGAACGCGTGGCCCATGGAGCGGAGACACCAGTGCCCACACGGACACGTACCGACCAGAGCACCGACGCGGGTGCGCCGGCGGTCTGCCTCACAGGCCAGACCACTGCTCGCTGCTGACCAACGGCCGTGCGGACCGGCCAGAGGGACTGCCGGGACGACGTTGCGGTCGTGCGGACGGGCCAGACGAGCTGACGAGGCGACGTCGCCGTCGTGCGGACGGGCCAGACGAGCTGACGAAGACTGCTGACGGCGAGTCGGACCGGCCACAGGGCCTGGCGCGCTGCTGCACTGACTGCCGAACGCACAGGCCACAGGAGCTGCCTCGTGGATGCCGTCACGCTTCTCACCGACCAGACGGCCTGGCGGGTCTGCGTCACGGCGGCCCGGACCGGCCACAGGGCCTGGCGCGCTGCTGCGCCCACCGTCGCCCGGACCGGCCAGACGGCCTGGCGGACAACCACGCTGACCCTCGCCCGGACCGGCCACAGGGCCTGGCGGGAGATCCCGACCGCTGCCCGGACCGGCCACAGGGCCTGGCGGGAGATCCCGACCGCTGCTCGGACCGGCCACAGGGCCTGGCGGGAGATCCCGACCGGCTGCACTCCGAAGCGCCATCCGGTGTTGCCCGAGACGTCCGTCGAGTTGAACCCGGCGTACCAGACCCCATCGCCGGACGCGCCGCCGACGTCCTGGGCGGTGATGTCCTTGACCGACAGGTAGTCCGAGGTCGTGACGGGCACCGTCGCGCCCGACGCGAGCCGCAGGGTCGCCGCGGTCCCCGGTGTCGTGCTGTTGACGGTGACAAGGTTGCCGGCGGTGCCGAAGACGTTCCAGTTCGTGACCGTGGTGATGGCCGAGCCGGTCAGGCCCAACGTGCGGACACCGCCGGACACGTTCAGGGTGGTGAACGTGTTGGCGCCCGTGAAGTTCAGAGCCCCTGTCGACGCGGCGACCGCGTAGGTGAGAACGCCGTAGGTGCCGCCGCCGCCGCTGAAGGTCCGGCTACTGCTGCTCGCTGCCGATACGACGATCGTCGACGACGCGGCCGACAGCGTCAGGCCCGTTGGTGCGACGGTCCACACCGCAGCGGAAGCAGTGTTGGTGAGCGAGACCGTGGAAGCTCCGAGCGTCAAGGCCCGCGAAATGGTGCCCGCCGAGAGGAACGAGGAGCACGTCACCGCGAAGCCGGCAGTCGCGAACGTGCCGGCCGTCAAGGTCAGCGCGTCCGCGGTACTGAACGCATCACCGAGCGTGTACGTCCCACCGGGCCCGGCGACCGTCGGAGTCGTCCCAGCCGCCCAGCTCTTACCCGCGGACGTGATCGTGTGCGAGCCGCGGCCCGCGAACGTCACCGCGCTCGCAAGGGAGGCAACCCCCATACCGGAGGCCAGCGTCACCGACCCGAAGACGCTGAACGCCCCCGAGGACGCCAGGGTCCGCGTGAACCCTGTGCACGTCAGGTCCCTACAGGCCCGCGGCTGGTTGATCGTGTACGTGCCCGCGGCGCTGCTGGCATTGAGGACGACCGTGTCCTGAGCGAGCGGCACGGACGCACCGCCGGCACCGCCCGACGTGGTGGACCAGGTCGCCGTGAGCGACCAGTTCCCCGCGACCACGCCGTACCGCGTCACCGCGGTCGTGAACGTGATGTTGCTGTTGCCGCCGCAGTCACCCGACCCGCCGGTGGCGGCCGACAGGTTCCACGACCCGGCGCCGGCGCCCGTGATGTCCATCAGGTCGACGTTGCTGGCCGAGACCGTGGCGGCGGTGATGGTGCGGGCGGTGCCCGGCGAGGACGTGCCGAAGGTCGCCGTGTAAACCAGTAGACGGTTGGTCGCGCTGTTGCCTGCGAGGGTCAGTGTGCCGGTCGCCGTGAAGTTGCCATTCACCTGGAACGAGTCGGTCTTCACAGCAGTGCCAGTGCGAGTGAAGTTGGCGACCGTAAAGCCCGATCCGAAGGTCGCGAACGTGCCGCTGCCAGACGCGACAACGCTCATCCCGTTCCAGTTGATCGCGCCCGACGTGAAGCCCGCTCCGCTGCCTCCCACGAACGTCACCGTGGCGGTGTTGGCGGTGACCGCGAGAGACGTGGTGGTCGAGGCGTTCCACGGT
>JAODNA010000211.1 GCA_025465135.1 Frankiales bacterium | reverse complement strand
TCATCAGGTCGTCCTGCAAAGGCAGTTTGGTCAGCGGCTTCGACTAATTGAAATAGCACCTCGTTCTCGCGCGCTGGTTCGGGATCCTCATTCACGCGGTCGGCGTATGGGCCCCCGATCGGCGTCGGCAAGAGTTCGCCATTACTTGTGTAACTAGCAAGACGAACGTGTGAATAGCCGTGAGGGACCACCCGGATTCCGCGCTCGACTGCGCTGCGGAGCTGAGAGGAAGTGCCGCGACCTGGCTGGTCAACGGAAACGCTCGGCACGGCTAATACTATGTCGCCGAACTCACGAATGCGCTCGTCAGAGTGTATGTGGTCGAAGAACGACTCGTAGTTGTCGTCGAAGTAGAGACGGATCCTATTGCTCACTTTTTGGGTAATAAAGTAATCGATAAGGTCCCAGAATCGCATCGCCGACACGTCGTACCTACGATCCGCGGCCGGGGATACGACAATGTCGTGAAATCCAAGGTTTATCCAGGCATCTCGAGCCGCCAGTTCATGCGAGAGGCCAGAAAAGAACTTCGAAACCGTGCGATTCATGCGAGGAATTCTTGGAAGAATTTACGATGAGCCACTTCGAAATACTTCGAGCGGTCGGCCTGCGCGTAGTGGGCAGGATTGGTCTCCACGTGAACCGCGGCAGTTTTGCATTGAGGAATTACGGGCACGCCTTCGGCAATTAGTTTGGCAATCAACGTTGTCTCTGTGAAGCCATACGAAGAAAACGACACATCGAATCCTCCGATCGACAATGATTCGCGAACGGGAACGGCAAAGCACCCTCCAAGAACCATGTTGGCCAGGCACCACGGTCCTAACATGCCTTCCCAATCCTTGAAAAAGGAGGTGTCCTCTACGAGTCGAAACGGCAACCCGACATACAGCCAGTCCGAAGGTGTGCCTACCCATGTCGGCTGGTATCTGCATGACCAACGCCAGTCGTGGCTGACTTGCGCGGCGTCTAGGACCGCCGGAACATTCACGTCGGGCAGTGCTGCGGTGCGAGTCGAGAATAGGCCAGCGACTATCGCTCGCGTGAAGTCCGTCGTACTGCTCGATGTCATCAGTTCGCACATCCGTTGTACGTGGTTACGTGAGACGAGAACGTCTGAATCTAGGAAGAGCGCGACGTCGAAGGCCGCTGACTCAATCAGGCCGATATTTCGTGCCACTGCCCTGCCGCGATTCTCGGCAAGCCGGATGATTTGCAAGGGCGAAGTAAACGAGCGATCGGTCCAAAAAGGTTCTCGTGATCCATCGTCGATTAGGATGATCTGAGTCGCCGGCGGGTCCTGATGTATCGCTGCGAATGCTGCGAGACTTTCGTCGAGCAATCGCAAGGTTGTTTGCGTTAGCGAGCCCGTGTTGAAGTATGGAACGACGCAGGAAACGCTAATTCTAGGTGAGTTAATATCCTCAGCTAGAGGATCGACTGCGTACCTGTTGTCGTGCCGAAAGAGTGCAGAACGCAGGCTGGCGGTCATGCCTCCTCGCACGTGGGTGCACCCGTACTAGAAACGTCGCTCCGCTTCCCCATCGCCGCAGTGTCCTGCAGTCTGCGGCGATGGGTGTGAGCCATCGTGCACTTTTCCGATAAACGTTATGGAAGGTGCGCGACCAAGATCAGCTCGAGCAGCCGGTCGCCGAGGTTGTCGGCCTGGTGCTGGTCAAGATCGCGTCGTCGTCGACGCCGACGACGGCGTTGGCCTCCAGTGAAGCGAGGCCGTGCGTCGCGGCCCAGCAGGTGCCCGCGATCAGCAGCGCGTTCTCGCCCTGCAGCGTCCCGACGTCCAGGCACGCCTGCGCGGCCTCGACGACGCGACCGAACGTCTTCGCCCGCCCGGCCGCCCGTGCCTCCGCAGACGGCCGGAACTCAGGCACGACCCGGCCGAACATCAGCGAGAAGAACCCCGGCTCGTTCGTCGCGAAGCTGCGATAGCCGCGGTGCGTGGCCACCAGCCGCATCGGGTCGGTCGGCTCGACGTCGAGGAAGCCGGCCTGTTCCATGTGCCGCGCCAGCCGGTCGTAGGCCTCGGCGTACAGCGCGTTCGCCAGGCCGTGCTTGCCGCCGAACAGCGTGTACATCAGCTGCGTCGACCCGCCCGCCGCCGCGCAATGGTGGCAGTCAGGACGCGACGGGCTGTGCCACGCCGCGGGACGCCAGCACGTCGTGGAGGATGTTGATGCGACGCTGGAGGTAACGGGTCTGTGAGGCGAACCAGGCCGGGGCCCAGAACCACGTCACGAACGACGAGACTCTGGTGGGCGAACCGACAGCAGTGTGTGCGGCATTAACACGGCCGGCGGTCTTCGCGAGCGCGTAGAGGTTGAAGAACGGGATGAGCTGCGACCACCACTGACCGGTCGCGCCTGAAGGCTGCCCAGTGACGCTCGACAACTCCTGGTTGATCCGGTGGTACCAGACGTAGTAGTAGATGCCGAAGGTGATCCCGCACAGCCACCAAAGACCCCAAGCACCCTGCTTGCGAACTGACATTCGAGGATCCCTCCTAGACGCGGTCGGGAATCAACCGGTGCGAAACTGCGTAGAGCGCAGCGCACGATAGTGCCCAGATGACCGGTTTTGGGCGATTCCGGATGTGCCGCACCTGTGGGTGACGACGCGGTTGCGGAGCGACAGCTACGGCGTGCAAGGCGCCCACGCCCGGCCCGTTGCTATGACTCCAGAACACCACTGAGGGCGCCCGGCCACTGGCCGGGCGCCCTCAAGAAGTAGTTGTTAGAGCCCTACCTGGCTCACGCCGTACGCGGCTTGCGTCCGGGTGAACCCCTCGAACATCAACTGGTCGATCAGGCCGGAACGCGAGAACGGGCTCATGTCCAGGTACGACTGCGCCTTCCGGGCTGCTTGCTTGTTCCAGTTCACGTTCAGGCTGTCAACGCCATAGGTCGCATCCGAGACCGAGTAGCCCTCGAACTTCAACTGGTCGATCAGTCCGGAGCGCGAGAACCCGGCCATGCTGAGGTAGTCGTCGGCCTTCGCGCGCGCGTTGTTCTGTCCGTTGGTCCTGGCTGCCGCCTCCGCAGCGGCCTTGTCGGCAGCAGCCGTCGCAGCAGCCGCCTTCGCCGCGGCAATCTTGTCAGCTGCAGCCTTCTTCGCCGCCGCCTTCACGGCAGCGGCCTTCTCGGCGGCAGCCTTCGCGGCCGCGATCTTGTCTGCAGCTGCCTTCGCAGCGGCTGCCTTGTCCGCCTCAACCTTCTCGGCGGCGATCTGCGCTGCGGTCTTCTCCACTGCTTTTGGTGCGGACGCCTTCGTGCCGCTGTTGGCGCTGGGCGTGATTTCCGTCTTGCTGCCACCACTGCCCGCTGCGCTGCCAATCACGACAAGAGCCAGCAAGCCGGCGGGGATGAAGACGCGCTTCTTCTTCCAGAGCGGCTTGCTGTTCGGGGCGCCCACCGCGCTCTGTAGAGAAGCAGAGCTGAAGAGGAACGTGCCGTCCGGCAGCACGCCGAGAGGCCGAGGCTGGCCCAGGGGACCGGCGCCGGGGGCCACGGGCCAGACCGGTCGTCCGTCGGCGAGAACGCCCAGAGGCTGGTGCCCTCCGGGCTCGACCAGGTGCGCCGGGAAGATGGGCTGGCCGTCGCTGGAGATGGCGATCGGGCCTGCTGCGGTCTGCGTCATTGAGGGGGCCTTCTGTCTCGTCGTGGGTGAGTGGCGAGACAGAAGATGGCGCCTGAGTGGACGATTTGCACTGCTTCCGGGCATAGATCGCTCGAAGTCGCTATTCGGGCAATTGATCAACCCATGAAGACGGGTCAACCATGGTCATAACGGGCCACCTGAGAGCCCAGCGTGGGGACCATTCGCTCTCAACTCGACTCAAAAGCCCCGCGAAGTCCCTATCTTCCGTCTCACCACCACTCCTTGAGGAAACGAGCGCGACATGGGCCGGCGTCCGCAGGCAGTAGCTCCAGTTGCCGTGACCGTTAACGTGCAGGTTCAGGCTGCCTCGCCGTACCCGGTTGAAGTGCCTGCGTCTCAGGCGTATGCGAGTTCGCCGCCGGTTCAGGTGGCGGAGCCGTTCGTGCCAGCCTTCGGTCTTCCACGATCGAACGCGCTCAGCTCGGGGTTGCGACTTCCACCTCGTCGGCCCTCGATGGGTCTCGGGGATCACGTGCACGGCGCTGCTTGCCTTGACGGATCTTGTCCGACGGTGGCGACGCCAATTCCGCATCACGGAAGCGGCCGCTATCTGAAGTTCGCGCTGTGGTGCTTGGTGGCCGTGTTCGTCTGGTGCGCGCAGTACATGTACGTCGTACCGCTGGCTTGTTTGCCTGTCATTGCGCAGACCCCGGGTGCGCGCAAGTGGGGGTACGTCGCGATCCTGCTGTTCGGTTTCGGCTGGATCTACTCGATCATGGCAGCACTCAATCCGCGGGTGCCACGCGATGTCGTCCGTCCTTGGGGATTTTCGCGCACGAGCTGAACACGACTCCTGATCAGCCGCCGGCCGGAGTGGCCAACCCGCGTCGGCCGATCATGTCCACCCGGCGGCGTCTCTCCAGTCGTCTTCGTGTTCTTGCGGTACCTGCAGGCGCAGGTCCGACGGCGGGCACCGGAACACATCGCGGAGCACTCGCAGCGCCTGGTCCTGCAGGAGTTCATCGCTGACCAGAATGATGTTGAGCGTCTTCAGGAACGCCGTCGTCGCCACATCGTCGGGAAGCGCCGGTTTGGTCCGCAGCTCTTCTGCGATGAGCTCGTCCGTAGGACGCCACTGCCACACAGCGATGCCGCGAGACACCACCGGACGGAACCCCAAGCGATGCAAGCCTCGGCGGTGGCGGGCGCGCCACGTGCCGAGGTCGCGCACAACCACACTGACCGCGCCGCGGAGCAGGACGAAGGTTTCCCCCGCGTCGTACACCAGTGACATCGGCGCGCACTCCGCCACGAGCTGCTGGTAGTCGGTGAAGCCGTCACATACCTCGTCGTAGTTCATGGCGCCGTCGTACCGATCGGCACCGACGAGGCACGCGGGCTGTCCACAGCGCCCCTGCTCGCAAAAGTTCTTGTGCACAAGGGCTTGCGCATGTCCGACATGTGGCATATCTTCGAACACACGTTCGAATACGACGGGAGGTGGGCATGACGGTCGACGTGGACGCGACGGTGCTCTCTCCTGCCGTGGCGGCGCTCGTGGCGTCCGCCGAAGCGGTGTGCGCGACAGGTCCCGCCGAGGTGCCCGGACTCGTTGCGTTGGAGGACACTCGCGCGTTGCTGCGGGTCAAGGAGCAGCTCGATGCGCATCTGTTGACTCGCGTGCGCGACGTCGAGGTTCGTGAGCTGTACGAGTACGACGCGGTGGGGTCCGTCGGCGCGTGGGTCGAGGTGCAGACGTCGAGCATGACGCGTCGCGACGTGTCCTTGGCACGTCGCTTGGACCGTCTTCCTGCGGTACGCCGCGAGCTCGACTCGGGCCGACTGTCCATCCTGAGCGCGCAACGGATCGGGGTGGCGATCGACAAGGTGCGCGGTTTTCTCGATGCCAAGGATGGGCTGATCGACGGGCTGCCGGCTGAGGACGTGCTGGACGGGGTGATCCTGCGCGGGGTCCCGCAGCTGTTCGGTGAGGCGCACGGGGGGCTCGCCGACGACGATCTGCGGGTGCGGGCGCTGATGCGCGACGTGGTCGCGATCCAGTCCTCCGGCACGTCGCAGGTTGCGCGGGTGGAGGAAGCCTTTGTCGCGCTAGCGACCCGAATCGAGCCGTCGTTCCTGCCCTCGGGGCTGGAGCAGCTGGTTGACGCGCTGCTGCCGCAGAAGCTCGAGAAGCTCGCTGAGGAAGCGCATGCCCGGCGCGGGCTGGCCCTGCAACGCAAGGACGACGGCTCGGGCTGGCGGCTCGAAGGCGATCTGGACAACGAGGCCGGCGAGCTGCTGCACACCGCGATCTCCGCGGCGATGGCGACCGATCCCGAAAACGTGAGTGACACAGCTCTTCGGGCGGAGGCGCGTGACGAGGGTCGCAACCCCTTTATCCGTACGCCGGAAGGCGGGGCGCGGCGGGTGTGGGAACGGCGCCACGACGCGCTGGTGATCGTTCTGCGCGACTGGCTCGGCAGCGGCATCGCCGGCAGCCGCGGCAAGGTCGTGCCGCACATCCTCGTACGCGTGCCGGCCGAAGGGCTGGCCGGTCAGCCGGGCGCGATGCCCGCGGTGGGCGGGTCGGGTCGGACGGTGGCGAAGTCGCTGGTGAAGCAGTGGCTGTGCGACAGCGTGGTGACCCGGTTCGTGATGGGGATCGGTGGCCGGGTGATCGAGATGAGTCACACGGCGCGGACGCTGAAACCGCACGAACGAAGAGCGAAACTCATGGAGACAGGAGAAGTCTGTCAAGCGGCGGGTTGTCATCCGCCACCGGGCACGCCGCTGGTCCCTCATCATCCGGATGCGTTCGCGCGCAGCGGAACAACGAGCTTCTTCGACACGGTCATGCTCTGCGATGCGTCTCACGACGACATCCATGTGGGCGGCAGGACGCTGCGCCTCAAAGATGGCCGGCTGCTGGGACCCAATGGCTGGGTGCCCGAGATCAGGTTGGCCGGGTGATCCGCTCGAGCCGGGCTCGTGTCGAGGGAGTTGGTGCTATCGATCGCCGCCGATCAGATCGACGTCCCGTCCATCGCCGGCTGGATCGAGTCGCAGCTCATCGATCCGCAGTGAGCTGGCGCGGAAGAGCCTGTCGATCAACGTGAGGATCAGGCCTGGCCGGGGCTGACCAGGCCTGTCTCGTACGCCGCGATCACGGCCTGCGCGCGGTCACGCACCTCGAGCTTGTCGAACAGCCGGCTGATGTGCGTCTTGACCGTCGCCTCGCTCACGACGAGGTCGCGCGCGATCTCCGTGTTGGACCGGCCCTTTGCCATCAGCACGAGGACCTCGCGCTCGCGATCGGTGAGCGCGTCGAGGCGGCCGGAGGGGAGCGCCGCCGGCGGCTGCGCAGCGAACTGGGCGATGAGGCGCCGCGTCAGCTCAGGCGCCAGCAGCGCCCCGCCGTCGGCGAGCACCCGGATGGCGTGGATCAGCTGGTCGGCCGGCGCGTCCTTGAGCAGGTAGCCGCTCGCGCCGGCCCGAAGCGCGCCGTACACAAGATCGTCGGCATCAAAGGTCGTCAGGATCAGGACCTTCGTCGGGCACCCGGTCGCGGCCAGCTCCTTCGTCGCCGCGATCCCGTCGAGACGCGGCATCCGGATGTCCATCAGCACGACGTCCGGCCGCAGCCGGTTGCAGACCTCGACCGCCTCGCGTCCGTCCGCCGCATCGGCCACAACCTCGATGTCGGCCTCCTCGCCGAGGATCAGCCGGAACCCGGTGCGCAGCATCGCCTGGTCGTCGGCGACCACGACGGAGATGGTCACGGCGCCGCCGTCGGCAGGACGGCTTCGACGACGAAGCCGCTGCCGTTCAGCGACTGCGCGCAGAGCGTCCCGCCGTAGAACGCGACCCGCTCCCGCATCCCCAGCAGGCCACGGCCGTCCTGCGCGTCACTCGTCGGCCCGGGCCCGGAGTCGGCAACCCGCAGTCGCACCTGCTCGCGCCCCCACTCCAGCTCGAGCGAGACCGGCGTGCTCGGGCCGGCGTGCTTCAGCGCGTTGGTCAGGGCCTCCTGCGCGATCCGGTAGAGCGACAGGTCCAGGCCGGGGGACACCGGCACCGGCTCGCCCTGCACCGACAGCGACAGGTCCAGCCCGGCGCCGCGCACCTGCGCCACCAGCTCGGGCAGCTGCGCGGTGCCCGGCAGCGACGCGGTCGGCGACGCCTCCTCGTGCTCACGCAGCAGACCGAGCAGCCGGCGCATCTCGGTCATCGCCGTACGGCCCGCTTCTTCGATTGCCGTGAGCGCCTCGGCGGCGAGTGCCGGCTGGCTGGCGAGGACGCGGCTCGCCCCCTGGGCTTGTACGACGACGACCGACAGGCTGTGCGTGACGACGTCGTGCAGCTCGCGGGCCAGGTGTGCCCGCTCCGCCTCGACGGCGCGTCGCGCGACCTCGTCCTGCGCCTGCTGCAGCTCGGCCGCTCGCGCCACCGCCTTGCGCGTGTCGCTTTGGAACGAACGCACGGCCCGGCCGACACCCCACAGCATCAGCGGTGTCGCGATGTCGCTGACCATCCCCGACAGCGAGCCGTACTCCGGGCTGTTGATGTCGTGCAGCACGATCGCGACCACGATGATCAGCAGTGCCAGCAGGGCCTTGCGCAGCGGCAGCAACTGCGCGGTCGTGAAGCAGATCAGCAGGACAGTGAGGTATTCGCCGAGCACCGACGGCGGCTGGTCGGACAGCCCCTGCATGGCCAGCCCGACCGACAGGACACACGCGACGAGCAGCGGCGCGCGCCGCCGGAAGGCGACGACCAGGGTCACGAGCAGCGCGAGGTGGCTGACCGGTCCGGTGCCGGCGAGCTGCACCTGGCACAGCACGGTCACTGCCAGCGCGACAAGGGCGTCGAGCACCCGCAGGTCGACACGCGACGCGAGGGTGGTCAGCCGGTCCAGCACCGCGCCACGGTAAGGCGTGAAGTCCGTCGTGGCGTCCACCTGCGGGCGGACGTGCGGGTCAGACCCAGGGTGTACGCCGAACGAGCGAAGTCCCCACCGCGGGCCGACGTACCAGAGCATGAAACCGATGACGCTGCGAGCAGGCGACCGGCAGACTGCCGGTCAACGTCACCGAGGAGACCGTTCCGTGGACATCGTCGTCATCGCCGCCGCCATCGTCGCCGGCCTGCTGCTCAGCCGCACTCGCGCCCTCGTCGTCACGGGCCTGGTCTGGGCCGGCGCACTGGCCATGGTCGCCTGGGGCCCGGCCCACAACAGCAACGTGCACCTCGACTCGATCGGCTTCTGGGCACCCTGGGGCGTCGTCGCCGTTCTCGTCGCCGGCATCGTCTACGGCTGCTCGGCCCTGCGGGCTCGTCGGGACCGCAACGTCGCGCTGGGGTAGCCGGCGTCCCGCCGTACAGGACCCGACCGACCGCGCGGCAACTTCGCGGCAGGGGGTGGGTTCAGCTCTCAAGCATCCAGAGCGCGTGCGCGATGCGCCAGCCGGTGTCGTCCCCGCGGACGAGATGCAGATACTCCCGGTAGACCTGGGTCCGCACGACCACCGTCGCGATCCGGTCGTGCACGTCGACGACGGTGACGTCGATCCGTCGGTCGCCGGCGTCCTGCGCGCCCTCCCCGGCACCCGTCAACTCGACCATGCGGTCCTTCGACACCACCCCGAGTGCCGGCTCCGCCACATCGTCCGTGCGCACCGTCCGCTTCACCAGCTCCGGATGCAGGGCCCGGTCCATCCGCGCGACGTCGCCGTCGTACCAGCCCTCGAAGTAGTCGAGCACCGTCCGCGTGATGAGGTCGCGGTCGGTCGCGTTCGTCGTGGTCATCTGGATCTCCTCAGAGCAGGTCGGAGAGCAGCGCGGCGGCCCGCGACGCTCCGTCGTTGGTGACGGGCAGGTAGTCGCACGACGACCCGAGCTGTTCGACCAGTGCCGCCGCGATGTCGTCGGCGTCGGTCGTGGCGTAGTCCATGCACCGTCCTGCGCCGTACCGCTGGAGCCGGTGACGGACGTGCCGCTGCTGCTCGAAGTGGTGGCCGAGTGGGAAGTAGAGGAACGGTCGCCGCGTGGCGACGAGCTCCATCGTGGTCGTGAGCCCGCCCTGCACGATCGCGGCGTCCGCAGCGGCCAGGTGCTGTGGCAGGTCGGGGACGTAGCCGCGGATCTCCACACCTTCGTATGACGGAAGGGCCTCGACGTCGACGCGGGGCCCGGCGACGACGAGCATCCGCAGCCCATCGACCTCCTTGCGCATCCGCGGGAATGCGTCCACGACCTTGTGCAACAGCGCCGACCCCACCGCGGACCCGCCGACCGTCACCACGACAAGCGGTTCGTCGCCGAGACCGAGCCGCCGACGGAGCACCTCCCGGTCCGCGATGCCGGCCGCGTCGAATCCCGTCACGTAGCCGCAGAAGTCGTAGTGACGTTCCGTCCACTCGCGGATCGACGGCAGTCCCGGTCCGAAGTCGTCGGGGACCACGTCGTCCGGATCGCCGACGAAGAGCGCCGCATCGCGAACCCGGCCGAACCGCGCGACGTGCTCGATCATCTGCGCGTTGTAGTCGGCCGTGAGCATCGCCTCGTCGTCGCCGCCGTCAGGCAACGGCAGCCAGCCGACGAAGTCGGTCATCCACGCATAGGCGGAGCGCTTGAGCTCCGGGTTCTCGTGCCAGAAGTAGTCGATGTCCCACGCCTCGTCACCGACGACGAGGTCATAGTCGCCGCTGTCGACGAGCTCTTGCACGATCGAGAAGTTGCTGACCAGGATCTCGTCCATCCGTCGGATCGCCTGGAAGGCATGCAGGTCGTGCTCGTGCGACTCGCTCTCGATGTGCGCGGACTCGTTGCGCAGCCAGCGAGACGCCGGGTGCACCTGTTCGTCGACGGACGTCAGGTACGCCGTCACCGGATGCTGCGCGAGCCAGTCGATCTCGACGCCGTCGACCCGCTCGCGCAGCTCGCGCGCGATCGCGACGTCGCGGCGGGCGTGGCCGAGCCCGATGGGGGAGGAGAGGTAGAGCACGCGCTTGCGCCGCGACATCGCTCGCGTCCACGTCGTCTCCCGAGGTTGCCGGGCTTCAGGGAGGGCGACGCGGTCGACGAACTCGAGCAGTGCCTGGTTGACGCGGATCGGGTCGCGGGCCTGCGGGCAGTGCCCGCTGCCGTCGAGGAGCAGCAGGTCGGCACCGGTGATCTCGGCGACCGCCTTGCCGACGTCGACGGAGATGATCTCGTCGTCGGTGCCGTGGATGACGAGGGTCGGGCAGGTGATGCGCTCGAGCTCGGCGACCACCTCCTCCCGCGAGCTGTGCCCGGGTGCGTAGGCAGTCGCGACCAAGGTCTCGGCATCGGTCTCGAGCGTCCACTCGACGCCGTCCTCGAACTGCTTCGTGGAGTGCGGCTCGACGAAGATCTGGCTCCAGAAGAACTCCGCGAACTTCGGCAGGTCGCGCCGCCAGGCGTGCTCGTTGTAGAGCGCCCAGCCGTCTTCGACGTCGAGCTGCTCGTCGAACGGGTAGTAGACCCGGCCGGGGAACGGCGGCGCGAGGAAGCCGATCGCCGGCGACATGATGACGGCGCCGAGGGTCCGCTCCGGGTGGGCCGCGGCGAAGGCGGCGGTGCGCGTCCCGCCCATCGACAGACCGACCACGACCGCGCGGTCGGTGCCGGTCTCGTCGAGAACCGCGACGGCGTCGGCGACGTACTCACTGACGGCGTACGCCGACGGGTCGCGCGGGCGGTCGGAGCGGCCATTGCCGCGGCCATCCATGGTGATGACCCGGTGGCGGCGGGCGAGCACCGGCACCTGCGCCTTCCAGTGCATGGCGTGGACGATCGACCACGACGGCATCAGCAGGACAGTCGTCGGGTTGCCCTCGCCGTAGACGTCGTAGGCGCTCGCGATGCCGTCGCGGACGACGGCGCCACTGCGGTCAGGCTCTCGAGCTCGCATGCTGCTGCGCCTCCCACAATCCCTCGAATGTCCGGTCGACCATGCGGAGCAGGTCCCGGTGGCCGGAGTCGAAACCGGTGAGCTTCTCGAGCATGACGCCCTGGTTGAACGTGACGACGAGCGAGACGACGGCCTTGGTCGGGAACCGCCGGCGGTCGACACCGAGCTCGACGAGGCCGCGGTCGAACGCGGGGGAGACCACGTCGATCCAGCGCTGGCTGACCTTCTGCACCCGGTCCCGGATGGCCTCGTTGTTCCAGGCCATCGCTTGCATCTCGAACCAGACCTTCTGGTAGCCCGACTCGGCGTCCTCATCGAGGTAGCGCATCGCCTGCCGCCACTTGTCGATGAACGGCACGTCGGCGGCGTACATCGTCTGTTGGCGCTCGATGAGCTGGTCGGTGAAGCGCTCGACGACGCGAAGAAGCAGGTCCTCCATCGAGCCGAAGTAGTAGTGCACGAGGCCGTGGTTGACCCCCGCCCGCTCGGCGAGCCGGCGGGTGGTTATCGCCGCGTAGCCGACGTCGACGAGCATTGCCTCGGCGGCGTCGAGGAGCGCGTCGGTCGCTTCGACGCGGGCGGGGGTTGCGGTCATCTGAACCGCAGCGTAGGCATGACGGCCCCGCTACGGGCGGACTTCGTAGACCAGGTTGAAGGGTGTCTCGGCGACGCGGCGGAAGTGGGTCAGACCGGCATCGCGGGCCACCTCACGGGTGCGCGCCTCGCCGGCCTGCGCGCCGAGAGCGGTCCGGGTCTCCTGCGCGAGGGAGTTCGGCGTACACAGCAGTGTCGAGAAGCCGTAGTACGCCGCACCGACGGGGTTGAGGTTGTCCTCGATGTGGTCGCCGGCGGCGGGCTCGACGAGCAGGATCGTGCCGCCCGGCTCGAGGTGCGCCTTCGCCGCCTCGAGCGCACCCTTCGGGTCACCCAGGTCGTGCAGGCAGTCGAAGAACGCGATGACGTCGTACTGGCCCGTGATGCCCTTCGCGGGGGCGACCTCGAAGCCGACACGATCCGCGACGCCGGCATCCGCGGCGCTCTTGCGGGCCGTCTCTATGGATACGTCGTGTGGGTCGATGCCGGTGAACGTCGAGCTCGGATACGTCTTCGCCAGGTGGATGGTGCTCGCACCATGGCCGCATCCGACGTCGGCGACGCGGATGCCGTCCTCGAGGCGCTGCTGCACGCCGTCCAGAGCGGGGATCCACGCCGTCGTCAGGTAGTTGACGTAGCCGGGCCGGAAGAAGCGCTCGCAGCCGACGTGCACGTGCGGGTCGTGGTCGCCCCAGGAGATGCCGTCGCCGGTGCGGAAGCTGTCGGTGATCCGGTCCGTCGCGATCACCGCGCCGAGGGCTGTCTCGAACGCGCCGGTGACAAACGCCGGGCTCGTCTCGTCGGTCAGCGGGATCGCGTGCTCGTCCGGCAGCGTGAACCGGCCGTCCCCGTCGTACGTGATGTAGCCGGCGGCGGCCTGCGCGCCGAGCCACTCGCGCACGTAGCGCTCCGCGGTCCCGGTCTTCGCCGCGAGCTCCTCGCTCGTGAGGCTGCCTGCGCCGGCCATCGCGCGATACAGCCCGAGCCGGTCGCCGATGACGACCATCGAGCCGGCCAGCAGCGCCCCCACGTCGCCGACCGCCTTGTGCACGAACTCCATCAGCTTCGCCTCGTCCATGGTGTGTCCCCCTCGTTGCGTCTCGACTGGCTTAGTCGTACGTATTAGTCATACGACTAAACATCGTCCGGGTCAAGGGGGAGCGTCGGTCGGGTAGCCGCGGCGGACACCGGGCAGGATGAGGGCGACCGCCCCTGATCCGGAGGACCCGCGTGAGGCATCCCGAGACCGAGCGCGCCCATGCATCGCGGACGATGCTGATCCTGAGCCTCGCCGCGCTCGCCTACGCGCTGGCTCAGACCACGCTCGTCCCGGCCCTCCCGGAACTGATGCGCGGACTGCACACCGACCAGAGCGGCGTGACCTGGACACTCACGTCCTACCTCGTCGCGGCCGCGGTCTTCACGCCGGTGCTCGGCCGGCTCGGCGACATCTTCGGCAAGCGCCGGCTGCTCGTCGTCGCGCTGGCGGCGTTCGCTGTCGGCTCCGTCATCGCGGCGCTCTCGTCGAGCCTGTGGGTCGTCGTCGCCGGACGCGTCGTGATGGGCGTCGGCGGCGGCATCTTCCCGCTGTGCTTCGCGATCATCCGCGACGAGTTCCCGCGCGATCGCATCGGACGCGCGGTCGGCCTGATGTCCGCCATCGCCGGTGTCGGTGGCGGGGCCGGCCTGATCCTCGGCGGCGTGCTCGTCGACCACGTCTCCTACCACTGGATCTTCTGGGTCGGCGCGTTGATGGGCGCAGCGGCTGCCATCGGTGCGCAGATCTTCGTGCCCGAGTCGCCCGTCCGTACGCCGTCCCGCGTCGACATCCCCGGCGCGATCCTGCTCGGCGTCGGCCTGACCCTGCCGCTGCTCGCGATCTCCGAGGCCAGCCACGTCGGCTGGGGAAGCGGTCGCACCCTCGGCCTCATCGGCGCCGGCGTCGTCGTACTGACCCTCTGGGTCGTGGTCGAGCGCCGCACAGCACAGCCGCTCGCGGACATCGGCACACTGACGTCCGCGCCCGTGCTCATCACCAACATCGCAACCCTGCTCGTCGGCTTCGGCATGTTCGGCTCGTTCGTCCTCATCCCGACCCTCGCGCAGGCGCCCACGTCGACCGGCTACGGCTTCGGCGCCGACGCGACCCACGCCGGCCTGCTGCTGCTGCCCGGATCGCTCGCGATGCTGTTCCTCGGGCCGCTGTCCGGCATGGTCGGTGCCCGCTACGGCAACAAGGTGCCGCTCGCGATCGGCGGCCTCGTCACCGGGCTCGGCCTCGCGCTGCTCGCTGTCGCACACGGCACGCAGCTGCAGGTGCTGCTGTTCTGCATCGTGATGTCGAGCGGCATCGGGCTCGCGTTCGCGGCGATGCCCAACCTCGTGCTGGAGGCCGTGCCCGCGTCGCAGACCGGCGAGGCGACCGGCTTCAACGCGCTGGTCCGCTCCGTCGGATCGTCGCTGGGCTCGCAGGTCTCCGCGACACTGCTCGCCGGCAGCGCAGTCGGTGGGCTCGCACGCGACTCCGGCTTCACGCATGCCTTCGCCGTCTCCGCCGTGATCGCGGTGATCGCCGGCCTGGTCGCGCTGCTCATCCCGCGCAGCGGCGGTACGGCGCACCAACCCGCGCTCGATGCCGTCGGTGCGGCCGGGCCGCTCGCGGAGCCGGCGTACTCCGACGAGCGCTTCTGACTCAGCGCAGCACGAAGCCTAGAAACGCCGGTCCGGACCATTGACACGACCGTCACGACGGCTTTACGTTCCCGGAACAGCGTTCGACATTATCGAACAGCCCTCCGGCGGACCGCCGGGGTCCCAAGCCGGAAGTGGGGGTGAAGTCCTCTCGACCGGGCGCCGCCCGGGCTCGGGCAGGACGCGCGCATGGAGACCAACTCGACAACTCAGAAGTGGCTCGCCGAAGCACTGGGCACGGGTTTCCTCGTGTTCATCGGCGCCGGGTCCATCCCGGCGACCCTGATCCTCGGCAAGGCGGGCAAGGTGCCGTTCTCGATGGCGGACCTCGGCATGATCTCGTTCGCGTTCATGCTGGTGATCGTCGGCATGGTCTACGCCCTCGGGCACATCTCCGGGTGCCACATCAACCCCGCGGTCACCGTGTCGCTCGCGGCGACCGGGAAGTTCCCGTGGAAGGACGTGCCGGGCTACATCGGCGCGCAGGTGGTCGGTGCGACGGCCGGTGCACTCGCCATCGTCGGCACCCTCGGCAAGGTCGCGGCCGACCTCGGTCTCGGCATGACGACCTACGGCAGCACGACACCCTGGGCACGCGCGACCTTCGCCGAGCTCATCGGCACGGCGCTGCTCGCGTTTGTCATCTTCGGCGTCATCGACGGCCGCGCGTCGGCCGGCTGGGCCGGTCTCGCGATCGGCTCGACCGTCTTCGCCGTCATCATCGTCGTAGGTCCCGCGACTGGTGCCGCGCTCAACCCGGCCCGGTACGTCGGCCCGATGTTCATCAGCGCCCTGTGGGGCGAGTCGGTGCAGTGGTCGCAGCTCCCTGCGTACTTCATCGGTGAGTTCGTCGGCGCCGTGCTCGGCGCCCTCGCCTACCTGACCCTGGCGAAGACCCACCCGGTCGTCGTCATCCCCGAAGCCCGGCTCAACTCCCGAATCGGCGAAGAGGTGCCCGCATGAAGAAGCTCATCAACAAGCCCGAGGACGTGACGACCGAGGCGCTTCGCGGTGTCGCGGCTGCTCACTCGTCGCTCGTCGTGGACGTCGACAACAAGATCATCAGTCGGGCCGGCGGCGCCCGGAAGGGCAAGGTCGGCCTCGTCTCCGGCGGGGGCTCGGGTCACGAGCCGCTCCACGGCGGCTTCGTCGGCTACGGCATGCTCGACGCCGCCTGCCCGGGGGAGGTCTTCACCTCACCCGTACCGGACCAGATGCTCGCCGCAACCAAGCTCGTCGACGGCGGTGCCGGCGTACTGCACATCGTGAAGAACTACACCGGCGACGTCCTCAACTTCCAGATGGCCGCGGAGCTCGCGGCCGATGACGACATCGAGGTCACACCAGTCGTGGTCAACGACGACGTGGCGGTGCAGGACAGCCTCTACACCGCCGGTCGTCGTGGCACCGGCGCGACCGTCTTCGTCGAGAAGATCGCCGGCGCTCTCGCCGAGCAGGACAAGGAGCTCAAGAAGGTCGCCGACGTCGCGCGTGAGGTCAACGAGCGCAGCCGGTCCTTCGGCGTCGCCCTCACGGCGTGTACGACGCCTGGGTCCGGCCAGCCCGGCTTCGAGCTGCCCGACGACGAGATCGAGCTGGGGGTCGGCATCCACGGCGAGCCCGGTCGCGAGCGCGGCAAGCACCGCACCGCGGCCAAGATCGTCGACTTCTCGCTCGACGCGATCCACAGCGACATGCCGCTCTCGGGCGACCTCGCGGTGCTTGTCAACGGCATGGGCGGCACGCCGCTGATCGAGCTCTACGTCGTCTTCAACGAGGTCAACCGGGTGGTCAAGGGCCTCGGCGCGCGCATCACGCGCTCGCTGGTCGGCAACTACATCACCGCGCTCGACATGACCGGCGTCTCGATCACGGTCGTGCGCCTCACGCCGGACCTGACCAAGCTCTGGGACGCTCCGGTGGAGACGCCGGCGCTGCGGTGGGGCCGGTGAGCTGAAGCCATGGAGAAGGTGCTGCAGGTGGATGTCACAACCGTCCGCGACTGGGTCGGCCGGATCGCGACCGACCTCGAGGCCAACAAGGACTTGCTGACGCAGCTTGACTCCGCGATCGGCGACGCCGACCACGGCACCAACATGGTCCGCGGCTTCACCGCCGTGACAGCAGCACTGCACGATGCAACACCGGGCACGCCGGGCGAGCTTCTCGTGCTGGTGGGATCGACTCTGATCTCCAAGGTGGGCGGGGCATCGGGTCCTCTGTACGGCACGGCTTTCCGCCGGGCCGGCAAGGCACTCGGTGCCGCGCCCGACATCAGCGCGGAGGCGCTCGGGACGGCCCTCGCGGCTGCCCTCGAGGGCGTGCAGGGACTCGGCGCGGCAGCCGAGGGCGACAAGACGATGGTCGACGCGCTCGCGCCGGCGGTCCGCGCGTACCAACAGGCGCAGGCTGCCGGCGCGTCCATCGCCGACGCGGCGGACGCTGCTGCTCGCGCGGCGGCGGTCGGTGCGGAGGCGACCATCCCCTTGCAGGCGTTGAAGGGCCGGGCCAGTTACCTCGGGGCCCGCAGTGTCGGCCACCAGGACCCGGGCGCGACCTCGACCTCGATCGTGCTGGCCGCGCTGGCAGCATCCCTGGTCGGATCTGACTGATGAGTACGACGTACGAGGGGGTGGCCTGCTCGGGGGGGCTTGCCACAGCGCCGGCCTGGTCGCCGCGCGCATCCGTCGTCACCACCGTCGCGGTCGATGCGAGCCCGGCGTCGGTGCCCGCTGCGTTCGAGGCTGCGGCGGTCAGGTTGCTCGCGCTGGCGTCGTCGTACCGCCGTAACGGCGCGACGGCGTCAGCGGACATCCTCGAGACCGAGGCGTTCATCGCACGTGACCCGACGTTCGCCGCGGAGGTCGTGAGTGACCTGACCGCGGCCCCCGGCCTTGATCCGGCCGCTGCTGTGCTCCAGGTGGCGCAGCGGCACGCGACCGTGATGGAGGGCTTGGCGGCCGACGGGCTGCGGGAACGTGCCGCGGACATCCGCGAGGTCGGCCGCCGCGTCGTCGACGAGCTCACCGGTCGCGCTCGGCCGGTGCCGCCGGACGGTCACGTCATCCTCGTCGACGAGGAGGTCTGCGCGCCGGACCTGCTGGAGTTCGCCGACCGGCTGGCCGGTGCGGTGTCTCTGCGGGGCGGGGCGTCGTCCCACGCGGCGATCGTCGCGCGGTCGCTCGGCCTGCCACTGGTTTCGCAGGTCGATGCGGCGCTGCTGAGCACTCGCGATGGCGTGCTGCTCGAGGTCGACGGCGATGCCGGTCGAGTCGTTGTCGGCCCGGCGCCTGCCCTTTCTGTCGTGGGAGGCACGTCTGCTGCGGCTCTTGCTCTCGCGCGATCATTGCCGGCCACGACTGCTGACGGCGTCGACGTGGCGCTGCTGGCCAACATCGCATCGCCGTTGGAGGCCCGCCGCGCGCTCGATGCTGGCGCAAGCGGTGTCGGGCTGCTGCGAACGGAGCTGCTCTTCCTCGACGGCGACACGTGGCCGACCACCGAGCAGCACGAGGCGCAGCTGCGGCCGATCCTGGAGGTCCTCACCGGGCACCCGGTCGTCATCCGGTTGCTCGACTTCAGCAACGACAAGGTGCCGGCGTTCGTGCAGCCGCTGCTCACGGCCTGGGGCACCGCGCCAGTCCTGCTGGCCGCTCCCGAGGCGCTCGACGCGCAGCTGCGCGCGATTCTCGCTGCCGGCCGCGGTCACGACGTGCGCGTGCTCGTCCCGATGGTGACGCAGCCTGAGGAGCTGGCTCTGGTGCGGGCGCGGTTGACCGAGCTCGCCGGCGGACACCGGGTGCCGCCGGTCGGCGCGATGATCGAGTCACCTGACGCCGTCGACAACCTCGCGGCGTTGCTTCCCGTCGCCGACTTCCTGTCGATCGGTACCAACGACCTGACCGCGACGACGCTCGCCTTCGAGCGGTCCGACCCGCGGCTCGGTCCTGCGCTTGCGGCGCGGGCCGAGGTGATGACACAGGTCGAGCTGGTGCTGCGCGAGGCGTCGGCGTACGGAACTCCGGTCTCGGTGTGCGGTGACGCGGCTGCAGATGCTGCCGTACTGCCGCTGCTTCTCGAGGCCGGCGTCACCACCGTGAGTGTCGCGCCCTCACGGCTCGATGCGGTGCGTGCGCTGGTGCGCGAGCAGTCGGTCAGGACGGCCGGTGCCCGCCATGGCTAGGCGCACCGAGGTCGCGGGAGATCGCCCGGGCAGTGTCGAGCACCGCACGCGACAGCCGCGGCTTGCTCTGACGCTGCAGCAGCCGGTCTGCTGGGCCGACGACGCCGATCGAGCCGACGGGGCGTCCGCTGTGGTCGAAGACAGGTGCGGCGATGCCCGCGTCACCGACGTTGGCCTCCTGGTTCTCGACCGCGACGCCCTTGTCGAACGCCGACGCCAGTGCCTTGCGGACAGCCTCCGGCGTCGTCCGCGTCCGGCCGGTCAGCGCCCGCAGCGGTCGGCTCAGCAGACCGTCGACCTCGCCGTCGGGCAGGAACGCCACGATCGCCTGGCCGAGAGCGCTCGCGTGCCACGGGATGGTGGCGCCCACTTCGAGGATCTGTACGCCGTCGCCGGGTCGGAACTCGTGGTGGACCACCATGACCTCGGCCTCGGCGAGGACACCGACCCAGACCACCTCATCGAGCTGGCCGGCCAGGGCGCGCGCCCGCAGCATGGAGCGGGCGCGCAGCTCGGAGCCGGCGAGATAGGCGTTTCCGAGCTGGAGGACGCCGGGGCCGAGCGCGTAGCGACCGGTCGCGATGTCCTGGCTGACGAGGCCGCACTGCTCGAGGGTGCGCAGCAGTCCGTGAACGGTGGGCTTGGCCAGTCCGAGCCGCGAGGCGAGCTCGGTGACGCCGAGGGACGGGCTGCCGGAGCCGAGCTCGTGCAGGATGCGGGCCGCCCGGTCGACCGACTGGATCACGATGCTCCCCGCCTTGTTGTTGCTGACCGCTGTTCAGCATGGTCGAACATACCGGAAGGTGCGCGATGAGCGGCGTAGGAATCGTGTTGATCTCACACAGCCGGGCACTGGCGGAAGGCGCCGCCGACGTCGCGTCGTCCGTGTGCCAGGGCGGCGCGAGCGTCGTCGGCATCGGAGG
This sequence comes from Frankiales bacterium, assembly GCA_025465135.1. Lineage (GTDB taxonomy): Bacteria > Actinomycetota > Actinomycetes > Mycobacteriales > SCTD01 > RYN-124. Next base: position 359 of record JAODNA010000211.1, on the reverse strand, counting down.
TACGGATGACGGGCAGCTGGGCACCAGCCTCGATGCGCTCGTCGCGGCGATCGACAAGGTCGATGCGGGTCTCGGCGTCGTGATCATCGCCGACCTCGGCAGCTCGGTGTTGACCGCGCGCAGCTACCTCGCGGACTCGTCGTACACCGTCCCCGGCGTGCGTCTCGCCGACGCGCCGTTCGTCGAAGGTGCCGTCGCCGGCGCCGTCGTGGCATCCACGGGCGCCTCCGTTGACGCGGTGCTCGCTGCAGCCGAGGAGGCACGTGATGTCCGCAAGTCCTGAGCAGAGCGGTACGACGTTGCAGGTCGTGCTCGCTGCCGATCTGCACGCGCGGCCGGCCGGGCAGGTGGCTCAGCTT
>JAODNA010000052.1 GCA_025465135.1 Frankiales bacterium | reverse complement strand
TGTCGCCCGGCCGGGCCGGCGCCGCGCGCCCCGGGGTGGCGACGGCCTGCGTCGCCGCGCCCGTCGCGGTCAGTACGCCGGAGCTGGTCGATGCCTCCGCGTCCGGGGGCTCGGGGTCGACCTTCTTCGCCTTGCCCGGGCGGCCTGGTCCGCCGCCGTCGGGACCAGGCGGCTTGCGGTCTCCCGACGGCCCGCCCTTGCCGGGACCGGCGCCGCTACCGGGAGCCACCGGCGGCATCCGCTTGATGACGTAGTGCTGCTGCCCCATGGACCAGATGTTGGTCGTCAGCCAGTAGAGCAGGACGCCGATCGGGAAGCTGAAGCCGAAGATGGCGAACGAGAAGGGCAGCACGTAGAGCATGAACTTCTGGACCTGCTGCTGCTGCTTGTCGACGGCCGCGCCTGCGCGGGCCATCATCTGCCGCTGGGTCCAGAACGTGCTCGCACCCATCAGGACGATCATCGTGATCGCGACGACCTTGACGGTCGGCACCGAACCGCCGAGCTTGTGCACGAGGGTCGCGGAGCTGTTGAGCGCGGCCGAGACCGGCGCCCCGAAGATGCTGGCGCGGCCGCCCTCGTGCAGGTCCTCCGCGGACAGGCCGTACTTCGCGTGCGCGCCCGGCTTGAACTCGCGGATGACGCTGAACAGGGCGAAGAACACCGGCAGCTGCAGGATCAGGGGCAGGCACCCCGAGATCGGGTTGGCGTTGTTGTCCTTGTAGAGCTTCATCAGCTCGGTGTTGAGCGTCTCGCGGTCGCCCTTGTGCCGGGCCTGCAGCTCCTTGATCTTCGGGGCGAGCTCCTGCATCCGGCGCTGCGACTTGATCTGCTTGACGAACAGCGGGAACAGCACGAGGCGCACGCACACGGTCAGCAGCACGATCGACAGGCCCCAGGCCGGTCCGCTGCTCGGGGCGAGGAAGGTCGAGAGCAGCGCGTGGATCGCCCGCAGCACGGTGGCGACGGGGGTGGCGATAGCCGCGATCAACGCGCCCACGGTGCAGCTCCTCCATGACGGGTCAGGGGTACGACGGCGGTCCGGGCGGGAGCCTCGGGAGTCGGGTCCATCGTCGCCGACGAAGAACGAGCGGGGGGCACCGGGTCGTGCCCGCCCGGGTTGAACGGGTGGCAGCGCCCGATCCGCCGGACGGCGAGCCAGCTGCCGCGGGCGGCGCCGTGGAGCGTGAGCGCCTCCACGGCGTAGGCGCTGCAGGAGGGCGCGAACCGGCAGCGCGGCCCGAGCAGCGGGGACAGCACCCGCCGGTAGGCGCTGACCAGGGCCACCAGCACCCGCGCCATCGCGCTCATCGGCCGGCCAGCCGGTCGAGGGCGCCGCGCAGGTCGCGCCCGAGGGCGTCGCTGTCGGCGGTGGCCGCGGACGGCGCAGCCCGGACGACGAGCCCGGTCCCGGGCGGCAGGGTCGGAACGACCTCGCGGAGCAGGTGCCGCAGCCGCCGGGCGACCCGGGAGCGCACGACCGAGCCGCCGACCGCCTTGCTCACGACCAGCCCGGCACGGGGCGCAGTGGGCTCGCCGGAAGGGAGCAGGTGCACGGTCAGCAGCGGCCGGGACGCGCGCCGACCACGGCGTACGACGTCGGTGAACTCCGAGCGGCGTCGCAGGCGGTTCTCGGCCGACAGGACGGCGATCAGGCGGAGAGCTCGGTGCGGCCCTTGCGGCGGCGCGCGGCAAGAATGGCGCGGCCGGCCCGCGTGCTCATGCGCAGCCGGAAGCCGTGGGTCTTGGCACGACGGCGGTTGTTCGGCTGGAAGGTGCGCTTGCTCACGGGGAACAACTCCTGGCTGGCGGCGAAGGCTGGGGACGTCGGCGGACGGGCTGCTGGCGGGCCCGGCGAAGGGCACACGACCGTCCTAAGGTACGGACCGCCGCGCGGGGGGTCAAACACCGACCGGCCGACGCGCCGAAAACCGGCGTCACGACCTGTGGACAACTGCTTGCGGGGCGGTCGGGGGGCTGTTAGCGTCCGCCGCGCCGGTCTCCCCCGCCGCCGTCGGATCCCGTCGGTGGACGCCCCCCTTCGCCACCCTTCCCCGGTCGCGACGGACGCTGCCGGACGCGCGAGCTCCCGAAGGTCTTCCTGAAGATCGTTGCCTCCACAGGCTGTGGACAACCGTGTGGACACAACGTGGACGCCCTCGGACATCTGCGCGCGAACCGCCCCATCTGCGCCACCCCCGCAGCCGCCGCTGACGAGCCGAGAAGGACCTGCACTCCGTGACTGACCGGCTGACCGATCCGCCGACCACCCCCTCCACCGCCGCCGACAACCTCGACGGCGACCCGGCCAGCGGCGCCGCGGTCGCGGTCGCCACTCCCGAGCTGGAGGAGGTCTGGGCGCGCGCCCTCGACAGCCTGTCCGACGGTGAGCTGTCGCCGCAGCACCGCGCCTGGCTCGGCCTGACCCGGCCGCTGGGGCTGGTCGAGGACACCGCGCTGCTCGCCGCGCCCAACGAGTTCGCCAAGGACGTCCTCGAGAGCCGGCTCCGGCCGGTCATCGCGGATGCGCTGTCGACGGCCTACGGCCGGGAGATCCGGGTCGCCGTGACGGTGCAGCCGCTCCCGGCGGGCACCGAGCAGCCCTCCTTCGACGATGTCGCCGACCGCTACGGCGACCGCGCCGACGCCGGCCTCGAGGGCGGCCGCGGGGAGCAGTCTCGAGCCGGTGACCACGACGACCGGCTGTCCAACGTCCGGGCGCTGCCCGGGACCGGGCGGGACCGGCACGGGTCCGACGGGCCGGGCAGCTCCGGCGGTGGGTCGCACCGCTCGTCGGGCGGGTCGGCGCGGGCGGTCGAGCCCGCCCGGCTCAACCCCAAGTACAGCTTCGAGACCTTCGTCATCGGCGCCTCCAACCGGTTCGCGCACGCCGCCGCCGTCGCGGTCGCCGAGGCGCCGGCGAAGGCCTACAACCCACTGTTCGTCTACGGCGAGTCCGGGCTCGGAAAGACGCACCTGCTGCACGCGATCGGCCACTACGCGCAGAACCTGTTCGCCGGCGCCCGCGTGCGCTACGTGAGCTCCGAGGAGTTCACCAACGACTTCATCAACAGCCTGCGCGACGACAAGGCGCAGGCGTTCCAGCGCCGCTACCGCGACGTCGACATCCTGCTCGTCGACGACATCCAGTTCTTGGAGAACAAGGAGCGGACGCAGGAGGAGTTCTTTCACACGTTCAACACGCTCCACAACGCCAACAAGCAGATCGTCATCAGCTCCGACCGGCCGCCCAAGCAGCTGTCGACCCTGGAGGACCGGCTGCGCACGCGGTTCGAGTGGGGCCTGATCACCGACGTCCAGCCGCCCGACCTCGAGACCCGCATCGCCATCCTGCGCAAGAAGGCCGCCCAGGACCGGCTGGCGGCGCCGCCGGACGTGCTGGAGTTCATCGCCAGCAAGATCTCGACCAACATCCGCGAGCTCGAAGGCGCGCTGATCCGCGTCACGGCCTTCGCGAGCCTCAACCGGCAGCCGGTGGACCTCTCGCTGGCCGAGATCGTGCTCAAGGACCTCATCCCGGCCGACGGCGGACCGGAGATCACCGGCGCGACGATCATGGCGGCGACGGCGGAGTACTTCGGGCTGACCATGGAGGACCTGTGCGGGTCCTCGCGCTCGCGGGTGCTCGTCACGGCCCGGCAGATCGCGATGTACCTGTGCCGCGAGCTCACCGACCTGTCGCTGCCCAAGATCGGTCAGATGTTCGGCGGCCGCGACCACACGACGGTCATCCACGCCGACCGCAAGATCCGCGGTCAGATGTCGGAGCGGCGGGCGACCTACAACCAGGTCGCCGAGCTCACCAACCGCATCAAGACCAGGTCCCGTCAGTCGTGACAGCGGCGGTTGCGACCCCATGGTCCGGATTGGCCATCGTGACTGCCGTCACAGGACCAGTGCACAGGTTGGGGACAACCGTGTGGAGAACCCCGGAAGGCGGTGGAGCGAGCGTGCGGACCGCACCGCTGTCCACCGCCAC
>JAODNA010000202.1 GCA_025465135.1 Frankiales bacterium | reverse complement strand
GCGCCGAAGGAGATCGCCTACTTCGTCGCGCCCGTGGTGGCCGGCGGCCCGCCGAACGGCGCCTACTCCAGCGCGAGCTTCGTTCCGGAGCGCAAGGAGATCTGGTACTCCGACTCCGACCGCGGTCTGTACGTCCTCCGCGTGACCAACGGCGCCTGGGGCGGCACCGTCGTCGCCCCGGCAACCGCGCCGCGACCCGTCAAGCCGCCAGTGGCCGCGCCCCCGCCCGCGCCGGGTCAGCTGCCTGCCACGGGACTCCCTTGGGGGCTGCCCGTCGTCGCGCTGCTGCTTCTCACCGCAGTGGTGGGCGCTCGTCGTACAAGACGCACCTAGGCCGGTTCCTCGAGGGACTCGTCGTAGGGCAGGTCCAGCCACGGCCGCCAGCGCGGGTCGACCCGCCGCGAGCCCACGACCCGCCAGGCCGCGCCCGTCGGGGCGATCGGCTGCCGGCCGAGTCGCCAGCCGAGCTCGGCGATCCCCCGGTCGGCCTTGACGTGGTTGCACCGGCTGCAGGCGGAAACGACGTTGTCCCAGCTGTGCGAGCCGCCCCGGCTCTTCGGGACGACGTGGTCGAGGCTGGTCGCGGCGGCGCCGCAGTAGACGCAGCGGCCGCCGTCGCGGGCGAAGACGGCCTTGCGGGTGAGCGGGACCGTCGCCCGGTAGGGCACCCGGACGAACTTCGTGAGCCGCACGACGGCGGGCACGTGCACGTCGGTCCTGGCGCTGTGCAGTATCCCGTCGCCCTCGGCCACCGATACCGCCTTCGACGTCAGCAGCAGCACCACGGCACGGCGGCTCGGGACGACGCAGAGCGGCTCGTACGTGGCGTTGAGCACCAGCGCCGCGCTGTCGAGACTCGCCATGCGACCTCCCTCGGTCCCTGAGTCTGACCGACGGACGCCGGATCCGCCACGCCCTTCCTGCTCCCCTAGGGTCGGGGCGTGACCGAGTCCGTCTCCCACCGCGCCCTCGAGCTGGCGACGACACCCGCCCGGATCGCGCTGATCGTGGTCCTCGCCGTCGTCCTGAGGGGCCTGCTGAACCGGGCGATCCGCCGGCTGGTGACCGGCGCGGCGGAGGGCACGGTCCCCGTCGTACTGCGCCCTCTGCACGACCGGACGAAGGGCCGGCTGCTCGAGTCGTCGCCGCTGACGTCGGAGCGGCGGCGGCAGCGGGCCGAGACGATCGGCTCGGTCCTTCGGAGCATCGCGGCACTCGTCGTCTTCACGGTGGCGGGCGCGATGGTGCTCGCCGAGCTCGGTTTCGCGCTCGGGCCGGTGCTCGCGAGCGCGGGCATCGTCGGCGTCGCGGTCGGCTTCGGTGCGCAGAACCTCATCAAGGACTTCCTCAACGGGATGTTCATGATCCTGGAGGACCAGTACGGCGTGGGCGACGTCGTCGACGCGGGTGAGGCGACGGGGACGGTCGAGGCGGTCGGGCTGCGGACAACCCGCCTGCGCGACGTCGCGGGCACGGTCTGGCACATCCGCAACGGCGAGATCGTGCGCGTGGGCAACAAGAGCCAGGGCTGGGCCCGGGCCGTCCTCGACATCCCGGTCGCCTGGGACAGCGAGGTCTCGCGCGTCCGCGACGTGATGAAGGCGGCCGCCGACGAGGTCTGGCACGACGACGCGTGGTCGGACAAGATCACCGAGGAGCCGGAGGTGTGGGGGGTCGAGGAGCTCGGCTCGTCCGGCATCGTCGTCCGGCTGGCCGTGAAGACCGCACCGCTCCAGCAGTGGGCCGTCGCCCGGGAGCTGCGCGAGCGCGTCAAGGCCGCGTTCGACCGTGAGGGGATCCTGATCGGCGTGCCGTCGGTCCGCAACGTCACGGACGCTTCGTAGACTGGTGCAGGTGACGACGCTGTACGACGAGGTCGGAGGCGAGCCGACCTTCCGCCGGCTCGTCGACCTGTTCTACGACGAGGTCGAGAACGACCCGGTCCTGCGGCCGCTGTACGACGAGTCCGACCTCGGGCCCGGCGGCGCCGCACGCGAGCACCTCACGCTGTTTCTCGTGCAGTACTGGGGTGGTCCGACGACCTACTCCGACACGCGCGGGCACCCGCGGCTGCGGATGCGGCACAGCGGCTGGCGGATCACCAGCCGCGAGCGCGACGCGTGGCTGTCGCACATGCTCCCCGCAGTGGCGAAGCTCGACATCCCCGACGACGCGCGGGCACAGCTCTTCGACTACCTCGAGAGCGCCGCGCACGCCCTGGTCAACGCACCCGACGCCGGCTGAGCCGGCTCACGCGCCCGCTACGGATCAGGTTGGAGAGTTGCGGAGCCCAAAAGGCGCACACAGGCTCTCCGACCTGATCGGTCGTCCGGGCCTGCGTTCGCACGGGATCAGGTTGGAGAGCGGCCCCGCGAGGAGGGCGGCCTACCGCTCTCCGACCTGATCGCGGTGGCCGAGGCGGCGGGCGAGGAGCCTGCCGGCGAGGAGCCAGCCGAGGAGGGCACCGGCGGCGTCGGCGAGGAAGTCGCGGACGTCACCGTCGCGGTGCGGGAGCGCAGCACCCTGGATGATCTCCGAGAGAGCGCCGTAGGCGATCACGGCGATGAGCCCGGAGCGGTGCGCGGCGAAGCGCCACGACGTCGTCGCGGCCAGGAAGAGGAACAGCGTCGCGTGGACGGCCTTGTCGAGGTTGGGGATCGCGTGCTCGCTCGGCGCCCGCGGTGCGAAGAGCACGACGAGGCTGAGCAGTACGACGGCAACGAACGCCACTGTCGCCCGCCGGTCGGCGGCCGGCGCCGCCACGTCAGTCGTCGCGCTTGAGCTTGCGGTAGGTGACCCGGTGGGGACGCGCCGCTTCCTGGCCGAGCCGCTCGAGCTTGTTCTTCTCGTACGACTCGAAGTTGCCCTCGAACCAGTACCACTTCGCGGGGTCCTGCTCGTCGCCCTCCCACGCCAGGATGTGCGTCGCGACGCGGTCGAGGAACCACCGGTCGTGGCTGATGACCACGGCGCAGCCCGGGAACTCCAGCAGCGCGTTCTCCAGGGAGCCGAGGGTCTCGACGTCGAGGTCGTTGGTCGGCTCGTCGAGGAGCAGCACGTTGCCGCCCTCCTTCAGCGTCATGGCCAGGTTGAGGCGGTTGCGCTAGCCGCCGGACAGCACACCGGTCGGATTCTGCTGGTCAGGGCCCTTGAACCCGAACGCACCGATGTAGGCGCGCGACGGCATCTCCTGGGCGCCGACCTGGATGTAGTCGAGCCCGTCGGAGACGGTCTCCCAGACCGACTTGGCCGGGTCGAGGTTCATGCGGTTCTGGTCGACGTAGCTGAGCTGCACCGTCTCGCCGACCCGGACCGTCCCGGAGTCGACCGGCTCGATCCCGACGATGGTCTTGAACAGGGTGGTCTTGCCGACGCCGTTCGGGCC
>JAODNA010000180.1 GCA_025465135.1 Frankiales bacterium | reverse complement strand
CCGCCGACCCGCCGGAGGAGCCGCCGGTGGTCCGCTCGGTCGACCACGGGTTGCGGGTGGCGCCCCACGTCGCCGACTCGGTGAAGGGCCACAGCGCCAGCTCCGGCAGCCGGGTCGCGCCGACGATGACCGCGCCGGCCGCGCGGAGCCGTCGTACGAGCTCGGCATCGCGCGCCGCCACCGGCTCGGGCGACCCGGTGCCCATCGACGGCGCGTGGCCCTCGACCGCGACGTTGTCCTTGATGGCGACAGGGATGCCGAGCAGCGGCCGGCCGTCGCGCGATGCGTCGGCCGCCTCGGCCTCGGCCCGAGCCCGGTCCCGGAACAGGACGCGGAAGGCGCCGATCCGCCCGTCATAGCGATCGATCCGGTCGAGGCAGAGGTCGAGCAGCTCGACGGCGGTCAGGGCTCCCGAGCGCAGCAGCTCGCGCTGGCCGACGACACCGGCGTACGCGACCTCGTCGGGATCCACGCCGCCGAGGCTAGTCAGCGTCGCCACTGGCGTGGCGTCCCGACCGGGTTGCCCAACTACTTCCGCGTGGAATCCTCAGGGCCAGAGCCCTGGGGATTCCACATCGAGCCAGGGTGACCCGGTCAGGCACCGACCTCTTCCACTCCGGGAGGCAGGTGCCCGGTCGTCTTCTTCCATGCCTGCGCGGCGCCCCGGGCCGCGAGCAGCTTGGCGACCGCGAGAGCGGCGCCGGTCGCCACGGCCCACGAGAGCGCCTCGCCCCAGGACGTCCCGGGTGCTGCCGGGTTGCGCGGTGGCTCGCCGCCCTTTGCCTTGGTCCAGGTCTTGTCCAGGACCTTCCTCGTCGTGCGTGCGGCAACGAGCCCGCTGGTGATGCCCACGACCTTCCAGCCGACCTTGGCGACCGCCATGCGATGTCCTCCTCGGATCCTCGTGGGTGGGCCTGCCCAGCACGGCGCGGCCGGACACACCAGGATGGTGTGGTGATCGTCCTGCGAGTGCTGCTCGCGATGGCGGGGGTCCTCGTCGTCGCGCTGACCGTCAGCAGCGCGCTGCGGACCGTCGTTCTGCCCCGCGGTGTGCCGTCGAGGCTCGCCGGGACCGTCTTCACCGTCATGCGCGAGGCCTACGAGCTGAGGATGCGGCGCGCGTCGAAGTACGAGGACCGCGACGCCATCATGTCGACGTACGGTCCGATCTCCTTGCTCGTGCTGCTGCAGGTCTGGCTCCTGCTCGTCTGGCTCGGCTACGCCGCCGTCTACGTCGCCATCGGGCTGTCAGTCGTGGACGCCCTCAGAGAGTCCGGATCGAGCCTGCTCACGCTGGGCTTCGACCGCCCGCCCGGCACCTTCGAGACCCTGGTCGCGTTCACCGAGGCGGCCGCCGGGCTCGTGCTGCTGGCCCTCCTCATCACCTACCTGCCGAGCCTGTACGCCGCTTTCAGCCGACGGGAGGCGGCGGTCGCGAAGCTGGCGGTGCGGGCGGGGGAGCCGCCGTCGGGCGTCGAGCTGCTGGTGCGGGCCTGGACGCTGGAGCGGGGCGATCTGCTCAACCAGGTCTGGTCCAGCTGGGAGGACTGGTTCGTCGACATCGAGGAGACGCACACGTCGTTCCCTGCGCTGTCCTACTTCCGCTCGCCGCAGCCGGACCACTCGTGGGTCACGTCGGCGGGGGCGGTGCTCGACGCCGCAGCGCTCTACGCCAGCAGCATCGAGGTACCGCGGGACATCGACGGCGAGCTCTGCATGCGCGGCGGCTACCTCGCCCTCCGCCGCATCGCCGCCTTCTTCCGGCTGCCGTACGACCCCAACCCGGCCCCGACCGACGCGATCAGCATCTCCAGGGCGGAGTACGACGAGGCGCTGGAGCGGTTGGCGGCCGCCGGCGTCCCGCTGATGGCCGACCGGGAGCAGGCGTGGCGCGACTTCGCCGGGTGGCGCGTCAACTACGACGCGGTGCTGCTGGGGCTCGCCACCCTCACGATGGCGCCGTATGCCCTCTGGTCGTCGGACCGCTCGGCGGCGTTCCGTCGGCCGGCAGTGCTCCCTGGGCTGCGACGGCGCGGCTGATCGCCGACAGCAGCTCGGCCGGCCGGCTCGTCCCGACGATCCAGTACGGCGTCGGGTCGGCCGGGTCGTCGACCATGAGACGGACGGCGGTGTGCAGCCACGGCCGGCTGACGACGAACGCGTTGGGGTCGGCCATCGGGCCGGCCTGGATGCGGAACGCCTCCCGGTCCAGCACGACGCCGTGGTCGAGCAGCGCGACGGGAATCCGCGCGCCGGGCACGTGCAGGACGCCGTCGGTGACGGTGACCTGCCCGCGCGAGCCGGTCGCGAGAAGGACGGCAGTGAGAGGCAGCAGCACCGCGTAGGGCAGGACGGCGCGGGCCCCGGGTGCGCCGCTGTGCAGCTCGGCGGCGACCAGGGTGGCCAGCCCGAGCGCGCAGGGCCACCACACCAGCGGTACGACCCAGCGCTCGCGGTAGGTCACTGCAGGAACGGGATCTTCAGCGGCAGCGAGCGCAGGCCGGTGGTCACGGCCTTGACGTAGTCGGTCACCGCGGTCGGCATGAGCGTCTCGGCGAGGACCCCGCCGACCGCGTCGGCGCCGACGAGGTAGCGCGCCATCGGCAGCGGGTTGGACAGCGCGACGCGGATCGTCCGCGCCACCCACACGGGGTCGGGCAGCCGCTTGCTCTGCGCGCTCATGGAGTCGCTGCGCGCGTAGGCGGCGGCGTAGCGCGCCGTCGTCGCCGGGGGGAACTGGTCCTGCTGCGCTGCCGACCAGATGTCGGTGCCGAACATCCCCGGCTCGACGAGGATGACGCGGATGCCGTCCGGCTCGACCTCCATGCGCAGCGCGTCGGTGACGGCCTCGAGGCCGTGCTTGGACGCGCAGTACCAGCCCATGAGCGGTGTCGACAGCCGCCCGGCGATCGAGCTGACGTTGACGATGCGCCCCTCGCCCCGGGCCCGCATCTTGGGCAGGACGAGACGGGCGATGCGCATGGGCGCAACCAGGTTGGTCTCGAGCTGCGCCCGCACCAGCTCGTCGTCGATGTCCTCGACCGCGCCGGCCTGGGCGTATCCGGCGTTGTTGACCACGGCCCACGGACCGCCGTCCGTCATGCCGGCCAGCTCCTCGATGCCCTGCTTGCACGAGTCGGCGTCGTTGACGTCCATCTCGACCGTGCGGACGCTGACGCCCTTCTCGTCGGCCGCCCGCTGGACGACGTCGGCCTTGCTGGCGCTGCGGACCGACCCGATGACGTCGTAGCCCGCTCCGGCGAGCTCCAGGACGGTGACCAGGCCGATGCCGCTGTTGGCGCCGGTGACGAGGACGGACTTGCTCACGACGGGCTCCGATTCACGGGGGACTTGTGGCAAACGGTACGGCGGTAGGTTCGTGCCCATGCTCGAGGTGTCTGTCACGCGGCTGGACCCTGATGTCCCGCTGCCGTCGTACGCCCACGCGGGCGACGCCGGTTGTGACCTCGTCACGACGGTCGACGCCGAGGTGGGGCCTGGTGAGCGCGTGGTCCTCCCCACGGGCATCTCGCTGGCGCTCCCCGAGGGCTATGCGGCGTTCGTGCACCCCCGGTCGGGACTGGCGGCGCATCACGGCGTCGGCATCGTGAACAGCCCTGGCACCATCGACGCGGGCTATCGCGGTGAGGTGAAGGTCATCCTCGTCAACCACGACCGGTCCGAGCCGGTGCACCTGCGCCGTCTCGACCGCGTGGCCCAGCTCGTCGTCCAGCGCGTCGAGCAGGTCGCGTGGCGCGAGACCGTCGCGCTGCCGGAGTCCTCGCGCGGTGACGGTGGGCACGGCTCCACGGGTGGGCACTCCGCCGGTCACATCCCCGGCCAGACAGAAGGCGGTTGAGCAGTGTTCGGACGCAAGAAGCAGGAAGAGGATCTCGAGGACTACGCCCTGAGCCCCGAGGACCAGGCGCTCGAGGATGCCGAGCTGCTCGCGATCATCGACGAGCAGCTCGCGGCCGAGCCCGAGGAATCGGAGGCTCCCTCCCGTCCCAAGGGCCCGTGGGACTCCGAGGACGCACCGGACGACGAGCTGCAGCGCATCGACCTGGGCTCTCTGCAGATCCCGGTCCCGGAGGGCACCGAGGTCCGGGTCGACGTGAGCCCCGAGGGGGAGGTCGTCGCCGCGACGATGGTGCAGGGCGAGTCCGCCATGCAGGTCAACGTGTTCGCGGCGCCGAAGCGGAGCGGCATCTGGTCGGAGGTCAGGACCGAGATCGCCGACGCGTTGCTCCAGGGCGGCGGCAGTACCGAGCAGGTCGACGGCAGCTTCGGTCCGGAGCTGAAGGCGCAGGTGCCGACGGAGGTCCCCGGGCAGGGCACGATGCTGGCCCCGGCGCGCTTCCTCGGCGTCGACGGTCCCCGGTGGTTCCTGCGGGCACTGGTGACCGGCCCGGCCGCCGTCGACGCGGAGAAGGCCGCGGGCCTGGAGGGCGCCCTGCGCGACGTGATCGTGCAGCGCGGGGGAGAGGCGATGGCGGTGCGCGATCCGCTGCCGCTGCACCTGCCGCGTGACGTCGCCGAGCAGGCGGCCGTGGCGGCCCAGGAGCAGGCGGAGGAAGAGGAGCGGGCGACGGGCATGCCGATGCCCGAGCGCGGTCCGGAGATCACCGAGACCCGCTGACCTACCCTGATGACGTGGGCGACGTCGACAAGGAGCCGGGCCGGTTCCGCCGGGCCCTGACGCGCCTCACCGCCGATGAGATGGAGCTCGACTCCAAGGAGCTCAAGGACGGCGCGTCCTCGGCCGGAGCGACGCACGTCTCGGAGTGCTCCGTCGGCGCGCCGGTGTGCGTTGCCGGGTCGCTGCGCGCCGTCGTACTCCGTCCGCGGGCGGGTGTCCCGACCCTCGAGGCCGAGCTGTACGACGGCACCGGGACCGTGACGCTGATCTGGCTCGGCCGGCGACGCATCCGCGGCATCGACCCCGGCCGCAGCCTGGTCGTGCACGGCCGGCTGACCCGCCAGGACGGCCGGCCGACCATCTACAACCCGGCCTACGAGCTGCGCGCCTCCAGTGCCTGACCGCGAGGACGACACCCCGCAGGTCTCCGTGACGACGTTCGTCGACGCGCTCGGCGGCGGGCGTGGGCTCTTCGACAGCGCTGTCCCCGCGACGGTCTTCGTCCTGGCCCGCATCCTCACGCACAGCCTCACGACGGCTGTCGTGATCGCCGTCGTCGCGGGGCTGCTCATCGTCGTGCTGCGGCGCGTCCGCGGGCAGTCGCTGCAGCAGGCTGCGAGTGGCTTCTTCGGGCTGGTGATCGCGGTCGTCGTTGCCCGGATCACAGGCAAGGGCGAGGG
>JAODNA010000178.1 GCA_025465135.1 Frankiales bacterium | reverse complement strand
TAGCTGCCCATCTGGTAGCCGAAGTGGCCGTAGGTCGCGCTGAAGGCGTAGGCATAGGGCGAGTGGTACTCCTCCTGCTCGCCGTAGCCGCCGATCAGCGGGATCCGGTTCTGCTCGAGGAACGGCGTGATGCCGTTCTCCGTGAGCGGCGCGTTCCAGCCGGTGAACGCGAACACGCCGGCGGCGAGCAGCTGCTGTGCCTGCTGGCGACCGCGGGCCGGGTCGAGCTGGTCGTCGCGCATGTCGAGCACGATCTTGTGGCCGTTGACGCCGCCGGCCCGGTTGACCATGTCGAAGTACGCCTTCGTCGCCTGTGCCGACGAGGCGAAGTTGATGGCTCCCGTCTGCGTGACGATCGCGCCGACCTTGATCGGCGCGCCGGCGGCGACGACCTTCGTGTCCGCGGGCGCCGGGCCTGTCACTGCGCTGGAGCTGCCCTTGCCCGCGGTCGTCGTGGTCGTCGTGCGGGATGCGGTGCCGGCACTCCCGCTCGCTGCGGGGGACGGCGTCCCGCTGGGAGCGCTGCCGACCTGGCCACCGGGTGGGGCCTGCGTCAGCGTGGTGGTCTGCGAGGTGTCGCGGAGCGCGTGGACGAGGTAGCCGCCGAGCACGGCGGCGACGGCGAGCTGAAGGGCGAACATCGCCGCCAGCAGGCGATCACGGCTCGACACCGAGGCGTCCTCTCGCGGGCGACGGGTCCTCGACAGGGCGTGGATGACATGTGAGGATCGTTCACGTTCAGCCTACGGATGCGCTGCGGCGCGGGTCAAGGGCGGTGGCAGCGTGCACTCGGTGACGGCGGCCGGTGCTGGCGCGCTCCGCCGCACGCCGGTGCAGGAGCGGAGCGCGGCCCGGGTCCAGCGGATGCTCGATGCCGCCGCGGCGCTGCTCGACGAGGTCGGCTACGACGCGACGACCACGTCGCTGATCGCCTCCCGGGCCGGGGTCTCGGTGGGGTCGCTGTACCAGTTCTTCCCGGACCGGCGGGCGGTCCTGCAGGCCCTCGCGCAGCGCTCCTTCTCCCGCTTCTCCGCGGTCCTGTCCGAGCGGGTCACCACGTCCCGGCTGCAGCGCTGGCAGGACGCGGTCGGGGTGGTCGTCGACGTCTTCGTGGAGTTCACCCGGACCGAGCCCGCGGCCCAGGTGCTGTCCTTCGGCGGACCGGTCGACCGGCACACCCTCGACCCGCAGGACGACAACAACGCGGTCGTCGCCGAGTCGCTGGGGGAGGTCCTGCGGCTGGTGCGGCCCGACCTCGTCATCGACGACCGGCTGCGGCTTGCGCTCCGGGTCGCGGTCGAGGCCGGGGATCGGGTGCTGGAGCTGGCGTTCCGCCGGGCGCCGGAGGGCGACGCCAAGATCGTCGCGGAGACCAAGCAGCTGCTCGTGTCCTACCTCGCGGCCTACCTCGACTGAGGCATCACGGGAAGCGCGCGCTCCACAGCAGCGAGGTCACTGCCGCGGCAACCGCGGCGAGCAGCCCGAGCCCGGCCAGCGTCGCCGTGACCTCCTGGCGCTTGGTGGTGTAGCCCACCTGGCTGCCGATGTCGGAGTAGACGCCGTTGAGCTCCTCGCCGGACTTGGCGCTGTAGCTCTGACCGCCGGTCGCCGCGGCCAGGGCCGCCAGGGACGGCGCGTCGACGGGGACCGGCACGATCTGGCCTTGCACGTCGACCGTCCCGGACGCCGTGCCGTAGGCGATCGTCGACACGGGGATGCCCAGCGAGCTCGCGGCCGCGGCGGCCTGGTCCAGGGAGCGGCCGATGGTGTTGCCGCCGTCCGACAGCAGGACGACGCGGGCCGGCGGGGGCTTGGCGTTGTCCCCTCCCGGCACGTTGCTGATCGCGTTGAGCGACGCGATGACGGCCTCGCCGATCGCCGTACCACCGGCGAGCCGGAGGCCGTCGACCGCGTCGCGTACGGCGGCGTGGTCCTGCGTCGGGGTGGCCACGACCGAGGCGACGGCGTTGAAGGACACGAGACCGACGTTGAACTGCTTCGGCAGCCGGTCGATGAAGGCCTTCGCCGACGCCTTGGCGGCGGTGATGCGGTCGGGGGAGACGTCGACCGCCTGCATGGAGGCAGACGTGTCGAGCGCGATGACGATGGTGGCCCGCTCGCGCGGGACCCGCACATCCGCTTCGGGCTTTGCGAAGGCCGTCGTGAGCGCCACGAGCGACAGCAGGAGCAGGCCGGCCGGGATGTGCCGGCGCCAGCCGGGTCGCTTCGGCGCGACCGAGGCGAGCAGGTCGAGCTCGGTGAACCGGGCTGCGTAGACCGGGCGCCGAGACTGCATCCACAGGTAGGCGCCGGCAACAGCGGCCACGGCGAGGAGCAGCAGGAGCCGGTACGGCGCGGTGAACGCGAAGCCGTGCATCAGCGCACCAACGCGGCGCGGCCGGCGCCCCGAAGCCGACGGCGGGTTGCCAGGAACGTCGCCAGGTCGACCAGCCAGTCGCGGTCGGTCCGCAGGACGACGTGACCGGCACCGGCCCGGCGCACGGCGGCCGCATGACTGGACCGACGGGCCGAGGCGGCCGCGGCGTACCGGTCGCGCAGCGCCTTGCTCCGCGTCTGCACCTCGAGGTGACGACCGGTCTCGGGATCGACGAGTCGCAGGACTCCGACGTCGGGCAGCGTCAGCTCACGGGGGTCGACCACCTCGGCGACGATGACGTCGTGCCGGGTCGCGAGCATGCGCAGGGGACGCGCCCAGGCAGGCTCGGCATCGGGCGGCGACAGCAGGTCGGACAGCACGACGACGAGTCCCCGGCGGCGGGGCGGGTTCAGCACGGCCGCGAGCCCCGCCGCGAGCGTGGGTCCGTCGCCGTCAGCCCGCGGCTCGGCGAGCAGGCGGTGCAGCAGGGCGAGAGCGGCATCGCGCCCGCCCCGCGGCGGCAACCGGCGCATCCCCTCCGCGCCGAGCACCACTGCCCCGACCCGGTCGCCGGCCCCGCCGGCGAGATGCATCACGGCGGCGGCGACGGCCAGAGCGATGTCGCGCTTCTCGCAGCGCACCGTGCCGAACGACATCGACGGGGTCAGGTCGACGAGCAGGGTCGTCTCGAGCTCGCGCTCGGCGATCGCGTCGCGGACGTGCGTCTCCTGGGTCCGGGCGGTGACGTTCCAGTCGATGCGGCGCACGTCATCGCCGGGGGAGTACATCCGGGCCTCGGCCGCTTCCGTGCCGGGCCCGGACAGGTAGCCCAGGTGGTCGCCGCTGAGCAGCCCGTCGAGCCGGCGCGCGACGTCGAGCCGCAGCCGGCGGGCGGACGCCTCGGGCGCGATCGGTACGCCGGTGATGCTCGTCATGCAGCGCCGTCCTGCAGTTGCGACGGCGCGATCTGCGGTGGGAGCACGACCTGGAGGACGCGCTCGACGATGCTCGGCGCGGCGACGGCGTCGGCGAGCGCCTCGTAGGTGAGCACGAGGCGATGCGACAGGACGTCGGTCGCCAGGTCGGTGACGTCGGCCGGCAGCACGTAGTCGCGACCCCGCAGCACGGCGAGGGCACGGGCGCCCTGCACGAGGCCGAGACTGCCTCGAGGTGACGCGCCGTGGGCGATGAGCGGGGCCAGCTCCGGAGCTCCCCACGGTCCGGGGTCGCGGGTGGCCATCACGAGGCGGACGGCGTACTCCGCGACGGCGTGGTGCACGAAGGTGGCGTCGACCGTCTGCTGCAGCTCGAGCAGCGCGTCGAGCGACAGCACCTGCTCGGCGTGTGGCGGGTTCACGGCCATGCGGCGGACGATCTCCATCTCCTCGGCCATCGAGGGGTGCCCGACGACGACCTTGAGCAGGAACCGGTCGCGCTGCGCCTCCGGAAGGGGGTAGACGCCCTCGCTCTCGATCGGGTTCTGCGTCGCGAGGACGAGGAAGGGCTTGGGCAGCGGGTAGGTCGTACCGCCGATCGAGACCTGCCGCTCCTGCATCACCTCGAGCAGGGCGGACTGCACCTTCGCGGGTGCGCGGTTGATCTCGTCCGCGAGGACGAGGTTGGCGAACACCGGCCCGAGCTCGACGTCGAACGCCTCGCGCGACGGCCGGTAGATCCGCGTGCCGACGATGTCGGACGGCACCAGGTCGGGGGTGAACTGCAGCCGGACGCTGGACCCGCCGACGACGGTCGCGAGCGTCTCGACCGCAAGGCTCTTGGCGACGCCGGGCACGCCTTCCAGCAGGCAGTGGCCCCGGGCGAGGAGGGCGACGAGGATCCGCTCGACCATGCGGTCCTGGCCCACGACGACCTTCTTGACCTCCATGAGGGCCCGCTCGAGCGATCCGGCCGGGTCGACGGTGATCGTGGTCTTGCGCACGGGGCTCATGTGCCCATTCGACACCCGGCCGCGTGAGCCCACCGTGAGATCTGGCTGTGAGGTCGCTGGGAACTACCAGGCCCGGTCGGCGCCGGTCAGGACAATCAGGCGCTGGGTGGCGCGGGTGATGGCGACGTACAGCGAGCGCAGGCCCGCGGGTGACTCGGTGGCGATGTGCTCCGGCGAGATCACGAGGCAGCCGTCGAACTCCATCCCCTTGGCCTGCCAGGTGTCGAGCACGAGCAGCCTGGGGTCGTCGCCGACGACGCTCCGGACGCGGAGTGCGTCGTTCGCCGTCGCGATGACGCCGACCGTGCCCGTGACCTGCGTCAGGAGCTCGCCGACGGCCTCGCGGATCGCCGGATCGAGGTCCCGGACGCCGGTGCGTACGACGGGGTCGTGACCCGTGGAGCGGACCGCCGCGGGCGGGGTCGCGTCCCGGTCGATGAGGGTGAGGACCGTCGCCGCGAGGTCGGCGATCTCGGTCGACGTGCGGTAGTTGGTCGTGAGCTCGTGCCGCCGCAGCCGCCGCTTCCCGGCCACTGCCTCGACCGCCTCCGCCGTCTCGTCCGGGTGCGGCCAGACCGACTGCGCCCAGTCGCCGACGACGGTCCAGGTGCCAGACCTGGCGCGCCGCCCGAGGGCGCGCCACTGCATCGGGGAGACGTCCTGGGCCTCGTCGACGACGACGTGCGCGTAGTCGCGGTGCGACTCGTCGGCAGACAGGTCGCGGGCGGCCCGGAACGAGCGGTCGGCGAAGGTCGTCACCTCGCCGTAGTCGTCGGGGGTCGGCTCGTCGTCGTCCGGCTCCGGCGGTGCGGGCGGCTCGCCGATCAGGTCGTCGAGCTCGTCGAGCAGCACGGCGTCGGCTGCGGTCACGGCGTCCGTCGACCGCCACGCGCCCACGAGAGTCGCTGACTCGTCCTCCGTCAGGATGCCGCCCGACAGGCGCAGGTCCCCGGAGCGGAGCCGGGCGAACACCTCGTGCCGGTCGAGCACCGGCCAGAACGACGCGAGAGCCTGCTCGAACACCGCATCGTCGCGGAGGTCGATGGCTGCCTCCTCGCGCAGGTCGTCCTTGGCCCGGTCCGACCAGTCCTCGGCACCGGCAGCGCGGATCCACGCGCGCACGACCAGGTTGACCAGGGCGGTCCTCGCCTGCCCGTGCAGGGAGTTGTGGCTGCGCGGCGAGCGCTCGAGCTGCGAGCGGCGCGTCGCCTGCTCCCGGCCCGGCACCGTCACGGCCCGGCCCCGGAACACGATGCGCACGTCATCGACGCGCGGCCGACCGGCGGTGCGGGTCGCCTTGCGGAGCACCTCCGCCATCCGCAGGGATCCCTTGACCGCGGCGACCTCCTGGCTGTCGCGGGCCGTGACGGTCGTGCCGGTGACGAGCGTCTCCAGGGACACGAGCCGCACCGACGTCTCGCCCAGTGTCGGAAGCACCTGGCTGACGTAGTCGACGAACACCGGCGAAGGCCCGACGACGAGCACTCCTCGCCGGGAGAAGCGCTCGCGGTGGCTGTACATCAGGAACGCGACCCGGTGCAGCGCGACGGCGGTCTTGCCGGTCCCTGGGCCGCCCGTCACGAGCAGCACCCCGTCGTCGGGTGCGCGGACGGCCTCGTCCTGCTCACGCTGGATGGTCGCGACGATGTCGCGCATCCGGCCGGTCCGCTCCTTGGAGAGCGCGGCGAGGAACGCGCCGTCGCCGACAACGGTCGTCCCCACGAGGTCCTCGGCGCGGGCCGGATCCAGCAGCTCGTCCTCGACGGCAGTGACCTTGTCGCCGCGGCAGGAGATGGTGCGCCGGCGTACGACGTCGTCCGGCTGCGCCGCCGTCGCCCGGTAGAAGGCGGCCGCCGCAGGCGCCCGCCAGTCGACGACGAGCGCGTGCTGCTCCTCCGTGCGGACGCCGACCCGACCGATGTGGTGGGTCGTCCCGTCCTGCCGGTCCAGCCGACCGAACACCAGACCGTCTGCGGCGGCGTCGAGGGCGGCCCGCCGGCCGGCGAAGTGCAGCACCGTCACGTCCCGCTCGTAGACCGCCTGCGGGGTGCCACCACCCCCGCGTAGGCCCGCTTCCTCCGCCGCGCTGGTCTCCGCGCGCAGCACGGACAGCCGCGCGAGAGCCGCGTCGACGAGCTCCTGCTCGCGCGCGATCTCCCCGCGCAGGGCCGCGGACTGCTCGCTCACTGATCAACCTTTCGGACGGACTGGTCCGAACACGTTGCCAGATGCCGTCGTAGGGCAGGATCTGCGGGTGCAGGACGTGGGTGTGACGGTCGGTGTCGAGGAGGAGTACCACCTCGTCGATGCCGAGACCTTCGAGCTGGCCGACATGCCCGAGGTCGTCACAGCGGCCATCGCCCTGATGGGCTCCGAGGCCCAGGGCGAGATCTCGACGAGCCAGCTCGAGATCGCGACCCCGGTGTGCACGTCGCTCTCCGAGGTGCGGTCGCACCTCACCCGGATCCGGGCCAGTGCCGACGAGGTCGCCCGCCAGCAGGGCTGCCGCATCCTGGCCGCCGGCACCCACCCGACCGGGACCTGGCACGAGCAGCGGCTGACCGTGGGCGACCGCTACCTGTCCCTGTTCGAGCGCTGGGGACTGCTCGCCCTCCAGCAGATGATCACCGGCTGCCACGTCCACGTGAACGTCGATGACCCGGAGCTCGCCGTACGGACCATGGACTACCTGCGCCCCGACCTTCCCGTCCTGCTCGCCCTCTCGGCGAGCTCGCCCTACTGGGAGGCCGTCGACACCGGCTACGCGAGCTACCGGACCCAGTGGTTCGGGCGATGGCCGGTGACCGGCATGCCGGATGCGTTCGGGACCAAGGCGGCGTACGACGACCTCGTCGCAGACCTGGTGGAGACCGGCATGATCGACGACGCCAGCCACCTCTACTGGGACGTACGTCCTTCGACGAAGTTCCCGACGCTCGAGGTCAGGGTCGCGGACACCATGCCGCTGCTCGACGACGTCGTCCTGCACGCGGCGCTGGCCCGGTCGCTCGTCCGCGTCAGCGCTGCTGATGCGGTGCGCGGCGAGGCCCTGCCGGCGCTCCGCTCGGAGGTCGTGCGCGCGAGCCGGTGGAGGGCGGCCCGCTTCGGGCTGGAGGAGTGCCTGCTCGACACCCGCGCCCACGTGCTGCGCCCGGCCGCAGAGGTGGTCCGCGGGCTGCTCGTGCGGCTCCGGGACGACCTGGAGGAGCTCGGCGACTGGGACGAGGTCAGCGGGCTGCTGGAGGAGTCGCTCGCCCGCGGCTCGTCTGCCGCACGCCAGCGCGCGGTCGCGCTGGCTGCTTCGGCCGACCTCCACGCGGTCAGCGCCGCGCTCGTCGACGAGACGGTGCGGGCGTAGCCGGGAGGATTCCGGCCGCAGAGGGCGAACTCCTCGTGCGACAGATCGCCCGCACCCAGACCGGAGCATCGCCATGCGGATCCGCCGCACCGTCCCGCTCGCCCTCATCGTCGCCGCGCTCGCCGCGAGCCCCTCGATGGCGGGTGCCAAGCTCGCGCCCCCGAAGCCGCTCGCCTGGACCGACATGGCGGGTGACGCCAACGCTCTCAACGACCAGGGCGGTCTCGCTCCCGCCGGTCCCGGCGACACCGCTGGGCCGGCCCAGGACGCGGCGGCCGACATCCTGGGCGTCACGTTCGCCCGCCTCGACGACGGCAAGACGCTGCTCGGCCTGACGGTCACGATGAAGCTCAGCGGTGCTCCGTCGCAGGGTCACCTCTATCGCGTGACGGGTGCTGCGGGTGCGTGCTCCACGTTCTGGTTCCAGTTCAACTGGACGGCCGGCGGCAACGGCAGCTCAACGCTTCGCCACAACTGCGTTGCCAACGCGGACCCGACCTCCGTCGGCGGCACGACCAACCAGACCATCGACGGCAAGGTCGTGGGCAACTCGATCGTCTGGACACTGCTCGTCAAGGAGCTGCCGCCGGGCGTCAAGGTCGGCAGCCCGATCGCTCCAGCGCTCGGTGAGACGCGCGCCATCATCGGCGTCGCAGGTGCGCCGCAGAGCCTGACCGCGCCGGTGATCGACCAGACGGCAACGCAGTCGGCTGCCTACAAGATCGGCCAGTAGGCCGGCGCCGGACCCGGCGGAGGAGCCCCCACCTGCCTCACAGCAGGATGGGGGGATGGACGAGGTGCTGGGCGACGCCGCTGGGTCGCTCGTCGTGACCCGGCGCGAAGGCGTCGTGACGATCCGGATGGATCGCCCCGACAAGCACAACGCGATCTCCTACGCGATGTGGCAGGCCTTCGCCCGGATGATGCCCGCGCTCGCGGCTGACGACTCCGTTGATGTCGTCGTGCTGCGGGGGACGCCCGGCGGGCCGTTCTCGGCCGGCGCGGACATCTCGGAGTTCACGACCCTGCGATCCGGCCCGGAGGGAGCAGAGCGCTACAGCGAGGCCGTGGCGGCCGGCGAGTCTGCGCTCATCACGTTCCCGAAGCCGACCATCGCGCTGGTGCAGGGCTACGCGATCGGCGGGGGGACCCAGGTCGCGGTGGCCTGCGACCTGAGGGTCTGCGACACGACGGCGACGTTCGGGGTCACGCCCGCCAAGCTCGGCATCGTCTACGCCCTCGGTTCCACTGCGCGCCTCGTCGAGACCGTCGGTGCGGCGTGGGCGCGCTGGATCCTGCTCACCGGTGATCTGCTCGATGCGCAGCAGGCGCTGCGGATCGGCCTCGTGCACGAGGTCCTCCCGCCGGCTGACGTGGAGGCGCGCGCCTACGCCCTCGCCCGCACGGTCGCGGGGCGCGCCCGGATCTCACTCACCGGCGGCAAGGCCCTCATCGAGCGCGCCTTCGCCGGCCGGCTCGAGGAGGCGCCGGAGGTGCGGGCCCTCTACGCGCAGTCCTGGGCCAGCGCCGAGTACGCCGAGGGCGTTGCCGCTTTCCTCGACAAGCGGTCGCCCGACTTCGCCGCAGCACGACGGAGGGACACCCATGAAGAGCCGTGAGATCCGCCTTGCCGCCCGGCCGGTCGGCGAGCCGAAGCCGAGCGACTTCGAGCTCGCGGAGGCCGAGGTCCCCGCACCGGCCGACGGCGAGGTCGTCGTGCGCAACGTCGTCATGTCCGTCGACCCCTACATGCGTGGCCGGATGAACGACGTCAAGAGCTACGCACCGCCGTTCCAGATCGGCGCGGCGCTGCAGGGCGGTGCCGTGGGCGAGGTCGTGGAGTCGATGTCCGACGCACTCGCCCCGGGCGACCTCGTGCTGCACATGCAGGGCTGGCGCGACTACGCGGTGGGCCCAGCCGAGTCCTTCCGCCGCGTTGAGGCCGGTCCGCCGCCGTCGTACCACCTCGGCGTGCTCGGAATGCCGGGCCTGACGGCGTACGCCGGCCTCTTCGACGTCGCGGGGCTGCAGGCGGGAGAGACCGTCTTCATCAGCGGCGCGGCCGGGGCGGTCGGAAGCCTGGCCGGTCAGTTCGCCCGGCTCCGCGGCGCGACCGTCATCGGGAGCGCCGGCTCGGCCGACAAGGTGCGCTGGCTCGTGCAGGACCTCGGCTTCAGCGCCGCCTTCAACTACAAGGACGCGCCGGTGCTCGACCAGCTGCGGACCTTCGCACCGGAAGGCATCGACGTCTACTTCGACAACGTGGGCGGCGACCACCTCGAGGCCGCGATCGACGTGCTGAAGCTGCACGGCCGAGCGGCGGTCTGCGGGATGATCTCGCAGTACAACAACACGGCGCCGGCACCCGGCCCGCGCAACCTGGGCATGCTGGTGAGCAAGCGGATGCGCCTCCAGGGCTTCCTGGTCGGTGACCACACGCACCTGCTCCCGGACTTCGTGCGTGAGGTCGGCGGCTGGCTCGCCGAGGGCAAGCTCGTCGTGCGGGAGAC
>JAODNA010000165.1 GCA_025465135.1 Frankiales bacterium | reverse complement strand
ACGGCATTGCCCTGTACGACGCGGAGATCGAGCTGGTGTGGCGCAAGGAGAAGCCGGTCGCGTCCGCGGTGCAGCACCTCAAGGGCACCTGGAAGAAGATCCGGCCGCAGCTCACCAAGGACTACGTCGTCTGGCCGCTCCTCACCGGACCCAACGCGCTCACGACGATGTCGGCCAATGCGACGGCGAACTTCGTCCGCAACGTCTGGAGCCACACGGTCATCTTCTGCGGCCACTTCCCCGACGGGGTCACGCAGTTCACCGAGGAGCAGATCGAGGGCGAGAGCCGCGGCGACTGGTACCTGCGTCAGCTCCTCGGCTCGGCCAACCTGGAGGGTGGCGACTTCTTCCACCTCATGACCGGCAACCTGAGCTTCCAGATCGAGCACCACCTGTTCCCCGACCTGCCGAGCAACCGCTACAAGGAGATCGCGCCCCGGGTCCGGGCGCTCTGCGAGAAGTACGACCTGCCCTACACGACCGGCCCGCTCGGCAGGCAGTACGCCACCGTGCTCCGGCGCATCGCGCGCCTGTCGCTGCCGACGCCGGTCCGCGAGGCGATCGCGCTCGAGGTAGCCCGGGCCGCCTAGGCAGGAAGAAGGCTCCCGACCGCGAACTGTGCCCGTTGAGGCAGTTTTCGCGAGCTCGGGAGCACAGATGAAGGTCCGTACGACGAGGTCACGCCGCGGCACGGTCGCGGCAGTCCTGACGCTGGCCCTCGTGGCCACCGTCGGGACCACGCTGACGGGCTCGGCCTCCGCCGCGGACCGCACGGCCACCGAGCACCGCGCCGACGGCAAGGTCGTGGCGACCAAGACCTCGGCGAAGCCGAAGCTGTTCGACATCGGCCACCACGCCGGGGAGCCCACCATCGGGTTCTCGCGCGACGGGAGCCTGTTCTACACGGCCGGTGCCGGGTGCGTGACGTCGTGCGCCGGCCAGCCCCAGATGGCCGAGACGGTCACTCCCGGCGGCCGTGCCGTGATGATGACGCCCGACAACGGCAAGACCTGGAAGAACGTCAGCCCCGGCCTGCCGGACCAGGGCGCCAGCCCGCACGTCTTCTCGCTCGACCCGATGCTGTTCGTCGACCACAACTCGGACTCCGACCGGGTCTTCGACATCGACCTCAACGCCGCCTGCGCCGAGCTGTCCTACAGCGACGACCACGGTGCCACCTGGATCACCAACCCGCTGGCCTGCGGCGAGCCGGTCAACGACCACCAGACGCTCTTCTCGGGCAAGCCGACGACGACGGCGGCGGTGACGCCGCTCTACGGGAAGATCCTCTACTACTGCTACAACAAGCTGGAGTACACCAAGTGCTCCAAGTCGCTCGACGGCGGCCTGACGTTCATCGACACCACCGGGCTGACCAACCCGCCGTGCTCCGGCCTCAACGGCCACGGCGTCACGGACAGCAAGGGCTGGATCTTCCTGCCGTACACCGGCTGCGGCAACGCGCCGACGATCGCCATGAGCAAGGACGAGGGCGACACCTGGCAGATCCTCACCGTTCCCGGCGAGAAGGTGAACGGCGGAGACCCGAGCGTCGCGATCGACAAGAAGGACAACGTCTACTTCCTCTGGGACGACGCCGACCGCAAGGTGAAGCTCGCGACGTCGACCAACCACGGCACGTCGTGGAGCAAGCCGCTCGACGTCACCGCCCCCGGCGTCAAGGTGACCGACCTCGCGACGCTCACCGTCGGGGCGCCGGGCAAGGTGGCGATCGCCTACCTCGGTACGACGTCTGACGAGAAGAAGGCCTTCTGGAACGGCTACCTCGCGTCGGGTGTCGGCGTCCTCGGCAAGAGCCCGACGTTCTACAGCGCCTCGATCAACGACCCGAAGCACCCGCTCAAGGCGACCGGCGGCTCGAACACCGACTGCGGCCCGGGGCGCTGCGGCCGCATCCTCGACTTCCTCGACGTCGAGATCGCTCCGAACGGTGCGCCGTGGGGTGCCTACGTCGACGCCTGCTACGCAACCTGCGAGAAGACGGGCGTCGAGAGCTACGCCGACAACGAGGGGATGGCCGGAACCCTCGTCGGTGGGCCCCGCCTCAACAGGTAGGCCTCACCCGCCGAGGTCCGGCCGCCATCGGTCGTGCCGGGTGACGACCTCGCCCTCGCGGATCAGCTGCAACCGCGGCTTCGGGTCGTCGTTGCGGCCGGCCTGTGGCCGGCGGCTCCCTGCAACGAACGGCATCGGCCACTGCGCACCCGGCCCCGCGTAGTCCTGCTCCGCCGCCGCGTGCAGCGTCCAGTGCGGGTCGTAGAGGTGCGTGCGGCCGAGCGCGCACAGGTCCGCGCGACCGGCCAGCAGGATGCTGTTGACGTCGTCCCACGAGCTGATGACCCCGACCGCGATGGTCGCCACCCCGAGCTCGTTGCGGATCCGGTCGGCGTACGGCGTCTGGTAGGACCGGCCGTACTGCGGCCGCTCCTGCTTCACGACCTGGCCGGTCGACACGTCCAGCGCATCCGCACCGCGCTCGACGAAAGCGCGCGCGATCTCGACGGCGTCGTCAGCGGTGACGCCGCCGTCGTACCAGTCGGTTGCGGAGATACGGACGGTCATCGGCTTCTCGGCCGGCCAGACGGCCCGGACGGCGTCGAAGACCTCGAGCGGGTAGCGCAGCCGGTTGGCGAGCGAGCCGCCGTAGTCGTCGGTGCGCAGGTTCGCCAGCGGCGACAGGAAGCTCGACAGCAGGTAGCCGTGCGCGCAGTGCAGCTCGAGCAGGTCGAAGCCGGCGCGAGCCCCGGCCTGTGCGGCGGCGACGAACTGCTCGCGGATCGCGTCCATCTCCTCGCGGTCGAGCTCGCGCGGGACCTGGTTGGACCCCGAGTAGGCGATGGCGGAGGGGCCGACGACATCCCAGTTGCCGTCGTCCAGTGGGTCGTCGATGCCCTCCCACATCAGCCGCGTCGACCCCTTTCGGCCGGAGTGGCCGAGCTGCAGCCCGATCGCGGCGGTCGACCAGGTGTGCACGGCGTCGACGATGCGGGTCCACGCCGCCTCGTGCTCCGGCGTGTACATCCCTGTGCAGCCCGGAGTGATGCGGCCCGACGCTGACACGCAGACCATCTCGGTCATGACGAGCGCAGCACCGCCGAGCGCCTTGCTCCCGAGATGCATCAGGTGGAAGTCGTTGGGCGCGCCGTCAGTGGCGACGTACATGTCCATGGGAGACACGACGATCCGGTTCTTCAGCGTCAGGCCACGCAGAGTGAAGGGCTGGAACATCGCGGGCGCCGGCCGACCGGCCGCCGTCGCCGCGGCGAAGTGCTCGTCGACCTGCCCGGCGAACTCCGGGTCGCGCAACCGCAGGTTGTCGGCGGTGATGCGGCGGCTGCGCGTCAGCAGGTTGAAGGCGAACTGCAGCGGTGGCTGGTCGCAGTACTGACCGAGGTTCTCGAACCACTCGAGGCTCGCCTGGGCTGCGCGCTGGGTGGAGAGCACGACCGGGCGACGCTCGGCCTCGTAGGCCTGGATGGCACTGACCGGGTCCGGCTGCTCCTGCAGGCAGGCGGCGAGAGCGAGGGCGTCCTCCATCGCGAGCTTCGTGCCCGATCCGATCGAGAAGTGGGCGGTGTGCGCCGCGTCGCCGATGAGGACGACGTTGCCGTGCTGCCAGGTCGCGTTGCGGACCGTGGTGAAGCTGACCCAGCGCGAGTTGTTGGCGTGCACGGCATGACCGCCGAGGACGTCGCTGAACAGCTCACGGATCCGCGCGATGGACTCCTCGTCGCTCTCACCGGGCCCGAACGCACGGCCGGTGTCGAAGCCCGCCGCCCGCCACACGGCGTCGTTCATCTCGACGATGAACGTGCTGCCGTGGGCGTCGTAGGGGTAGCCGTGGATCTGCATCACGCCGTACGGCGTCTCCGCGATGCGGAACGTGAACGCGTCGAAGACCAGATCGGTGCCGAGCCACATGTACCTGCACCGGCGGACGTCGAGCTCCGGGCGGAAGGTCTCCGCGTAGGCCGCGCGGATCGCGGAGTTGAGGCCGTCCGCCGCGACGACCAGGTCGTACCTGTCGGCGAGCAGCTGCGGGTCGGGCGCATCGGCGCGGTGGTGCACGACGACCCCGAGCTCGGCGCAGCGCGCCTGCAGGATCTCGAGCAGCCGCTTGCGGCTCATGGCGGCGAAGCGGTGACCGCCTGAGGTCACCACCTCGCCCTTGTAGTGCACGTCGATGTCGTCCCACCGGGCGAACTCCGCAGCCATCAAGGCATGGATCGCCGGATCCGCGTGCTCGATCCCACCCAGGGTCTCGTCGGAGAACACCACGCCGAAGCCGAAGGTGTCATCGGGCGCGTTGCGCTCCCACACCGTGACCTCGCGCGACGGATCGAGCGCCTTGGCGAGCGCGGCGAAGTAGAGCCCACCCGGCCCGCCGCCCACGACCGCGATGCGCACGTCAGTGGCTCCCGCTGCGGAGGGCGAAGCGCTGCACCTTGCCGGTCGAGGTCTTGGGCAGCGCATCGACGAGATGCAGGACCCGGGGGTACTTGTACGGCGCGATCTGCGACTTGACGAAGTCCTGCAGCTCTTTGGCCGTCTCCTCGGTCCGGGGCACCGTGGGTCCGACGACGACGAACGCCGTCACGACCATGCCTCGGTCCGGGTCGGGCAGTCCGACGACGGCGCACTCCTCGACACCGGGATGGCGCATCAGCGCGCCCTCCACCTCGGGACCCGCGATGTTGTAACCGGCCGAGATGATCATGTCGTCGGACCTGGCTTGGTACCAGAAGTAGCCCTCCGCATCGCGGACGTACACGTCGCCGGTGATGTTCCAGCCGTTCTGCACGTACGTGCGCTGCCGCCCGTCGTTCAGGTAACGGCAGCCGGTCGGGCCCTTCACCGCGAGTCGTCCCGGCTCACCGTCGGGCACCGGCCGGCCTGCCTCGTCGAGGACACAGGCCTGGTAGCCGGGCACCGGCCGGCCGGTGGAGCCCGGCCGGATGTCGTCGTCCGCGGCGCTGATGAAGACATGCAGCATCTCGGTCGCACCGATCCCGTCGATGATGCGCAGGCCGGTCGCCTCGCGGAAGGCGTCGGACGTCGCCGCGGGGAGGGTCTCTCCCGCCGACACGCAGCGCCGCAGCGACGACAGGTCGTAGTCCTCGATCCGCCGCAGCGCCAGCCGGTAGCCCGTCGGAGCCGTGAAGAGCACCGAGACCCGATGCCGGCCGACTGCGGCGAACAGCGCCTCGGGCGGGGCCTTCTCGAGCAGCAGCGAGCTGGCCCCGGCGCGGAGCGGGAAGATGACGAGTCCGCCGAGACCGAAGGTGAACGCCAGTGGCGGGCTGCCGGCGAACACGTCGGACGGCTCGGGCTTCACGATGTGCGCAGAGAACGTGTCCGCAATGGCGAGCACGTCGCGATGCACGTGCATCGTCGCCTTCGACTGTCCCGTCGTGCCCGAGGTGAACGCCAGCAGGCAGACGTCGTCCGCGGCTGTGTCGACCGCGTCGTACGACGTGGGCTTGGTCGTCAGCCGTGCCAGCAGGTCGTCGCTGCCCTCACCGCCGTACGTGGTGATCTGCAGACCGTCGACCTCGGCCGCGACGAGGTCCTCCAGGAAGCGCGCGTCGCAGAGGGCGACGCCGACCCGCGCCATCTCGCACACGACCTGCAGCTCGCCGCTGCGGAGCATCGGCATCGTCGTGACGACGACCGCGCCGGCCTTCAGCACCGCCAGCCAGCAGACCGCCAGCCACGGGTTGTTGGGGCCGCGCAGCAGGACGCGCCCGCCCGGGACCACGCCGAGGTCGTCGACCAGGACGTGAGCGATGGCATCGGCCCTCGCCCGGACCTCGCCGTACGACCAGGTCGTGCCTGTCCCGTCCAGGAAGCACGGCCGGTCCGGTCCCAGCCGTTCGATCGTGCGGTCCAGGAGCATGACGGCGCAGTTGAGGCGTTCGGGGTAGTGCAGCTCCGGCAGGTCGAAGAGCATCTCCGGCCACAGCTCAGGCGGAGGCAGGGCGTCGCGCGTGAACGTGTCGGCGTGGGCGCTCGCTGTCGCACCGCCCCGGGTCACCCGGCGACAGTATCGTCGGACGTTCACTGTCTGGAGGACCGAGATGAGCCGCTTTCGCGCCTCCGTGCCGATCACCGAGGACTGGCAGCACTTCGACTTTCGCGTCGCCGACCGCGTCGCGACCGTGACGCTGAACCGGCCCGACAAGCTGAACCCGCTCACCTTCGAGTCCTACGCGGACCTGCGCGACCTGCTGCGGGAGCTGCCGCAGCGCGGTGACACCGACGTTCTCGTGCTGCGCGGCGAGGGGAAGGCGTTCTGCGCCGGCGGCGACGTGCACGAGATCATCGGCGAGCTCATCGCGATGCAGCCCCGCGACCTGGTGCGCTTCACGCGGATGACCGGTGAGGTCATCCAGGCGATGCGCGAGTGCCCGATCCCGATCATTGCCGGCATTCAGGGCATCGCGGCGGGCGCGGGATCGGTCATCGCGCTGGCGTCGGACTTCCGCGTGGTCGCCGAGTCCGGCCGCTTCGCCTTCCTCTTCACCCGCGTCGGGCTCTCCGGCGGAGACATGGGCGCAGCGTGGTTGCTGCCACGCATCGTCGGCGTCGGACGCGCTACCTCGCTGCTGATGCTCGGCGACACGATCGACGCGACGACGGCAGATCGCTACGGGCTGGTCAGCGAACTCGTCCCGGATGCCGAGCTCCACGCAGCGGTCGAGCGGCTGGCCCGCCGCCTGGCCGACGGCCCGACGATGGCGTTCGCCCACACGAAGTCGCTCATCACCCGCGAGCTCGACATGTCGCTGCAGGCTGCGCTGGAGCTCGACGCGATGACGCAGGCGCTGCTCATGACGACTGCTGATCACAAGGAGTTCCACGCGTCGTTCACGGCAAAGAGACCGCCCGTCTGGACCGGCCAGTGAGCACCGAGCGCATCAACCCGCCGGAGCTCGCCGCGCCGTCAGGGTTCGCCCACGCCGTGAGGACGACGGGCACGACCACGGTGCACCTGGCGGGGCAGACCGCGATGGACGAGACCGGGCGGATCGTCGAGGGCGATGTCGTCGTGCAGTTCGAGCAGGCCCTCGGCAACCTGCTCGCGGCACTGCACGCCGCCGGCGGTCTGCCCGACGACCTCGTCAGCGTGACGGTCTACATCGTCGACATGGACGACTACCAGGCCCACGCCGCCGGGATCGGCGCCGTCTGGCGGCGCCTGGTCGGCGCGCAGTACCCCGCGATGGCGGGCATCGGCGTCAGCCGGCTGTGGGACCGCGAGGCCCTCGTCGAGGTGCAGGGCGTCGCGGCCCTCACGGCGCCAGTCGACTGAGAAGCAAGGCCTCGGCGAGGCAGGCCTTCTCCCACATGCCCAGGTGCAGGCTCTCGTCGATGCCGTGCCAGCGCGACGCCGGGTCGCCGACTCCGGTCACGAGGACGGTCGCTCCGGGGTAGGTCCGTGCGAACTCCGCGATGAAGGGGATCGAGCCGCCGATGCCCATCTCGACGGCCTCGTTGCCGTAGGCGTCGGCGAAGGACGCACGCGCCAGGTCGTACACCGATCCTTCGGTCGTCAAGGCGAACGGCTCGCCTGCAGTGCCGGGGATGACGACCACCTCCGCGCCCCACGGTGCCTGCGCCTTCAGGTGCTCGGTGAGAGCCTCCTCGGCGCGCGTCGCATCGTCGCCCGGTGCGAGCCGCAGGCTGACCTTCGCGCGTGCCCGCGGCAGCAGCACGTTCGAGGCCTCCGCCGTCGAGGGCGCATCGATGCCGAGCACGGACACGGCAGGGCGCTGCCACAGCCGCTCGGGCAGCGTCCCGGTGCCGATGAGCTCGCCACCGGGCACGAGCCCGACGTCGGCGCGGAAGACATCGGGGTCGAGATCGGGGGTGTCCGACGTACCGACGTGAAGCCCCTTGACCGCGACGTCGCCGAGGTCGTCGTGCAGCGTCGCGAGGATCCGGCAGAGGCCGGTCAGTGCATCAGCGACCGGTCCGCCGTAGACACCGGAGTGCACGGGACGCTCGAGCAGGCGCACCTCGACGAACAGGTCGACAAGGCCGCGCAGGCTCGTCGTGAACGCGGGCACGTCGACGGCGGCGTTGGCGGAGTCGGCGATGATGATGACGTCGGACCGCAGGACGTCATGGTGCTCGTCGAGCAGTGCCGTCAGGGTCGGCGAGCCGATCTCCTCCTCGCCCTCGATGAACAGCACGACGCCGACAGGGGGCTTGCCCTCGAACGCGCGCAGCACGGCGAGGTGCATCATCACGCCGGCCTTGTCGTCGGCCGCCCCGCGACCGTAGAGCCGGCCGTCCCGCTCGGCCGGCTCGAACGGCGGGCTCGTCCACTCCTCGAGGGGGCCCGTCGGCTGGACATCGAGGTGCGCGTAGAGCAGGACGGTCGGTGCGCCGGGCGGCGCCGGCCAGGTCGCAATCACGGCCGGAGCGCCACCGGCGTCGACGATGTCGACCGTTGCGGCGCCCGCCGCCGTCGCATGCTGTGCGACGACCTCCGCAGCCGCCCTGACCTCGGATGCTTTCGCCGGATCGGCGGAGATCGAAGGGATCCGGGCCAGCGCCTCGAGGTCCTTACGGGCATCAGGCAGTACGCCGGACAGGGAGCTGCGAAGCGCGTCGGTGCTCATGGCAGCGAATCTACGACCCGTGGCCGGAGCGGGCGGAGACGGGAAGGAACGCGTTTGTGGCGCTGCCGAAGGTGGAGCCTGCCCGGGAGCGGGAGAGGACCGCAGGGGTGAGACGTCTCGCTGTGGTTGTCGCCCTACCCCTGCTCGGCCTGTCTGGTGCCGCGTGCATACAGAGTTATCTCTTGTAGAAACTAGTTTGCTGTGCAAACCTAGTGCATGGCCTTCACTCCTGCATCGCCCGCCGACAGCCCGCGCGAGCTCGTCGCGACTGTTCGGAACCTGACCCGCCAGGTCCGCGTCGCCCAACGCGGCACCTGGTTCCCGCTTCTCGTGCTGGCCGCGGTCACCCTCGCCGCAGCACCGGTGTATCGGTTCGCCCCACGTCACCTAGGCCCATGCCGGGACGGGGCCGGAGCGCATTCCGTCTGCGCCGGCTACATCCCGGCAGTCCTGATCTTCTGGCCGCTCGCGCTGGTGCTGGCCTACGCCCTGATCGCGCGCTTCTACGTGAGCCAGGCTCGCCGTCGCGGCGTCGGCACCCGCGTCCGCCCGTACGTCATCACGGGCGCGGTGCTGGCCGGAGCGCTCGCCGCAGCCTCGTGGTGGCGGGCGACCCATCCCCTGCCACTTCCGAACACCGGTGACGCAAGCGCGGCGCACCCGCACCTCACGCTGCTGTCCTTCGCCACACCCGCAACCGCCATCGGACTGGCGCTGCTGGTGCTCGCCTGGGTAGAGGCCAACCGGCTCCTGCTCGCGTTCAGCGTCGTCTTCCTCGGGACCGTGCTCGCCCAGGCCGGCGCCGTCATCCACTCCGCTTCGCGCTGGTACTTCCTGCCCCAACTGCTCATCCCCGCCGCGCTCCTCCTGCTCGGCTCCGGCGGCTTCGCCCTCCTCCGTCCGGCGCAGCCAAAACCATGACCAACCACCCCGCCAGCGCTCTCGACGACGTCGTCCATCAACGCGTCCGCCTGGGCATCCTCGCCATCACCGCCGAAGCGCGACGCGTCGAGTTCAGCTTCCTGCGGACCACGCTGGACCTCACCGCCGGCAACCTCGCACAGCACCTGACCGTCCTGGAGAACGCCGACCTGATCTGCACGGAGAAGGGCTACGAAGGCAAGCGGCCCCGCACCTGGGTCACCCTCACCCCCACCGGGCAAGCAGCGCTCCGCGCCGAGATCTCGCACCTCAAGAAGCTCATCCGCCAAGTCGAACGAGCCTGAGCGCGTGTATCGCCTGACGGCACCCGCGTGGGCGATCGATCGGCCCGCCTTTCGCAGGAGATGACCGAGCGATGCCGAATCGGGTCTCCATGACAGCCCTCACGCCAGAACACGATGTTGCCGCTCTTACCGAGGTGGGCAGGCAGCGGCAGAACCGGCGCCTGCTGATCGTGACGGTCGCACTGACGGTCCTGCCTCTCGTCGGTGTGCTCGTCGCCCTGGCGGTCCGCGAGCCCACCGTCCAGCTGTCACCGCTCGCTGTGCTGCTGATTCTCGCGCTGGTGTTCACAGGTCCTCTACTCGGTCTTGCTCTCGTCGCGGGTGCCAGGCGTCGCGGTGCGGCATGGGTACAGCCATCGCCTCTGATGGCGCTCGACTGGCGCACTCGGCGTCAACTGGTCAGAACGATCAGGCGTGGCAACCCCATCGAGCCGAGCGACCGCGAGGTGGCGTCACATCTCGTTGCACAGATCAGGCGAGCGCGTTGGACGCCCCTGATGTGCTCCGCGCCGCTGCTGCTTCAAGCCATCTACCTCAGCCGCGGCGGCTTCGCCGGAACCCTCGCGCTGATCGCGGTTCCCGTCGGCGTATGCCTCTGCGGATGGTCCTTCTACGTACATCACAAGATCGCATCTCGCACCGACCTCTAGAGCGTCACGAGCAACGCTGAGTGCGCGCGCTCGCCAGCGCTGAGTCATCCGTCCAGAAGGCTACAGCGACGGTCGGGAGGCAGCGACCAGCGCGCGTAGATCAGGAAGCACCGACGAATCACCGAGGTGACCTTGGTCCTCCCAACATGTGACCTTCGCGCGCGGCAATGCACTTGCAAGCCACTCGCCGTGGGTCGGCGGCACAAAGACGTCGTGTCGGCCGTAACGCAGTTCGACGGGGGCGCGCACCTGCGCAAGCTCGAACCCCCAATGCTGAGCGAACGCCACGTCGTCGTCGTACCAACCGAACGGCGTCGTCAGCGCTTCCAGCAGGGACTCCTGTCTGATTGCGAAGGCGGCTCGCTCGCTCATCGCGGCCTTGTCCGAAGCGGGAAGCGCGAGATCTGCGTAGACCGATCCTGGGTCCGTGATCACACGCGAGCGCATCAGCGTCGCGCGGCGCGTGACCTCTGCCAGCGCCCGGCCGGCGAGGACCAGCTCCCACTCCTCGACGTTGTGAGGGTCCATGCCGTCGAAGAAGGCGGGGATGCCGGCGGGAGCGAGGCTCGACGTGACGCGACATCGAACGACGCGTTCGGGGGCGAGAGCTGCCACCGCCAGAGCATGCGGACCGCCACCTGACGCACCACTGATGGCGAAGGCGTCGAGGTGCAACGCATCGGCGACGGCCAGAACGTCGGGGACCACGGCTGCCACGGTGCGGCCTTCGAGGCGGCTGCTCGGGCCGTACCCGGGACGGTTGATGCCGATCTGGCGGACACCCGTTGCCGCGAGAGCGGCAGGGTCCGACCACCGCCCCAGCCGTGAGCCGGGGGTGCCGTGCATCACGAGGACTGGAAACCCGTCGGGGTCTCCCCACTCCGCGTAGGCGACGTTGCGGCCGCCCACGCGCACCGAGCCGAGAGCCACGCCACGACCATAGATGCTTCCGCGCACAGGCCGAGACGCCTATGTCACATCCACGCAAGACTGGGCGCGTGATCTCGGATGACGACCGCTGGAACCACAACATCCACTACCACTCGGTCATCCACCGCGCGTTGAGCGATCGCTGTCAGTCCGCGCTCGATGTCGGTTGCGGTGAGGGGGTACTTGCGCGCCAGTTGCGACGACACGTGCCACATGTCGTCGGCATCGACGTCGACGAACCGAGTATCCGGCTGGCGGAGCGCCAGAACCCCTCGCACGACATCCGCTACCTGCTCGGTGACTTCCTCACCTTTCCGTTCGAGCTCGCCTCCTTCGACGCTGTCACCTCGGTCGCCACGCTTCATCACGTTGACGCAGCAGCCGGCCTGCAGCGCATGGCAGACCTGCTGGCGCCGGGCGGAACGCTGGCCCTGCTAGGTCTCGCCCGTAATCGCTTTCCGAGAGATCTACCCCGGGAAGTAGCAGCCGTCGTCGCGCACCGGCTCTACGCCATGCGGTACGAGTACTGGGAGCACACCGCGCCCACGGTGTGGCCGCCTCCGCTGACTTTCACGCAGATGCGCGATCTCGTCGCAACGCTGCTACCGGGCGCCGACTTCCGCCGCCACGCTCTCTGGCGCTACTCGATCGTTTGGACGAGGCCGCTCAAGGCATGCCCTCACGGCGCTCACGGACGGAACCGTGGCGACCGCTCAGCGGCATGAGCGGACGCCTTACGGCGCGGGCGGACCACGCAATCCGTCTCGGGCTGATGGACCCGAGGGGTTGAGTTCAGGCCTGGGTGTTGTCAGCGGCTGCTCTGGCGGACCTCTCGATCATCGCGCAGTGAGCCCCGCGGGCTGCGTTGTCTGTCTGCTCTTGCTGGCTGGCCGCGACCCCGGTACGGCCATCGAGCTGTTCGCGCAGGATGTCTGCGTGCCCGGCGTGCCTCGTGGTGTCGTTGAGCACGTGGACCATGACGCTGAACAACTTCACGTCAGGTTGCGGCCACCATGGCACGTGGCCGAGAGCGTCAAGGGGGAGTGTTCGGATGGTCTCGTCTGAGTGAGCCGAGGCCTGACGGTAGAACTCGAGGATCTGCTCACGGCTCTCGCTTTCGGTCACCCATAAGTCGCTGCCGTCGGAGTCTTGCCACCGTGGGAGCGGCCCGGCGAATGGCCGGTTGAAGTTCTCGCCGAGGTACCTGGCCTCCCAGGTGGCCAGGTGCTTGATCAGGCCGAGCAGATTGGTCCCGGTGGCCGTGAGGGGGCGCCGAACGTCGTACTCGGAGAGACCGTCGAGCTTCCAGACCAGTGCCTCTCGTGTCCACTGCAGCTCAGCGTGCAGGTACTCCTTTGCAAACTCGTCAATCATGCGAGAAGGCTGCCATGCCAAGCCTCGCCATGAGTGTGGGCGTGGCGTTTGATGGCGGTCTGATCAGCGATCGAGGGGGTCCACCCGACCTCGGGCGGCGGCGCCGCCAGCGGCATGAGCGGACGTCCGCCGGTGCAGAGTATTGACCCTTTGATGTCACGACTTGACGTGCCGGCGCAGGCTCAACGTGGCAGACGCGGCCGTTGTCGAGTTCCGGCACGGAAAGGCGTCAAGCGGCAAGGCCGTCGGACAGTCTTCGTGACCACGACTGTGACCACGGGGTGTGCCAGAAGGCATTACGCAGGCGCTGACGTGCGGTTTCTCAGCGGAGGGCGTGGGATTCGAACCCACGATGACGCTTCCGCGCCATAGCGGTTTTCAAGACCGCCGCCATCGGCCACTAGGCGAGCCCTCCAGGGGCTTCACTCTAGGTCTACCCTCGCTGCCGCTCAGTCCTCGTCAGACAAGCTCAGAGCCCGACGACGGAACTCCGCGTCGTCGCCACGACACTCCCGGTACAGGGCGTCCAGAGCGGCCCACTTCTCCGCACCACTTTGCAGTGGGAAGGCGAGCGCCTCTGGCTGGTCGCGCCCGATCAGGAACTCCGATCGACGACGGCGTCCTGGCTGCCAGCCGGCCGCTGCGACGGCGGCATCAGCAAGGTCTCCCACATTGTCACCCCTGATGCAGGCCCGTACACCGATAGCGAGGGCTTGCTGCTCGTCCTCGCGGTCGAGGTAGGCGGAGAACAGCAGGATCTGCTGTCCGGGGTCGGCAGCGAGGATGGACCGTGCGACCTCCAGCCCTGATTGGTCGGGCAGGCGCAGGTCCAGGATGACGACATCGGGGCGCGCCTCGTTCCAGATCGTGAAGGCTTCTTGCCCGTCGGAGGCCTCGCCGATCACAAGGCAGCGCCCGTCCATGGTGAGAACGAACCGGACAAGGACCCGGATGTCTGGTTCGTCATCGACGACGAGCACGGAGACGAGCCCCAGAGAACGCTCAGGGGCGACCACGTCGTGGCCGTCCTCCGGCGCAGGGGTCACGGAAAGAAGGGCCATGGGTCGCCGCCGCCTCGAAGGCAGAAGGAGTAGCGGCGAGGACGAGACCTCGACCGGAGTCCTCCGGCTTCTGTCGATCCGAAGGAGGCACGTCAGGATGGCACGCGAGCCCCGCCAGTGCAGGCAACCCGTCAAAGTATTTCTGACGCCTCGCGGGCGCTCGACGGCACGATGAGGCAACGCACTTTCCAGGCAGCTTCAGCCCGCCAGGTGACCCCAAGCCGCGGCGAGATCGGACCACGGGCCGACGGCAACGACACGTCCCTCGGCGAGCACGACGACGCGATCCGCCTGCAGCAGAGCGGCGCGCTTCGACGTCGAGCCGAGCACCGTCGTACCCCTGTCGTGCAGGGCTTTCCAGAGCTCCACCTCCGTACGGGCATCGAGCGCACTCGACACGTCGTCGGCGAGCAGCAGCTCGGCCTCGGTCGCGAGTGCACGGGCCAGCGCCAGGCGTTGCACCTGACCGCCGGAGAGCCGGACACCGCGATGCCCGACCAGCGCGTCGGCACCGCCGGCGTCGGCGACGTCGGCGGTCAGCCGCGCATCATCGATGGCCGACTCGAGTGCGCGGTCGTGGTCCAGGCGGATGTTGTCGGCGAACGTGCCGGACAGCACGCGCGGCACCTGAGCGACGTAGCTGACCTGGCCTGGACGCAGGAAGACCTGCGGGTCCACGACGTCGGTGCCGTTCCAGCGGATGCTGCCGTGGTGGTCGACGAGCCCGGCGAGGGCGGCCAGCAGACTCGACTTGCCCGAGCCGATCTGCCCGAGCAGCAGCACCAGCTCGCCGGGCTGCACGGTCAGGTCGACGTCCTCGACACCGAGGGTCCCGTCGTCGTGCACCGCCGTGAGTCCGACGAGCTCGAGTCTCCGAAGACGCACGCGCGCCCGCTCCTCCGGACGCGGCGCCGCTCCGCTCACGAGGTCGACGCCCGGCGGCTGTGCGACCAGGTCGGCACCGCCGGCGAGACGCGCGGTTGCCTCGGACCACGCACGGGTTCCCGGCGCCTCGGTGATGATCGCGCCGGCGACGCGCCCGAACCAGTCGAACCCTGCCACCGCTGTGGTGACGAGCAGCGCCGTCGACAGGTCCCAGCTGCCGAGCAGCAGGATCAGCCAGCCCGCGACCACGCCGCACTGCACGAGAACGATCGGTACGCCGTCGAGCACGGCCTGCACGCGGTGCTCGCGCACGGCTGCGTCGATGCGCCCGCCGTCCACGCGCTGCAGGTGCTGGTGCACCGAGGGCGTCGCGGCCGCGAGCTTGACCGTGCGGGCGGAGTCGAGGGCCGAGACGAGCGAGCGACCGAATGCGGCGCGTGCGCGGGAGGACTCCGCGACCGAGCGGCCCGCGATCGGCGACCCGAGCGATGAGGCCGCTGCCGACAGCACCATCACGGCGAGCAGCACGCCGCCGGCGAGGACGCTGCGACCCACCAGGGCGGTGACGAGCACCACGACGAAGCCGTTGACGAAGTCGACCCAGCGGTCGGCGTAGCGGACGAAGCGGTCGGCGTCCATGGCCCGCCCGACCACTTCGCCGGGCGGGGTGCGGGGCAGCCGGTGCTGCATCGTCTGGCCCCGCAGGACGGCAAGGCGGACGCGGAGCAGCACGGCGACCCACCAGCGGGGGTAGATCAGGAAGGCCTTGGCGAGAAGCACCGGTGCGGCCAGCAGGCAGGCGACGAGCCCCACGCACTCCGCGACGGGCTGCCCACCTGCCTGCAGCTGCTCGACGACGCGACCCCAGAAGAAACCGGTGATCGCCCCGAAGGCGCCGAGCATGGACGAGAGCAGGAAGAGCACGGCTCCGACGAGTCCCCAGCGAGGGTGCATCCGCAGCATCGAGACGGTGTTGTGCGTGAGGCTCGGTCCGGTGCCGACGTGCTGGACCTCGCGGGCATCGCCGGCACGCCGCGCCGTTCCCACAGAGCGTTCACCGTCGGCGGGTGCGCGGACCTCGTTGCGGCCCGCGGCGATGAGCAGGTCGCGATAGGGCCCGGCCTCCTCGCTGAGTCGCGTCCGCGGGCCCTGCTGCACGAGACGTCCCCCGTCGAGCACCGCGACGCGGTCCGCGCGGGTGGTGGTCGTCAGCCGATGCGCGATCACCAGTCCGGTACGACCGGCGAGCAGTCGTTCGGCCGCCCGGACGACGCGTGCCTCCGTCACCGGGTCCATCCGCGCAGTCGCCTCGTCGAGCACGACGACCTGCACGTCACGGACGAGCAGTCGCGCGAAGGCGACGAGCTGCTCCTCACCCGAGGACAGGGTCGTACCGCCGGGGCCGAGCACCGTGTCGAGCCCGTGCGGAAGACCCGCGACCCAGTCGTCGAGCCCGAGCTCCTCGACCGCAGCGACGACCACGGAGCGGGGGACGTCGGTGAACAGCGTGATGTTCTCGGCCACGGTCGCCGCCAGCACCTCGGTGCGCTGCGTGACGACACCCACCGCCCCGCGCAGCAGCTGCAGGTCCAGGGCGCGTACGTCGACGCCGCCGAGGGTCACGGCACCGGGCGGCGGGTCGACGGCGCGTGAGATCAACGCGGCGAGCGTCGACTTCCCCGACCCGGTGCGACCGACGAGCGCCAACGTCTCCCCGGCCGGTAGCTCGAGGTCGATGTCGGTCAGCGCGAAAGTGCCCTCGGCGTACGCGAAGTGCAGGCCACGCACGGACACGCCGATCGGCCCGGGGGGCACGGGCAGCCCGCCGACCGGCTCCGGCTCCGCCTCGAGCATCGTCCGCAGCCGGGTCAGCGCACCCAGGCCCGCCTGCAGATCCGGGAGGTGCCGGCTGATCTGGTCGATCTGCCCGACGAACGTCGTCGTGACGAGGAACAACGTCACGAGCGAGGCCGTCGACAGGTCGCCCTGCACGACCAGGACGGTCCCGGCCACGGCGGTGCCGGCGAGCAACCCGTGCAGCAGCAGCCCGGCGCGCCGGCCGATCTTGCTTGCGCTCTCGCAGCTCGCCGCCACCCGGACGTGCACCGCCGCGGAGAGCTCGGCGCAGCGGCGGACGATGTACGCCTGGCCGAGGCTGGAGCGCAGGTCGTCGCGCGCGGCGACGCCTTCCTCCATGGCGGCCGCGTGGTCGGTCCACGCGATCTCCTCGGCGAGCTTGCGCTCCGCGATCTCCGCGGTCAGCGGGCGGACGATCAGGAAGGTGCCGATGCCGACGAGCGGGAACAGCAGCCACGCGGGCCACCACGTGAGCCCGGCGACGACCCACATCGGGCCCGCGCGCATCACCGTCCGGACGAGGTCCCAGATCATGCGCCGCAGCAGGGTGCCGAGCTCGTGGGTGTCGTCGTCGACCCGGTCCAGGACCTCACCGACCGCCTGCTCCGACAGGACCGCGAGCGGCTGGTGCAGGGCGGCGTCAAGCAGATCCGCCCGCAGCCGGCCCTCCGCCCGGTCCACCAGCCCCGACCAGGCCGCCCGACCCGCCGTGTCGAGCAGGGCCGCGCCCACCACGCACAGAGCCAGCAGCGTCACGAGCATCGACGTCGGGTGCTCGGCGAGCCGGCCGGCCACCACGGTTCCCGCCGTCTGCCCCCCGGCAGCCACCGCGGCGGCCGCCAGCGACCACCACGTCACCGCTCCCCGCAGCCGGAACAGGTCGACCCGTCGCGACGGGACCTCGAACGCCGGGCCGAGTGCGGCCGCCGGAGCGTCGAGATCGAGGAGGGTCATGGGGTCCTTGACGTTACGGCGCGGCCCCACGCCAGTCGCCTGATTTCTCGCCGACGGCGAGCTCCGCCGTCAGCGGCGTACGGCGTCGACCGTCGGTGAGCTGCCGCGGCCCCATCGCCAGGACGACGGGCCCAGCGGGGGCGCGGCCAGCATGGCCTTCAGCAGGTAGTAGTCGGCGTACGGGAACGACGTCTCCTCCTGCATCGCCACCCCCTTCTGCCCGTGGGCGGCGAACGTCAGCACTGCGGGATGTGACGCCGGAGCGAGGTACGGCGGCTGCAGCAGCGCCAGCACGGTGCGGGAGGCCGCGGCCCGCCAACCGAGGGCGAGCTCCGGTGACGGGTCGTTCTGCGCGAGCAGCCGCAGGCCGTAGGCCGCCACGGCGCCGGCCGCGGTGTCGCGAGGCGTCGACGTACCGGCCGGCATCGACAGGTCCCAGTACGGGACTCCGTCGGCAGGCAGGTGGTCG
This sequence comes from Frankiales bacterium, assembly GCA_025465135.1. Classification (GTDB taxonomy): domain Bacteria; phylum Actinomycetota; class Actinomycetes; order Mycobacteriales; family SCTD01; genus RYN-124. The sequence goes on along the minus strand of JAODNA010000165.1, from coordinate 12,609 downwards.
ACGTAGTAGCGCGCCGCCGCCCGGGAGGCGGCGAGCAGCGCTGCGTCGTGCGTGTGCCCGTAGGCCTGCATCAGGCCGGTGAAGAACCAGGCCTGCCCGCGCGCCCACGCGCTGTCGTCGCTGAACCCCTGCGCCGTGAACGTCCGCAGCAGCTGACCCGATGTCGTGTCGTAGTCGAGCACGTGCACCGTCGAGCCGTCGGGCCGCAGCGCATCGTGTGCGAGGCGCAGGACGTGGCTGCGCGCATGGGCGGCCAGCGTCGGGCTGCCTCCGTGCTCGGACGCCCAGAACATCAGCTCCATGTTCATCAGCGAGTCGACGATCACCTGCGTGTGCCCGGTCGGAGCCGTCCACGACCACAGCACCCCCGGCCCCGGCCGCCAGTGCGTGTCGAGCGTCACGGCCGCCGTACGCAGCAGTGCGGCGTAGGTGGCGTCGTGGGTCGACGCGTAGGCCGGCACGTACGGCGAGGCGAGCATGAAGCCGAGGTCGTGCGGACGCGGGTCGCGCGCCTCGCGCGGCAGCGTGGTGTTCATCGCCTCCGCGAGCCGCCGCCATTGCGGGTCGCCCGTCGCGCGGTACATCTCCCACAGCTCGCCGGGCACGAACCCGGCGGCCCAGTGCCAGGCACCTGCGGTGGTCCACGCCGTCACGCCGGGGCGCGCCTCGACGGGGAACGCGCCGGCAGGTGTGGTCGCCGCCGCGCGCCGCAGCTTGTCGCCGAAGACCGAGAGCGGCGTCGGGAGCACGCGGACGATCGCGCTGCTCGGGGCGACCGAGGCCGCCGCCGGCCCGGGCGCGAGCGCGGGGAGCACCAGGAGCGACAGCGCGACCAGGCAGGCAACGAGCCGTCCGCACCAGGTCACGACACGAGTGTCTCTCACAAATCGCCCATGCGCGGCGTCCGGCTCAACTAGCCTGCAGGGGTGAGAAAGGAGGGCGTGGCACGGCTGACGGCTGCTGCCGTCTCGCTGGCCGGAGCCCTCCTCCTCGCTGCCGTGCCGGCCATCGCCGACAGCACATCCCCGCCCGCACCGGCGCCGGCCTCAATCGGCGACGGGGGCGGCTGGTCGTACTTCTCCGACCCCCGCGCCGTCCAGGTGACCTCGCCGCGCAAGCTGCTCTGGTCCGGCTGGGTCACCAGCCTCGGCAGCATCGTCGCCGGCGTCTACGACCCCGCGACCTCGCGCGTGCAGTCGATGGTGCTGCAGGACCGCCTCCAGGACGACGATCACGCCAACCCGGCCGTGCTCGCGCTGCCCGACGGTCGCGTCACGTACTTCTGGAGCGCGCACAACGGCCTGTTCATGTACTACCGGACGACAACGATCGCCGGCGACGTGCACTCGTTCGGACCGCTGCGGACCCTGCCGGTGCGCCCCTCCGGCGACCGGCTCTACACCTACGCCAACCCGATGCTGCTGCCCGGTGAGGGCAACCGCCTCTACCTGTTCTGGCGCTCGCAGTTCACCCACCAGGTCTTCGCGACCTCGGACGACCTCGGCCAGCACTGGTCGCCGGCACGCGTCCTCCTGGAGGAGCCCGGCCAGCGGCCCTACGTGAAGTACGCCGCCAACAGCGACACGATCGGGATCGCGTTCACCCGGAGCCACCCGGACGAGAGCCCGACCGGCATCTACTACATGTCGTACTGGAAGAACGCGTTCTTCCGCGCCGACGGCACCGCCATCGGCGGGATGGAGGACCTGCCGTTCGCACCGTCGCAGACCGAGCTCGTCGTCGACCCGGCCGTCATCGGCGGCTCCGCGTGGGTGATGGACGTCGCCCTCGGCGCCGACGGCTTCCCGGTCATCGTCTACGTCGCGACCGGAGAGGTGCACCGCTACCACTACGTTCGCTTCGACGGGATCGCGTGGCACGACACGCTGCTCACCGACGCCGGTCCGGGCATCGCCACGAACGGCCGGGAGCCGTCGTACTCCGGTGGCATCTCGCTCGACCACTCGGACCCCACGACGGCCTACCTCTCCCGCCGCGTCGGCGGGCTCAACGTCGTGGAGAGGTGGCACACAGCCGACGGCGGCGCGACGTTCACGTCCGAGCCGGTCAACCAGAACACCTCGGTCGACAACCTCCGGCCGGTCGTCCCGATCGGGCTGACGCCCGACGACACGACCCGGGCGCTCTGGATGTCGGGGACCTACCGCTACTTCACCGACTTCGTCACCTCCGTCGTCGGCCCGGCCGCGATGCCGGCTGCGCCCGAGCGCACCTCGATCCGGCTCGCGCCGGTGCCGCGCTCGGTGAAGGAGCGCTCAACGGTTGCGATGACCGCGCGGATGTTCGCGGCCGACTCCGGTCATCCGGCGGTCAACGTCGAGGTGACGCTTTTCCAGCGCCGCGCCGGAGGGCTGGTCTGGTCCCGGGTGGACACCGCCCACACCGACTCGACCGGGCTGGTGTCGTTCCGCATCGGCATCGACCACGACACCGAGCTGATGATCGACTGGCCCGGCGACGACCGCTGGACGCCGGTTCAGACGCCGGTCACGCGGATCACCGCGTTGCCGCCCTTCTAGGTCGCAGCACTCAGCTCGTCGACCGGTGCGGCCTGCCGCAGCTGGCCGAGCACGCGGGCCCGCCACGCGGCGTTCTGCGCACGCCACAGGTCCTGGACGCTGCGGTGCACCTCACCCTCCTCGACGTCGGTGATGAGGTAGTTGTCGCCGTGCTTCTCGACCATGACCGAAGTGTGCGTCCGTAGCCGTCGTACACCCTGCGGACACGCCGCGTTCCCGTGATATCTCGTCGGCCGACGGCTAGCGTCACCCCCGTGCGCATCCCCTTCGCCCGGTTCGTGCTCTGCGCCGGCCTGACGGCGGGCGTGCTGACCGTCCCGGCCCAGGCGGCGACGAGACCCCTCGCCGGCCGGATCGTCGCGATCGATCCCGGACACCAGCTCGGCAACTCCCGGCACACCAGGGAGATCAACCGCATGGTCGACGGCGGCGGCTTCCAGAAGGCGTGCAGCACGACCGGCACCGCAACCAACGCCGGCTACCCCGAGTCGGCGTTCGCGATGTCGACCGCCAACTACCTGAAGGCCCGGCTCGAGGCGCTGGGCGCCAAGGTCTACCTGACGCGTACGACGGAGAGCTACAGCCTCTGGGGACCGTGCATCGACGTCCGGGGACGGTTCGGCGCGAAGGTGCACGCCGACCTGATGGTCTCCCTCCACGGCGACGGGGCGCCCTCGCAGTACCGCGGGTTCTTCGTGATCCGCCCCGCGCTGCGCAAGGGGTGGACCGACGACATCTACGCCCGCAGCAACACCCTCGGGCAGTACGTCCGGGCCGGGCTCGACGCCGTCAAGCTGGCTCGGGCCAACGACTACGGCGGCGACGGCCTCGACACCCGCGGCGACCTCGGCACCCTCAACTGGAGCAACGTGCCGGTCGTCATGATCGAGATGGGCAACATGCGCAATGCCGGCGACGCGGCCCGCATGAGCAGCGCCAGCAGCCGCAACAACGTCTACGCCGCAGGGCTCGCGCGCGGGATCACGGCCTACCTGACCCGCTGACCGGGTCGCGGTGGAACACGATCACCGCGTCACCGAGCTCGATGCGGTTGCCGTCGCGCAGGTCGACGCTCGCGACCGGCACGCCGTCGACGCACGTCCCGTTGAGGGTGCCGAGGTCCCGCAGCCGGATCCCGTCGGCGGTCACCTCGAGCTCGACATGCCGGGGCGAGACGGTGGGGTCCTGCAGGCGCAGGTCCGCGCCCTGGTCCCGGCCGATCACGAACGTGCCCACGGGCAGCTGCACCTCCCGGTCGATCCCGGCGGCGCGCGGGGAGCCCTGCCGTGCGGTCCCGCCCGCCGGCAGGACCAGACGTGGCCGGCCGGGCAGCGCGTCCTTTCGTCGTACGACGACCGCCTGGCCTGTCGCGATCCCACAGCTGACGCGGAAGGTCCCCGCGATGAGGTCAGCAGCCGCCGAGAACGACACCGTGACCAGGCCGGACGCCGGTAGCCCGAGGTGCGCGTGCTCGTCGACGAGCCGCTCGGCGAGTGCAGAGCTCCAGCGCGGCAGGTCCCCGGCTCGCCTGCGGCAGTCGCGGGCGCTGAGCTGGATGCCCCAGGCGTTGGGCACGTGCCGTTCCCCATCCGCATAGCGTCCGAGCTCGGTCAGCAGCGCGAGCTCGACGTCGGACAGCGACGGCGGTGGGCGCAGCAGCGCGGGAAGGCGCACGCGGGGTCCTGTCGCTCGCAACGGGGTGGCGGCCCCGATTCTGTCCCGCGATCCTGCTCGCGTGAAACCCGCTGCTACCGCGGGGCGACCAGCAGGGTCTGGGCGCCGAGCGCGACCGGCCCGTGCACGTCCGACAGGACCGACGTGGCCAGACCGACGCCTCCCGTCGAGATCGTCGTCGTCGCGTCCAGGCACACCCACTCGCCGACTGCCTCCCGGTGCAGGTGCACGGTCAGCTCCGGGTTGATGAAGTGCCACTTCGTCAGGTCGAGCTCGCTCGAGATCCCGTTGCCGCTGTCGGCGACCGTCAGCACCCGCTGCAACGGGCTCGGCTCCTCGTCGGGGACGACGGAGACGAGCATCCGCGTCCACGAGGTTGCCGGGCCCGGCTGCGTGAAGTGACCTCGCGCGAAGCGCCACTCGACAGCTGAGAGGTAGCCGTCGATCCAGCCCCCCTTGCCGAGCCCGTCGGCGGACTCCGGCAACGACGGTGCGACGGCGTGCCGCGACGGCACCGGGGTCGACGCGGTGCGCAGCACCCGCCAGGCGCGCGCCGATGCCACGTCGCGTCCGCCGGCGGACAGCACGGCCTCGACCAGCTCGACACTGCGACCGGGCCGTACGACGGCGGCCCGCAGGTCCAGGTCGCCGACCGGGATCGGGCCGAGGATCTCCACCGTCATCCGGGCGACCATCACGTCGGCGCGCGCGGCGACGGACTCGACCGCCCGCCCGAGCAAGGCGCTCGGCGGACCGCCGTGCTGGAAGCGCTCGTCCCACGGCCCGGTCGTGTGCGTGGTCGCGCGCCAGCGACCGTCGCCCAGCGGCAGGAAGAAGGACTCGGTCATCACGTGCAACCTACGGCCGGGGCAGGATGGTCCCGTGACCTCCCGTCCCCTCCTGCCTGTCGTCGCGTTCGCCGTACTGCTCGCCGGGTGCGGCGGCTCGTCGTCGGTCGCGCCCGCGAAAGCGCTGCCGACGTCGTCCGCCGGCACGTCGACCGGTTCCTCGGCCGCTCCCGGGCCCGGCGGCTCGGCCGCAGCGAGCACGTCGGGGGCGGCCGCAGCGAAGCTGGGTGCGGCGCCCGGTTCGAGCGCCGCCGCCGCTGCGTCGTCGACGGGCGCCGTCTCGCACAACGGCGCCGCGGCGCCGTCCTCGACAGCGCCGGGCACCTACACCTTCGACAACACCGGCACGGTCACCGCCGGGACGCAGCGCGACGCGTCCGGCACCTCCACGCTGACCGTCGACCCGCCGGCGAGCGGGCAGCAGCACTCGCTGCTCTCGAGCGACCAGGGACGGACCGAGCAGGACGTCGTCGTACGGACCAACGGCACCTACCTGGCGCGGCTGGCGATCACCAATCCCGCCTTCAGCAAGGAGTTCCGGCCCGCATCGCCGGTGCTGCTCGTGCCCGACCCCGCAACTGCAGGCCGGTCGTGGTCGTGGACCGCGGTATCCACCGACGGCAAGACGACTGCAGCGGTCACCGCGAAAGTGGCTCGGCGCGAGACCCTCACCATCGGCGGCGCGCGCACGCAGACCGTCGTCGTCGCGAGCACGCTCCGGCTGACCGGCGACATCACCTACACCGGGCAGATGGAGACCTGGTACGACCCCGCGCACCGGCTCACCGCGAAGGAGCACACGAAGGGCAGCGGCACCGTGAGCGGCCTGCAGTTCACGACCGACATCACCAGCGTGCTGCGTTCGCTGTCACCCAGCTAGCCGCTGGTGAGCCGTCGCGCCAACGCGGCCGCCGCAAGCAGCTGCAGACCTGAGGTGCTCGTCGGCTCGAGTCCCGTCAGGCCGACGATCCGCTTGAGGCGGTAGTCGAGGGTGTTCGGGTGGACGTGCAGGGCCGCCGCCGTACGCCGGCGGTCGAGGTTCTCCGCCAGGTAGGTGTCGAGGGTGAGCAGCAGGTCGGGGTTGCGCTCCAGCGGCTCGAGCACCGCGGCGAGCCCGGACAGTGCATCGCTGGGACGCGTCAGCTGGTACTCCAGCAGGACATCGGCGAGGAAGTAGAGGCCGGGCGGGCGGCCGAGCCGCGCGGTGAGGCGAAGCACCTCGCGGACCTGCGCGCTCGCCGACGCGAGCCGCTCGGTGTCGACGCCGCAGGCCGCTGCCGCCCGCACCGAGACGCCGGCGGCCACCTGCAGCTGGTCGGCGAGAGAGGTGATGTCGCGCCCGTCGTCGGGCAGGAAGACCGTCCCGCCTGTTGCGTCGAAGAGGCCGAGCACCTGACCGGCGGCACGCTCGTCCAGCACGGCCTGCACACGCCGGACCTTGCGCCGCGCAGCCACCGCACCCGCGACACCGGCGGCCTTCTCGTCGACATGCTCGGCGAGCTCGAGGGCGACGACGTTCCACCGTGAGCCGAGGTCGACCCCGAGCCGGGCGGCCAACGCGTCCGCGGGCTGACCGGCCATCAGGGCCGCCGCCAGCGCCCGGCGTACGTCGCGCTCCTCGCCCGAGATGGCCTGCTGCTCCTCGAGGTACGCGGTCGCGACGGCGCTTGTCAGGCACTGGACGTACTGCTGCACGCGGTCACCCGCAGCGATGAGCTCCGCGGTCTCGTCCGGACGCGCCTCGGCGACCAGCTCGGCCCAGCCGACCCGCCCGCCGACGTGGTAGGCCGTGAGGACCGCATCGAGCGGGATCCGCTCCTGCGCGCGTCGCGCCGCCGACGACCGCGGCTCGGCCAGCTCGGCCTCGGTCGGGGTACGGCCCTCCTGCAGCGTGGCGAAGAAGATCCGCAGGTTGTCGGCGCAGATGTCGAGGATCTCGCCCTCGAGCTGCTCAACCGGGAGCTGCCGGTAGAAGGGCACCTCGTCGAGGAACGTGTCGATCATCCGGCGGGCGAGCAGGGGCAGCCGCCGCGAGACCCGGGTGTAGAGCGACGCCGCCACGCAGGCATTGTGACCTGTCACAAGCATTCGGGCGAGGGAGGTCGCCGTACGACGTCTGGCAGGCTCGGCCGCATGCGCGCAGTCACTCTCCCGTCGTACGGCGGCCCCGAGGTGCTGACCCTCGCCGACGTGCCGGATCCGGAGGTCCGTCCCGGCGAGGTGCTCGTCGACGTGACGGCCACGGCCGTCAATCGCGCGGACACCCTGCAGCGGATGGGCTTCTACGACCCGCCGCCGGGGGGGTCGCCGTACCCCGGCCTGGAGTGCTCGGGCCGCATCGCCGCGCTCGGTGCCGACGTCGCCGGCTGGCAGGTCGGGGACGAGGTGTGCGCGCTGCTTGCCGGCGGTGGCTACGCGGAGCGGGTCGCCGTCCCGGCGGGGCAGTTGCTGCCGCGGCCTGCCGGCGTGGAGCTGGCCACGGCTGCCGCCCTACCCGAGGTGGCCTGCACGGTCTGGTCGAACGTGTTCCTGCTGGCCGGGCTCAAGCACGGGGACCGCTTCCTCGTGCACGGCGGTTCCAGTGGCATCGGCACGATGGCGATCCAGCTGGCGGCACGGGCCGGCGCCCGGGTGTTCACCACCGCCGGCAGCACCGCGAAGCTCGATTTCTGCCGCGAGCTGGGCGCCGACGTCACCATCAACTACCGCGACGAGGACTTCGTCGAGCGGATCAAGGCCGAGACCGACGGAACCGGGGAGGACGTCGTCCTCGACAACATGGGCGCCAAGTACCTGGCCCGCAACGTCGAGGCCCTGGCGATCGGTGGCCGGCTGGTGTCGATCGGCATGCAGGGCGGCACCAAGGCCGAACTCGACCTCGCCATGCTGATGAGCAAGCGCGCCTCGGTGCACGCCACCACGCTGCGCGCCCGCCCGGCAACCGGACACGGCGGCAAGGCCGAGATCGTGGCGGCGGTGCTGCACGACGTCTGGCCCGACGTCGAACGCGGCGGGATCCGCCCGATCGTGGACCGCCGGCTGCCGATGTCCCGCGCGGCCGAGGCACACCAGGTGATCGAGGCCAGCGAGCACATCGGCAAGGTGCTGCTCCTGCCCGAAGGCTGATCAGAGCCGGACGCGCACCAGATCGACGCCGTCGGTGCTGACCAGCACCACGTCACGCACCTCGGTGCGCGAGACCGCCGTCCAGCCGCGGAACGTCGCCCGCCCGGCGTAGGACGCCGTCCAGCTGCCGGCCTGGTGCCGGACGCCGTCCTGGTCGACGACGACGAGCCGGCAGTCCTCCCCGGGCGCGACCCCCGCGACGGCGACATCGAGACCGGTGCCGTCGGACCCCGGATGGGCGGTGACCGTCAGGTGAACCGCGCCGGCGGCGGCCGTGTGCGCGGTCTCGTGCGACCCCGACACCCACCAGACGGTCGAGCCGCCGACCGCGAGCACCGCGGCCGCCACCACGGCGATCAGCAGCCGGCGGCGGCTGGAGTGCCGCTGCGCCGTCTTGTGCTCAGCTGCGGCGGCGGCCGCCATGCGCTCGAACAGCCCGGGCGAGGGCTCGATCGGGGCGGCGTCCAGGTCCTCCGCAGGCACCAGGGCGAGCAACGGTGGGAGCGCGGCGAACTCGGCGGCCTCGGCGGCGCAGGACGCGCACTCGCGGAGGTGCCGTTCGACCTCGGCCCGTTCGGCGGGTTCGAGGGCGCCGAGGGCATAGGCACCGACTGCGACGTTCGTGCAGGTCATGTCGTCACCCCCCGTTCGGCAAGGGCGAGCCCGAGGGCACGCAGCGCGTAGTAGCAGCGCGACTTCACGGTGCCGGGTGGGATCCCCAGGACGCTCGCGGCCTCGGCGACGCTGCACCCTCGGTAGTAGGTCTCCACGAGGACCGCCCGGTGATCGGGTGACAGCGAGCGGAGCGCCTCGGTGACCACGATGCGATCGAGCGTGTGCTCCACCTCGTCGAGTTCCGAGATGGCCGCGAGCATCGCATCCCCCACCTCCTGCGGACGCGCCCGGCGAGCCCGGTGCGCGTCGATCGCCAGCCGTTGCACCACGGTGAACAGCCACGGCCGGATGGGCCGCGAGTCGTCGTCCAGGTCTGTCAGCTTGCGCCAGGCCCGCAGCAGTGTCTCCTGGACGAGATCCTCTGCCCGGGCGCGGTCGCCGTCGGTGAGCCGGACCGCATAGGCGAGCAGCACGGCCGCGTGCTCGTCGTAGAGCCGCCGCAGCCCGGCGTCGGCCGCCTGCGCGCTCCCCGGCCGAGCCCTCATCCCCCGGCCCGTACCGGCTCGGTCCAGTCCTCCCGCAGCGGGGACCGGCGGACCGGCCGGCAGAGCGCCGCCAGCGCCACGAGGACGACGAAGCCCACGCTCTCGACGATCACCGATTCCCAGTAGTACGAGGCAGCCGTGGACTCGACGAACCCGAGCAACCCGACGGTGCTGGCGAGGATCAGCCCGCCGAGGGTGCCGATCTGCAGCAGCGCCCCCGCGCCGGCCGGCCAGAACAGCAGCCGTCGCGGGGCGCCCAGGACCGCGACCGCCAGCAGGAAGGCGCCGACCGCGTTGAGCAGGAACAACGGTCCGATCCAGTCGATCGAGTCGTACCCGGTCGACCAGAGGTAGAGGTGGATGGCACCCGCTGCCACCAGCAGCAACGCTCCCACCACCCGCAGCACGAAGACGGCGAGGGTTCGGTTCGCGGTGGAACTCATGGCGGACCTTCTTCCGGATGGCGGTCAGTATCCCGCGACGGTCGGCGCGGCGGTGACTTCTGCACCGCTGGGTGACACGGCCCACCAGATCCCCTTGACGCCTTGCCCCGTCACGGTCCCGGCGCCCGTGTCTCCCGAGTAGGTGTAGAGCGGACGCCCGTCGAGGGTGACCTGCTTGGTGCCGTCGGAGCGAGTGATCGTGCCGATCGTGCCGGTCACCCCGGTGACCGTCGGGCTTGCCGCGGTCGTGGTCACGGCCGGCCAGAGACCGGCGCAGGCGGCGGTGCACGCGCTCGTCCCGGAATTCTTGGTGTCCTTGTCGAACGCGTAGACGGTCTTCCCGGCACTGTCGACGACGACGGTGCCGAGGCTGGTGCCCGCCGTCTTCAGCGCTGCCGCGGTGGTCGCGACTCCGCTCGACGAGCTGCCCGCGGCGGAACTCGACGTCGTACCCGCACTGCCGTAGCCACCGCCGGGCCCACAGGCGGCCAGGCCGAACCCGGTCAGGCTCAGCGCGGCGAGCAGTCCGGCCGTTCTCGATGCGTTCACGGGAGCCTCCCTCCCGGTGGTCGTGGCCGGCCACCGTCCCCCTCAAGCACGGAGGCGGAGCCCGTCCGGTTCAGACCGGCCGGGAGTTCGTTCGCCGGGACGAGGCAGGATGGGAGACATGACTGCATCGGCATACGGCTGCGAAGGTCAGCAGGTCGTCGTCGTCGGCCCCGACGGGCGGCCCGTCGGGGGCCTCCCGATCGCCCAGGGCCCGGACGATGACGCAGGGGCACCCGCCGGCGGGCTCGACGTGAGCGCGATGGTCGAGGAACCGGCGAAGGTGATGCGGATCGGCACCATGATCAAGCAGCTGCTCGAAGAAGTCCGGGCGGCGCCGCTGGACGACGCCAGCCGCAACCGGCTCCGCGACATCCACGCCGCCTCGATCCGCGAGCTGGAGGACGGCCTGTCGCCCGAACTGCGCGACGAGCTGGAACGGATCACCCTGCCGTTCAACGAGGGCGAGACACCATCGGACGCCGAACTGCGGATCGTCCAGGCCCAGCTCGTCGGCTGGCTGGAAGGCGTCTTCCACGGCATCCAGACCGCGATGTTCGCCCAGCAGATGGCGGCCCGCGCCCAGCTGGAGGAGCGGCGCAAGGCGCTGCCACCCGGATCCGCGCCCGGCCAGCACGACCCGCGTCCCGGCGGCGGGCAATACCTCTGACGTCCTACCGGACGTCACCGCGGCCAGGTGCCGTCCCCCGACTGAGCTGAGCCGCTGCGTCGCGCCTACGCGGGACCCTCCGGGCCCCACTCGGCGCGAACCCCGCTCATAGGCCCGAGAGGAACGTGGCGACGCCGTCGTCGTCGTTGCTGCCGGTGACGTCGGTGGCGGCGGCGAGCAGCGCCGGATGCGCCTGCCCCATCGCGACCGCCCGCCCACCGCCCGCGCGTACCCAGTCGAACGCGGCGACGTCGTTGGGCATGTCCCCGAAGACGACGACGTCGGCCGGTTCGATGCCGTGCTGCGCGGCAACCTTCGCCAGCCCGGAGGCCTTGGTCACCCCCGCTGCGGAGATCTCGGCGAGGGCGTCGCTCGATGAGTGGGTGACCGTCGCGCGGTCGCCGATGACGTCCTCGACCAGGGCGACGAACTCCTCCGAGGACAGGTTCTCGTGGCGGGCGAGCAGCTTGGCGACCGGGGCCGCCACCATCTCGGCGAGCGTCGCCTCGGCGACACCGGGAACGTCGACGTCCCAGCGGGGCTTGTAGATCGGTTCGTGCCGGAACTCGAACCCGTACTCGACGGCGAACCACGTGCCGGGCTGTCGCCGGCGCAGTTCGCGGCTGATCGATTCGAGCAGGTCAGGCGCGAGCGGGTCCTCGTCGAAGATCTCGAAGGTCTCGAGGTCCAGCAGCACCGCGCCGTTGCAGCAGATCGCCGTGCCGTGGCCGAGCAGCTCCTGCATCCCCCGCAACCAGCGCGGGGGGCGGCCGGTGGCCAGCACGACCGGCACGCCGTCGTCGCGCCAGCGGTCCAGCTCGACCACGGTGGCGTCGCTGACCGTGTCGTCGCTGCGCAACAGGGTGCCGTCCATGTCGGTGGCGATCAGCTTGGGCCGCCAGTCAGACATCCAGCACCGCCTCCAGATACCGCGCGACGCCGTCGACCTCGTGGCCACTGGTGCGCTCGGGCGCCGCGGCCCGTACCTCGGCGTGCGCGTTGGCCACCGACACGGCGCGACCGCCGGCCTCGGCGACGGCCCGGATCATCGGCAGGTCGTTGGGCATGTCGCCGAAGACCAGCACGTCGTGGAAGCCGACGCCGAACCGGTCGAGCGCGACCTGCAGACCGCTGGCCTTGGTGATCCCCGGCGGCAGCACCTCGATGAAGCCGAGGCCGGCGTGGGTCACCTCGGCGTCGGCCGGGTCGACCACAGCCCGGGCGCGGGCCAGCAGTTCGTCCTGCCCCAGCGACGCCGAGCGCAGAAACACCTTGAGGACGGCGCCCGGCGGCAGCACATGCTCCTTCGCCAGCAGGTGGGCCGGTTCGGGATAGGGCCACTGGAACCCATGCTGTACCCGCAGCGAGATCTGGGCTTCTGTCGGCTCCGCCGCATCCTCGACCGCGAGGACCACGTCACCGGCGACCGCCTCGATGGCGTCGATCACCCGCATCGCCTGCTCCCGGGGCAGGGCGACGGTGCGCAGCACCTCGTCGCGCTCCAGGTCGACGACGTACCCGCCTTGGGCGAGCACCGCGATCCCCCGGCCGTCGAGCGCGATCCGCACGCTGTCGAGCAGCCGTGGTCCGCGTCCGGTGACG
>JAODNA010000159.1 GCA_025465135.1 Frankiales bacterium | reverse complement strand
GGACGGGCTGCCTGCACGGGCAGGCGAGTCGCGGTGGCGAGGCGGTCGGCCAGGCCGTTGAGGCGGGAGCCGCCGCCGGAGAGGACGACGCGGTCGATGCGGGCCGCCCCGGGCTGGGCCATGTAGTAGTCGAGCGAGCCGCGCACCTCTTCGACGAAGGCGCTGCCGGTCTGCTCGATCGCGCGGCTGGCGGGGTGACTGTCGACGCTGCCGGCAATCGTCATGAGGCCGCTGCCCTGCTTGACCGACTCGGCCTGGTCCATCGGGACCCCGAGCCGCTCGGCGACGGCGTCCGTGATGTCGGCGCCGCCCATGAGCAGGATGCGCACGAAGCGCGGGACACCGCCCTGGTGCACGACGATGTTGGTGACGCTGGCGCCGATGTCAACGAGGGCCTCAGCCTCCATCGAGCCGATGCCGGAGCCGCCGAGGGCGAGCGACCGGAGGACGGCGAAGCTGTTGAGGTCGACCATCGCGGGCTGGAGGCCGGCCTTCTGAACGGCGTCCATCGCGCTGCCGACCATGTCGCGGGCGGCTGCGACGAGCAGCACGCGCAGCATCCGGCCGCCCTGGTCGTTGGTGAACTCCTCCAGCGGGTGGAAGTCCAGGATCGCCTGCTCCACCGGCATGGGGATGAAGTCCTGCACCTGGAAGCTCAGCGACTTGCGCAGCTCGTTCACCGGCAGCCACGGAAGGTCGACCTGGCGGACGACGACCTTCTGGTTCGCCACCCCCACGACGACCTTCTTGCTGCTGAACTTCGCCTGCGCCCAGAGCTGCTTGATGGCGGCCGCGACAGCGTCGCTGTCGATGACCTCCCCATCGCGCACGGCACCGAGTGGCAGTGCCACCTGGCCGAACCGCTCGAGAGTCGCCGGACCCTTGCCCATCGTGAGCTCAGCGGCGCGTACGCCCGAGGTCCCGATGTCAAGACCCACAACTGGTCTGCCTGCCACGTCCTGGTCCCCTCATGCAGCGGCGGAGGAGCCGCGAGGTTCCGGCCCTGGTGGCCGGTGTTCAAAGGACGCATCGGACGTCGGGGCGCTCTGCTTGAGCGATACGCCAGGGTCTTATCGGCCGTACGGCGGAACGGGCTATCCGCCGGTTGTGAGGTGGAGGTAGCCGTCGACTAGCCCGTGGCCGAAGAAAATCGCCACAAACGCCCCGAGGATCATGAAGGGGCCGAACGGCAGAGCGGTCTTGCGCCCTCCGCGCCCGCTGAGGATCACCGCGATGCCGAAGACCCCGCCCAGCAGGAAGCCCGCCATGACGCCGGAAGCCCAGACGTCCCAGCCCAGCCAGGCCGTGTAGAGCCCCAGCACGCCGCTGAGCTTCACGTCCCCGAAGCCCATGCCCGCCGGGTAGGCGAAGCAGAGGGCGAAGTACAGGGCGAACAGGGCCGCGGCGCCCAGGACGGCTCGGAGCAGCTGCTGCGGGTCCGAGAGGCTGGCGAGGCCGAGGAGCACGATCCCGACGCCGTACGACGGCAGTGTGAGCACGTCCGGAAGGCGCTTGACGTCGAGGTCGATCAGGGTCAGCGCGACCGAGACGGCCGCGAGGTAGAGGAACGCCGGCAGCACCGCGTGGGCACCGAACCGCAGGCCGACCAGAGCGAACAGGAGCCCGGTGCCCGCCTCCACCAGCGGGTAGCGGGCGCTGATGGCGGCCCCGCAGTCCCGGCAGCGACCGCGCAGGACGAGCCAGCCGACCACGGGCAGGTTGTCGCGAGGTCGGATGGCCGCTCCGCACGCCGGGCAGGCCGACGGCGGGCGGACGACCGACTCACCGCGCGGGACCCGCCAGACGACCACGTTCAGGAACGACCCGATGAGCAGGCCGAAGGCGCCGGCGAGCAGGGCGATGATCACCCGCCGAACCTAGGACACGAGGCCCGGTACGGCGGGGAGGATCAGACGGTCTCGCGCTTGTAGACGATGCTCGGGACGTAGCTCACCGTCGGCAGCGAGGTCGGGTCCACACCGAGCACGGGAACCGGACGGAACTGCATGTTGAACTGGTTCTGGATCGTGACGGCGCTGCCGCCGTAGATCTGCCCGATGTGGTTGCTCGAGTTCCGGTAGGAGATGTCGCAGGGGCTGTAGACGAACAGGTCGACGTCGTTGGTGAAGCTGAACGCCTTGTCGGTGTCCATCACCGGGCTCGAGCACGGACGCGAGGCGACCGCGTCGTAGGGCACGATGAAGTGCAGGTTGCGCTTCGTGCCGGCCGGGCTGGAGCTGATGCTCATGTTGCCGGTCGTCAGCCCCCCCTTCGTGAAGATCGCCAGGTCGTTCTTCAGCGCGAAGTCCGTGCTGCCCAGCGCCACGGGGCAGCTGGTGCTGACGAGTGTCGGTGCCGCCGCCTGCGAGTAGACGGTCTGGATCTTGTTGACGATCGTGCTGCACGTGTTGTCCGTGACGATGGTGTAGCCCGGAATGGTTGCCGTGCCGGCATGCCAGTCGGCGAGGGTCGCGGCGTCCCCCCGGATGATCGGGAACGGCTGGTACGGCGCCGTGCCCGGGGAGCCGTTGGGAAAGCACCTGCCCGACGAGCAGCCGGAGCCACCGGTGTAGGTGATCGTGCTCGAGGCGTACAGGTTTCCGGTCACCGTCCCGGGGTTGCTGAGCTTGATGCTGCCCGCGCCGGCCTTGACGAAGCCGGCCACGTTGCCGTTCCAGGCGCTCTCGGTGACGACCTTGCCCCAGACGTTGGCTGCAGTGGTGCAGGAACCGGCCATGGTCACCGTGCCCTGGCTGTAGATGCTGCCTGCGAAGTTCTCGTTGTTGGCACAGGCGAAGTCGGCGTTCGTGTAGACGTCGGCATCGGGGCCGTTGTTGCCCGTGATCGTCGTCTTGTTGTCGAACGACAGGGAGCCGTTGGCGAAGATCGCGTTGACCAGGCTGGTGCCGTTCAAAGGGTTGAGGTTGACCAATGCCTCCATGGTGCGGCTCCCGCGGGTCCCGCCTCCGCCGAGAGTGTTCGTCACCGCGCGGCTCTTGATCAGGGCCTTGACCGGGACGCCGCTCAGCGGGCACGCCATGGGCACACCCGCGGCGTCGTAGTAGGTGATCGTCGTGCTGTAGGAGGCCACGTCGGGGCCGGACTTGATGTTGGCGAGGCTCAGGGTGCACGGCGGGGTGAAGCCGCCCTGCTGGATGGCCGTGTAGGCGGAGTCGATACCGGCCTCGGCCGCGTTGACAGCGAGGAGCCGCTGTCGGTCCACGCCGCTGCTACGGCTGCTCCCCTGCGACACCGTGACACCGATCAGGGCCAGGCTGATGCAGACCCCGACAGTCAGGACCGCGATGAGGAGGGCGCTCCCCTCCTCACGAGGGCCGGACCGGAACCGGGACAGGGGTACGAGCAGGCGATGGCAGTCCACCTCGCGGTATCGCTGAACGGACCCCGATCGTTACTCTCTGTGACGAGAGTGCGTCAGACCGTCTCGCGCTTGTAGACGATGCTCGGGATGTAGCTGAGCGTCGGCAGCGAGGTCGGGTCGACACCGAGGACCGGGACCGGCTTGAACTGCATGTTGAACTGGTTGTAGATGCTGACGCTGCTACCGCCGTAGATCTGCCCGATGTGGTTGCTCGAGTTGCGGTAGTTGATGTCGCAGGGGCTGTAGACGAACAGGTCGATGTCGTCGGTGAAGTCGAACTGCTTGTCGGTGTCCATCTGGATGTCCGGCGCGGTCGCCGTGCCCCCGCACGGGTGCGACGGCGCAGCGTCGTAGGGGACGATGAAGTGCAGGTTGTGCTTCGTCCCGACCACGCTGGAGCTGATCGTCAGCTTGCCGGTGGTCAGGCCGCCGCTCGTGAAGATGGCGAGGTCGTTCTTCACCGAGAAGCTGCTGCTGAGGACCACCTTGCAAGCAGTGCTCAGCAACTGACTGGTGCCGACCTGCGCCAGCGCGATCACCTTCGCTTCAATGTTGGCGGGCGTGCAGTTCGAGGCCGGGGTCGACGGCCATGGCACGACGTTGTAGGCAGCGAGTCCATTGCCACCGGCAGCCCACTTGTCGAGCGTCGCCTGGTCCCCCTTGATGATGGGGAAGGGCTGGAAGGGCGGAGCGCCGGGCGAGCCGTTCGGGAAGCACTTGCCGGGCGAGCCGCAGCCGCCGTACGTGATGGTCGAGGAGCCGTACAGGTTGCCCGTGATCGTTCCAGGGCCCTGGTTGAGCGTGATGGCCCCCCCGCCTGCCTTGGCGAAGCCGGCGACGCTGCCGTTCCAGGCCGAGGCGTTCGTGATGGACTTCCCGGCCCAGATGTTGCCCGCGGCTGTGCAGGAGTTGCCGAGGGTGATGATGCCCTGGCTGTAGATGCTGCCGGCGAAGTTCTCGTTGTTCGCGCAGGCGAAGTCGGCGTTCGTGTAGATGTCGGCGTCGGGCCCGTTGTTGCCGGCGACCGTCGTCTTGTTGTTGATCGACAGGTTGCCGTTGGCGAAGATCGCCTTGTTCAGGCTCACGTCGTTGACCGGGTTGATGTTGACCAGCGCCTCCATCACGCGCCTGCCCCGCGTACCGCCGCCACCGAGCGTGTTCGTCGTCGCGGTGCTCTTGATGAGCGCCTTCGCAGGGATGCCGCTGACGACACCGCCGGAGGGGCAGCTCAGCGTCGCGCCGGCAGCGTCGTAGTACGTGATGGTCGTGCTGTAGGCCGCGACATCGGGGCCCGACTTGATGTTGGGTGAAGACAGGCCGCAGGGCGGGGTGAGGCTGCCTTGCTGGATCGCGACGTACCCCGAGTCGATGCCGGCTTCGGCGGCGTTGACGGCGAGCAGTCGCTGACGGTCGACACCGCTGCTGCGGCTGCTGCTCTGGGCGACGGTGACACCGATGAGCGCAAGGCTGATGCAGACGCCGACGGTCATCACGGCGATGAGGAGGGCGCTCCCCTCGTCGGAGGGCTTGAACCGGAAGCGGGACATGAAGCTCCTCATGGTGCGGGGAGGGGGCTGCAGACCCCTGTGTCGTAGCCGTACTCGGTGTTCCGCCCGGACAGGGAGGTCTGGACGGTCTGGGTGCTGCCCTTGGCCGTGCTGTCCTTGGCCGTGAACGAGATGTTGATGAGCCGGCTGCCGAAGGCCGTGCTGTTGTCCAGCGTGAACGGCGACGTCGAGTTGGTGATCCCGCGAGCGACGGTCGCCCAGTTGCTCACCTGGCTGTCCGTCTGCCACGTGGTCGACCAGGACCGGCTGCGGAGCGTCCCGTTCAGCAGCTGCCACTGAACGCACTTCTCCAAGCCGTTGGTCTGGGTGTAGACGCGCATCGAGTTCGCCAGACCGTTGGTCAGGCTGGTCTCGTTGGCCGGGTCGTAGAGAACGTTTCCGGAGCGGATCTGCCGGTCCATCTGCTCGACGGCGTTGCGGAGCTGGGTGACGGTCTCCTGCCGGCCGGAGATGTCGCGGCTCTGCTTCGAGACCGTGATCAGGATGCTGTAGGAGACGGCCGTCACCACGCTGAGGATGACCATGGCGACGAGGAGCTCGACCAGTGTGAGGCCGGCGTCCTGCCTGCGGTCGCGGATCCTACGGAGGCGGTCACGCACTGGGGGCCCCCTTGTAGGTCGTGGCCGCGAGCGCGGACCCGAGGTCCAGCTTCACCGTGAAGCCACCCACCTGGGTCGCGCCGCTGAAGATGTCGTAGGTGAGGGTCGCGATCACGGAGCCGGCACTTGCCTTGACCCCACACGCGGCCGTGACGCAGGGGGAGGTGCCCGTCGCGGGCGTTGAGGTGGCGGTGACGGTGACCGTGCCCGAGACCACGATGTTCGCGCCGCTGTACTGGGCGGTCAGCTGCGGGATCGCGTACGAACCGGCGCCCGCACCGAGCGCGACCGTGGTGAACCCGGTCCCGTTCCAGTAGACCAGCGTGCCGGTTCGGGTCGCGCTCGCGGCACCAGGGCTGATGCCGGACTCGGAACGGGCCGAGTCGGCGTAACCGGTGATCGTGACGAGAGAGTTGGCACCGATCGTCCCGCTCCGGTCGACGTTGCCCGCGTCGACGATCTTCTCGCCTGCATTGCGGCTGGCGAAGCCGCCGATGTGGGCTGTTCCGACGTAGCGGTGGACACCCGCGCCCACGCAACCGGGTGAGGAGGTCGTGGTGCAGTGAGCAGGTGAGGCCAAGGCGGCCGGGAAGCGGCCGCCGAAGGCACGCGACGCGGTGGCCGCCGCGGCGACGTCCGCCAGCGTGATGCCGCGGGCGCCAATGCTGTTCAGGCTCAGAGCGAGCGACGAGGTGCCGCCGGGCGTGAGAGATGCCGAGGCGCAGTTCTGGCCGCCGGTGATCGCCGCAGCGTTGTCATCCGTGCAGGCCGGAGACGCGGCGGCCGCCGTGGTCGCGAACGCGGAACCGGTGTCGCTGCCCGCTGCCGTCACGTCAAGGCGGGATCCGCCGCCGTTGCTCGTCAACGTGGTTGCCGACTGCGTTCCGGTCGTCGCAGTGGCTGGCGTGGTCACGTTGCCCGTCGCGGGGTCGGTGTCCGCGCTCGAGGAACCGCCGACGCCACCGGACTTCGTGGTGCTCGCTTCGGCAAGCCGAGCCTGCGACGTCAGGAAGCTGGACTGCGTCGACAGGGCCTGCTCGTACTGCGTCCGGGCGCTGACGTCGGGGAGCGAGACGGAGCCCGAGGTCGCCGTCATGCCGTCGACGAGCGGCGCGCTGGTTCCCCGGTCAGAGTCCACGGTGATCGATCCTCCGACCGAGCCTCCGTCGGAGTAGAGGAACGCCTGACAGGGGCCG
This sequence comes from Frankiales bacterium, assembly GCA_025465135.1. Lineage (GTDB taxonomy): Bacteria > Actinomycetota > Actinomycetes > Mycobacteriales > SCTD01 > RYN-124. Next base: position 1,391 of record JAODNA010000159.1, on the reverse strand, counting down.
GAGAAGGGGTGCGTCGTCGGCGAGAGGCAGCCGGCCGGCGAGTAGACCTCCGAGCGCAGCGCGATCGTCTTCGTCTTCTGGCCCGTGTTGGCGCTCTTCCACGTGGCGATCACGGTGACCCAGAAGCCGGAGGTCGGATCGGCGCCCACAAGGGTGACGTAGCTCCGCACCCGGTACGTCGCCGCGTTGATGACGGTGTCGGACGGCTGGTGCGGGGTCAGCGGCGCAACCGGCGTACCGGTCGTGACGACGACCGTCTCGCCCACGATGCTCGTGTCGTAGCTGGGTGAGAACGTCGCCGTGCAGACTCCGCCCGGGTTGACGACCGTCAGGTTCGGGTCGCCCGCCAGCTCCGTGCACTTCAGCCCGCCCGACAGGCCCGTGTAGGGCACGGCGCGGAGCTGCTCCATGGCCTTGCTCGCCAGACCGGTGGCCGTCTGGCGCTCCTTCGAGAGCGCGACGGTGGACAGAGAACGGGCCTGGACCGCCATCAGCCCGAGCAGGCCCACCGCGATCACGATCATCGCGACGAGCACCTCGGCAATGGTGAACCCGTCGTCGCCGACCTGGAGCCGACGGCGGATCGCGGCGATCACGGGCATCCCCCGGGCTGAAGGCCGTTGAGTGCGGAGTACTTGAACGTCTTCCTGTCGCCCCGGGGGTCGGTCAGCGCGACGCACCAGCCCTGCGGCTGGTCCAGACCGCTGGAGGCCCCGGTGCTCGGCAGCGTGCTGCCCACGGTGAGGCGGGCAAAGGTCGTGGTGCCGGCGGCGTCGGCGATGTCGACCTGGCCGGGCGACTGGGTCAGCGTGATGGGCCCCTGGCCCTCGACGAAGTACGTCGCGATCTCCTTGCCGAGGTTGCTCACATCGGCCTTCACACCCGCGTCGTGCGCCTTGGCGCGCTGCAGCAGGAAGATCGGGATGGCGATGGCCGCGAGGACCCCGATGATGATCATGACGACCAGGAGCTCGATCAGGGTGAAGCCCGCTTCGGGCTGCTGCTCACGCGAGAAGCGTCGCGCGCGGAGTGCATTCATCACACACACCTGGTCGGCGCACCGGAGCCCCGACTTGAGTGCACCCGGGCGGGCGGGCGCGGGTTGGGCCGTTCAGCCGATCCGGGTGACCCAGCCTGACCAGGAGCCGGTGCCGGACATGCATCAGGGCGGCCCCCGAAGGAGCCGCCCTGATGCAGGAGTCGTCTAGTAGTCGGTGCCGCTGACGCAGTCGTCCTTCTGCAGGCCGTTGGCCGCGGAGTACTTGTAGACCTGCTGCGAGCCGTTGGGGTTGGTCACCGACACGCACCAGCCCGTCTCAGGGGTCGTGGCGTTGAAGTGCGGCGAACCGGCAGTCAGGCTGACGTTGGCGCTCGCGGCGCCGGCGTCGTTG
>JAODNA010000088.1 GCA_025465135.1 Frankiales bacterium | reverse complement strand
AGGTCGTCGCTCTCGAGCTTGTAGACCTCGGCGGCGTGCGCACCGAGGAAGCCGGTGCCCTCCATCGCCTCGGGCCGCACCAGCGCCGGCGCGATGACGGGGACGAAGCCGGCCTCAACCGCCTGCGTCATCGCCAGGTTGACCAGCGCCAGCTCGAGCAGCGCGCCCGGCCCGGTCAGGAAGGCGAAGCGCGCACCGCTGACCTTCGCGCCGCGCTCGGTGTCGATCGCGCCGAGCAGCCCGCCGATGTCGAGGTGGTCACGCACCGGGAAGTCGTACGACGGCACATCGCCGACCTGCTCGATCACGACGAAGTCGGCCTCGCCACCGGGCGGTGCGCCTGCGATGACGTTGGGCACCGCGAGATGGGCCGCCCGCAGGGCAGCCTCCGCCTCAGCCTGGGCCGCCTCGGCGGCTTTCACCTCGTCAGCGAGCGCCTTCGCCCGCTCGAGCACGGCGGGTCGCTCCTCCGGCGAAGCGCTCCGCACCGACTGCGACACGGTCTTCTGCTCGCCGCGCAGGGCGTCAGCGCGCGACACCACCGACCTGCGGGCCTCGTCCGCGGCGAGCAGCGCGTCGACAAGCGACGGGTCGTCTCCGCGCGCCTGCTGCGACGCACGGACGACATCGGGGGCGTCCCGCAGTGCCTTCAGGTCGATCACGTCGTGGAGGCTACCGGCGCCGCGCGCTCGTCCTCGTGCGCGATGTGGGCGAGCTGACCCCAGATGAGGATCACGAACACGGCAGATCCGACGAAGGCGAACCAGAACGGCGCCGTGATCCCCCAGCGCTGCGCGATGACCCCACCGAGTGCGGAGCCGACGACCATCGTGCTGAACACACCGACCATGTTGACCCCACCGACCCGTCCCTGCAGCTCCTCCGGGACGGCCCGCTGCCGCACGGTGAGCGAGGTCGTGTACCAGACGAACGCGTGCGCACCGAAGACGGTGAAGACGCCGAGGGCCACGACGGCGTTCGTCGTGATGGCGAGTGCGAGGTGCGTGAACGTCTCGATGATCAGGCCGATCCGCATGATGTTCGCCAAGCTGACGTGCCGGGTGATCCAGCCGTACAGGCCGGTCCCGACCAGGCCTCCGACGGCGGAGCACGACGTGATCAGGCCGAACCCGACCGCGCCGAGATGCAGCCGCTGCTGTGCGTAGAGGACGAGCACGGACCAGGCTGCGCCGAAGGTGATGTTGAAGATGAAGATGGTGAGCACCAGGGTGCGCACGGCGGGGTTGTGCAGGACCCATGACAGGCCCTCGGCGATGTCCTTGCGCATCCGCGTCTTCGTGGCCCGGTCCCTGACCTGTGTCGGCAACGCGAGCTGGAGCACCAGCACGGCCCCCAGCGCGACCAGCACTGCCTGGCTCGCGAACGCCCATACCGCGCCGACGGCGAACAGCGCCGCCCCGATCGGGGCACCGGCCAGCTGGTTGATCGTGATGAAGCCGGCCTCGAGTCGCGCGTTCGCGATCGGCAGGTCGTCGCGGTCGACGAGCATCGGCAGCAACGTCTGCGAGGTGGTGTCGGCGAAGACCTCCGTCGTACCGAGCAGGAACATCGCGACGAGCACGACCGGCACCGACACGACGCCGGTGGCGATCGACACGCACAGCAGGGTCAGTACGCCGGCGCGGACCAGATCGACCGTCGCGACGAGCAGCCGGCGGTTCAGCCGGTCCGCGAGCGCGCCCGCCTGGAGACCGAAGAGCAGCCACGGCAGGCGCTGCAGGAGCGATGCGGAGGCGACGAGCAGCGGGTCGTGCGTCTGGGACGCCACGAGAAGCGGTCCGGCGGCCAGGGCGATCCCGTCGCCGAGGTTGCTCACCCAGCTCGACGCGAGCAGCCAGCGGAACTCCCTGCCCAGGCGCGCGGGCAGCACGACGTCCATCACCCGGCTCCGCACCGTCCGAGGCTAGTCGCGCGCGGGGCTGGGATCACGCGGATTACGGCTAGCGTCGGGACGTGACCGCCGCGCCCGCCACCGCCCCTCCAGCGCGGTCGCTCGGGAGCGTGCCGGCGCCGCTGCTGGTCCTCGTCGCGATCGCGTCGGTGCAGTGCGGCAGCGCCGTGGCGCGCGGTGTCTTCGACGACCTCGGCGCCGCCGGCATCACCCTGCTCCGGCTGGGCCTCGCATCGCTGCTGCTCCTTGTCGTGCTCCGCCCCCGGGTGCGCTCCTGGTCGGCCCAGGCCTGGCGAGCGGCCGCCCTGCTCGGCGCCGTCATGGGCGGGATGAACCTCGTCTTCTACCTGTCCATCCGCACCGTTCCGCTCGGCATCGCCGTGACGGTCGAGTTCGTCGGGCCGTTGCTGCTGGCGCTCGTGCAGACGCGACGCGCGGTGGACCTGCTCTGGGCGCTGCTCGCTGCCGGGGGCGTGGTGCTGCTCGGCGCGCACACGAGCAAGGCGATCCCCCTGTCGGGGCTCGTTCTCGCGCTGATCGCCGGCATGTTCTGGGCCGCCTACATCCTCGCCAGCGCACACGTCGGCCGCACGTTGCCCGGCACCGACGGCCTGCCCATCGCTCTCGCTGTCGGCACGCTGCTGGTCCTGCCGTTCGGGGCGCGGGGCGCATCGGCCGTGTTCGACCGTCCGGCGCTGCTGGTCCCCGCTCTCGGTGTCGCGGTCCTGTCCTCGGTTCTTGCCTACGGCCTCGAGCTGTCGGCCCTGCGCCGCATCCCGACCCGCGTGTTCGGCATCCTCATGAGCCTCGAGCCCGCCGCCGCTGCGATCTCCGGCCTGCTGTTCCTGAGCCAGCGGCTGCACCTGCGCGAAGTGACCGCGCTGGTCATGGTCAGCGCCGCCAGTGCTGGCGTCACCCTTGCCCGCCGTGACGACGCGGTGCCGGCTCAGCCGCTGGAGTAGGGCCCGTCGCGGACGACCCCGCGCACGGCGTCGACCGTGATGTCGTACGGCGAGAACGATGCCGCCCACCAGGTCGCGCCGGCCGCCGCGTAGGGCCCCGGATCGACGCCGGGCAGCAGGCCGATGCAGACGTCGTACGGCGCATCGGCGTCAACCCGCAGCGCGCGTACATCGCCCACGACCTGCGCGAGCTGGTCGGCGCTCTCGATCTCGATGGGGAAGATGCCGTCGTGCAGCGCGGCCCGCCGCAGCGGCTTCGGGTTGCCATAGCGGGCGGCGACCCAGACGGGCGGACCGGCCGGCTGAGCCGGCGTCGGCAGCAGCGTCAGCCCCTCGACGACGTAGTGCTTCCCGTGATGGGCGACGGGCTCCCCGGTCCAGGCGGCTCTCAGGATCTGCAGGCTCTCATCGAGCATCTCGCCGCGGGCGCGCGCGTCGAGCTCCTCCCCGGTGGCACTCAGCTCGCCCGCGCCGTCGCCGCCGGTGCCCACCCCGAGCACGAGCCGACCACCGGACAGTCGATCCAGCGACGCGACCTGGCGCGCCAGCACGACCGGCCGCCGGCGCGGCACGGGCGTCACCATCGGCCCGATCCGGAGGACGGAGGTGGCGCACGCGATCGCCGTCAGCGTCACCCACGGATCGGCGACCGCGCGGACCGGTTCGCGGTAGGCGATGTGATCCCAGACGAAGACGCCGTCCCAGCCGCGCTCCTCCGCCTCGGCTGCGATCCGTGCGACCACGGCTGCGTCGCTGAGCTCGTCGAAGATCGGCAGGAAGAGAGCCGACCTCATCCGCCGTCCCGGAGCCGCGACAGCCAGGCGGCCGCGTCGGAGAAGTCGGCGTCGGACGTGCCGGGACGCACCGGCGGAGCCGCACCGTCGGCCCGCGGGTAGGAGCCGAGGAAGCGCACGTCGGCACACACCCTGCGCAAGGCACTGAGTGCCTCCCCGACCCGGGCGTCCGCGACGTGCCCCTCGCAGTCCACCGAGAAGCAGTAGCGCCCCAGGCCGCCACCGGTCGGCCGGGACTCGATCCGGCTGAGGTTGACGCCACGCACGGCGAACTCGGTGAGCAGCTCGAGCAGCGCCCCTGGGTGGTCGTCGGCGATGAAGGCGACGACCGTCGTGCGGTCGGCACCGGTCGGCGACGGCCCCGGCCCGGGTCGCGACACGAGCACGAACCTTGTCTCTGCGCCCTCGTTGTCGTGAACGTCCTTGGCCAGCACCGACAGCCCGTAGTGCTCGGCCGCGATCGGCGCGCTGATGGCCGCGTCGTAGACGCCGTCGCGCACCGACCGGGCGGCGTCGGCAGTCGACGGTGCCAGTACGACGGACGCGTCGGGCAGCACGTCACGCAGCCAGCGCCGGCACTGCGCCTCGGCGTGCGGGTGGGTCGCGACCGTGCGCACGTCCTCCCGGGCCAGCCCCGGCCGGCCGAGCAGGGCGAACGAGACCGGCAGCACGACCTCCCGGGTGATCTGCAGGGGGTCACCCGTGGCGAGGTCGTCGAGGGCGGCGGGAACCGACCCCTCCACGGAGTTCTCGAACGGCACCAGCGCCGCGCCCACCGCGCCCGAGCGCACGCCGTCGAGGGCGGCGGCGACCGACGCGAACGGCACCAGCTCGGCCTTGTCCGCGGCACGCAGCGTGCGCAGCGCGGCCTCGGCGAACGTGCCGGCCGGACCGAGGTAGCCGAAGCGGCCGGGCGGGATACCCGGCATCAGCGCCTCATCTGCGGTTGCGCCGGGAAGCACCGGTGAGGTCGGCGTCCGCGCCGCCGCCGGCGGCGGCGCGGGTCGCGAAGGAGATCGCCTGCTCCTCCTCCGGGGAGAGCGAGTGGTCGCTGCTGCCCGCCTTGACGCCCTTTGCGTAGGTCCGGGTCTCCGACCGGCCGTTGATGGACGTGAGGACCAGCCCGTCCCCGGCGTCATCGAGCAGCGCCGCGGAGAACGACATCCGGCCACCCATGTCGCCGAAGGCGTCGTAGCGCACGACCGCTACGTGGCGAAGCGCGTCGGACAGATCCGCCCGCGCGGCAGCGAGGTCGTCGCGCAGCACCCGCACGTCGCCGCGCAGCCCGTCGATGCCGGCCGACTGCTTGCGCACGGAGTCGACGAAGCTCGCGCCGTGCTCGCCGTCGACCAGGGAGTCGTAGGCGGTGCGGATCCGGCTGATGCGCAGGATCAGCGACAGGCACAGCCCCAGCGAGAGCACGGCGACACCGGCGGCGGCGAGGGCGACGACCTGCAGGGTCTGGGAGTCCAGGAGCACGACCGGAGGGTAGCCCGCGGGCGCCGTACGCTCCGGCCCGTGGACCGTCAACGCGTGCGCGAGCTGCTGGACGCCGTGGCGTCCGGCGACGTCGCGGCCGCTGACGCGCTGGACCGGCTGGCCGTCGCGCCCTACGAGCAGCTCGCCGACGCGCTCGTCGACACGCACCGGGCCCTGCGCACCGGCGACCCCGAGGTCGTCTACGGCGCCGGCAAGACGGCCGGGCAGGTGCTCGACATCGTCGCGCGCCTGATGGGCGACCGCGCCGTCCTCGTCACGCGGGCCACCCCCGAGACCGTGCAGGCCCTGGAGTCGTCGTACGACGAGGTGCTCGTCGACGGTCAAACCGTCGCCGTCGGGCACCTGCCCGAGCCGCGGGGCTGCGTCGCGGTCCTGGCCGCCGGCACCAGCGACGGGCCGGTCGCCGCCGAGGCGGCCCTGACCGCGCGGGCGTTCGGCGCAGGTGTCGAGCGCGTCAACGACGTCGGGGTCGCCGGCCTGCACCGGCTCATCGCGGCGCGCTCGGTGCTCGACCGCGCCGACTGCCTCGTCGTCGTTGCCGGCATGGAGGGCGCGTTGCCCTCCGTGGTGGGCGGCCTGGTCGGTACGCCGATGGTCGCGGTGCCGACGTCGATCGGCTACGGCGCCTCCTTCGGAGGGATCGCTGCGCTGCTGGCCATGCTCAACGCGTGCGCGCCCGGGATCGCGGTGGTCAACATCGACAACGGCTTCGGCGCAGGCGTCTTCGCCGCGAGGGTGGCACGCAGACCGTGATCGGCTGGTTGGACTGCTCCGCCGGCGCGAGCGGCGACATGTTCCTCGGCGCCCTCGTCGGCGCCGGCGTGGACCTGTCGGTCCTGCAGGCGGCCGTCGATGCGATCGGCGTCGGCCCGATCTCGCTGCGGACCGAGGACGTCGTCCGCGGCGGTCTCGGGGCGACCCGCGTGCACGTCGATGCGCCCGACACGACAGCGTCCCGGACGTGGGCGGACGTGCGTGACCTGCTCGAGCGCTCGCCGCTCGACGAGCCGGTGCGCGCGACAGCGCTGGCCGTCTTCGCCCGGCTCGCCGAGGCGGAGGCGCAGGTGCACCGGGTGCCCGCCGACGAGGTGCACTTCCACGAGGTTGGTGCCCTCGATGCGATCGCCGACATCGTCGGTGCGGCCGCGGGCCTGCAGGCACTGGGCCTGACCAGCCTGTCGGCCTCGGCGGTCGCCCTGGGCTCCGGGACGGCGCGCGGGGCACACGGCCCGCTGCCGGTTCCCGGCCCCGCGGTGCTCGCGCTGCTCACCGGCGTCCCGGTGCACGCGGGCGCAGTGCAGCACGAGATGACGACGCCGACGGGGGCTGCGCTGCTCGCGACCGTCGTGACCGGGTGGACCGAGCTGCCACCGATGCGGGTCGCGCGCACCGGCATGGGCGCCGGCCACCGCGATCCGCACGAGGTGGCCAACGTCCTGCGTCTCGTCGTCGGCGAGCCTGCCGACGCAGGCAGCACCGCACTGCTGCTGGAGACCAACGTCGATGACCTCGACCCCCGGCTGTGGCCGACGGTGCTGCAGCGCCTGCTCGACGTCGGGGCGAGCGATGCGTGGCTGACGCCGATCCTGATGAAGAAGGGGCGACCCGCGCACACCCTCTCGGTGCTCTGCGCGGACGCTGTGGTCGACGCCGTGCGGCGCGTGGTCTTCACCGAGACGTCCACCATCGGCCTGCGGTCGCACCGCGTCGGCAAGCACCCGCTCGACCGCAGCGAGACGACCGTCGACGTCGGCGGCCAGCCCATCCGCGTGAAGCTGGCCGTGCTCGACGGAGCCGTCGTCAACGCCAACCCGGAGTACGACGACGTGCTGGCCGCGGCGGACCGGTTGCGCCGGCCGGTGAAGGCGGTGCTGGAGGAAGCCGCCGCGGCGGCTCAGACCGCGAGGAAGAACGCCAGCGCACCCGACTGACCGGCGAGCGGCACCGCGACCACGTCGTACGTGATCAGCCCCGCCGCGGAGCGCAGCCGCAGCAGGCCGCGCGCCAGGCCCCCGGTCGCGAGAGCACGCAACGGCGGCATCGAGCGCTCCAGCTCGGAGTCAGGGGCGGCCCCCGACGTGAAGTCGACGGCGGTGACGAGGTCGACGAAGCGAGCGCCGACCGCGGACGCCGACGTCGTACCGAGAACGGCGCCGACAGCCGAGCTGGCCGCGACGACCCGGGCGTCGCGGTCGAGCAGCAGGCAGGCCTCGTCGGACGCCTGCACGGCCGCATGCCACACACCGATGGGCCCGGTGCCGTGCGCATCGAGATCGAGCGTGCGCCGCACCACCGGCGCCGACGCGGCCTCGAGCCGTCGCAGCGGCAGGATCAGCCGGGCACCCTTGTCGCTCGTCATCGCGCCGCCACCAGATCCCGAAGTCCGTCGGACAGCGGGCGGCTCGTCCAGCCCAGCTCATCCGTCGCCTTCTTGCCCGATGCCCAGAAGGTCACACCGTCGGAGGAGCTCAGGACCTCGTGCAGGTTCGGCGGGAAGCCGAGCGGCGGGCCGACGAGGCGGCCCAGCGGGGCGAGGACGCGCACGACCGCCGTGGGCAGGGTGAACCGCGGGGCCCGTCGTCCGGAGACCGCCCCGAGCTCGGCGATCAGCTCGCGGACGCGGACGGGCGTGCCGGCCAGCACGTAGGACTCGCCCGGTACGCCCCTGTCGAGGGCGAGGAGCACTCCTGCAGCGACGTCGTCGCGGTGCACCGGGGTGATCCCGAGGTCCGGGAAGGGCAGCGCCGGCAGCTTTCCGGCGACGAAGCGGCCGAGGAGGTCGCCCATCGTGCTCGTGTCCCCGGGGCCGTAGACGACACCGGGCTGCACGGTGACGAGGGGCAGTCCGCGGGCGGCGATCTCGTGCGCGCGCCGGTGGGCGAGCACCTTGGACTCCTCGTAGACGGAGGTGTAGCTGCCGTCGTCGGGCCGGACCCAGCCCTCGTCGGCGACATGCCCGCAGGTGTTGCCGAAGACGGCGACTGTCGAGATGTAGACCGCCTTGCGCACCCCTGCAGCCAAGGCGGCTCCGAGCACCCGCTCGGTCCCGCCGACGTTGGTGTCGATCATCGCGGCCCGGCGCTCCGCGGGCACACCCACCTCGTACAGCGCCGCGCCGTGGATCACCGCGTCGACCCCGCGGCAGGCCTCGGTCAGGGCGGCCTCGTCGGACAGGTCCCCCGCGACGAGCTCGCAGCCCAGGGCCTCCAGAGCGGCGCCCTTGGCCGGCGTGCGCACCAGGGCGCGCACCTCATCGCCGCGGGCCCGCAGCAGACGTGCAACCTCCCCGCCGATGAAGCCGGTCCCGCCGGTCAGGAAGACGCGCATAACGGGTAACTCTAGAGAAGAAGCCGCCCCGCGTCGTGGCCCCATCGTGACCCCCGCGGCGCGGCATTCGGCCTAGTCCGCCGTCCTCCGTACGTCGGAGCCCCGGCTCAGCCGCGGCTGGTCATCGTGTAGCGCAACCGCGCCATGCCGTTCTCGGCGGCCGGGTTGATGCCGGTCTTGTCGAAGAGGGCCCCGACCTTGTCGGCGAAGGCCGCCGGCTCCCACTTGCTGCCGCCGTTCTCGATGACAGCTTCGCTCGTGAACGGCCGGTACAGCTCGACCGCGTCTCCCTGGACCCCGAACACCTTGCCGCTGATGTGGGCCGAGGCGTCGCTGCACAGGAACGCGACGAACGGCGCCACGTTGTCCGGGTGCCAGAAGTCGAACCCCTCGGCGGCCTCCTCCAGCTTGTCGCCGTAGGCGCTCTGGGTCATGCGCGTGCGGGCCGCCGGGCAGATCGCGTTGACGGTGATCCCGTGCTTCCACGACTCCTGCGCGACGATCTGCGCGAAGGCCGCGATGCCCGCCTTCGCGGCGCCGTAGTTGCTCTGCCCGAAGTTGCCGAGGATCCCGCTCGTGCTGGCGGTGCAGACGACGTGGCCGGGCTTGCCCTCCTCGCGCCAGTGGTTGATCGCGGCGTGGGTCGGCGCGTAGTGCCCGCGCAGGTGCACCTTGATGACCGCGTCCCACTCCTCCGGCGTCATCTTCGCGAGCGTGCGGTCGCGCAGGATGCCGGCGTTGTTGACGAGGGCATCGAGCCGGCCGAGCTCGTCGATCGCCGTGCGCACGATGGCCTGGGCGTTGTCGACCTCGGAGCAGTCACCGAGGTGGAGCACGGCGGCGCCGCCGGCGGCCGTGATCTCGTCCACGACGGCCTGCCCGGCCTCCGCGTCGACCTCACCGACGACGACGCCGGCACCCTCCGCGGCCAGCTCGAGCGCCTCGCCTCGCCCGATCCCCCGACCTGCACCCGTGACGATCGCGACCTTGCCATCAAGAAGACCCATGGAAGCGAATCTATCGAGACCCGGCGAAGTCCTTGACCCGGCCGGTGCGGACCAGGACCGTCGGGGTATGCACCGGGGCCGGATCCGCGCGTTCGCCGTCTCGGCGACCGTCGCCGTCGTCGCGGTGCTCGGTCTGGCCACCGCCGGGCCCGCCGAGGCGGCCTGCGCGTCGACCCGCGACGCGATCTCGACCGTGGACCTCACCCCGACCGGCACGTCGTCGCAGGCCCAGACGAGCTCGCACACCGTGATCGCGACGGTGACGGCCGGCGGCGGAGCCAACAGCCGCGGCCCGACGCCGGTCGCCGGCGTCTGCGTCAGCTTCGAGCAGCGATCCGGACCGAGCGCCGGCTGGCCGAGGTTCGCGACCACCGCCTCGGACGGCACCGCGAGCATCACCTACACGAGTGCGGCGGCCGGGCAGGACGTGCTCTACGCGCTCGCCTACGGCGCGCAGACCGTGCAGTCGGCGTACGACGTCACGCACACCTGGACCGCTCCGCCGCCGCCGTCGTCCCCTCCGCCGTCATCGTCCTCGCCGCCCGCGTCGCCCCCACCCGGCC
>JAODNA010000032.1 GCA_025465135.1 Frankiales bacterium | reverse complement strand
GTCGACGGCATGGCGACGCTGCTCGACCAGACGGCCTACAACCGGCTCAACCAGGCGCAGGACCGGCAGGCCTTCCACCCGAAGCACGCAGCGTCTCCGCTGTTCGTCGACCCGACCGTGCGTCAGTCGTCGAGCACGGACGGCACCTTCGTCGCTGCCGACTACGACTTCGTCGAGGGCGGCGGACCGGCGGTCCAGGAGTACGCCGCGACGGTGCGGCAGGCCTTCGGGTCGCGCGCCCAGGTCAACTACTTCGGCGAGCAGGGCTGGGTCGATGCCAAGGTCTTCGTCGCCGCGCTGAAGCAGCTCGGCAGCACCATCACTCGCGACGCGCTGCTCAAGACCATGGACAAGCTCGACGGCCGCGGCGGCTTCGGGTTCACGCCTGAGCTCGCCTTCGGCCCCGGAGTGCGTGACCTCAACCGGTGCGTGAAGTTCGGGAAGATGGTGTCCGGCAAGGTCACCCGCGTCACCGACTGGCGCTGCGACGCGCAGCCCTTCTGATGAAGCTCTACATCGCGCTGGCGCTGACCGGTCTGCCGATCGGTGCGATGTACGCCCTGCAGGCCCTCGGCATCGTCATCGTCTACAAGACGTCACGGGTCTTCAACTTCGCCACCGGCGCGATCGGCCTGACGTGTGCGTATGCCGCGAGCAGCCTGGTCAAGCACGGCGTGCCATCGCTCGTGGTCCTTCCCATCGTGGTCGCCCTCGGCGTGCTCATCGGGCTTCTCATGGAGCTCAGCGTCCGGCCGGTGCGCGGCACCCTCACCCGGACGATCGTCACGCTCGGCTGGCTGCTGCTTCTCCAGGGGGCGGTCGGCTGGCAGTACACGGCGCAGGCCGGCACCAGCGAGCCGGCCCGGCTGCTGGGCCAGCCGAAGACGCTGATCCACCTCGGGATCCTGCAGTACGGCCGCGACCAGGTCGCCGTCATCGTCATCGCAGCCGCCCTCGCGGCCGGCCTGGCGTTCTTCTTCCGCGCGACCGCTCTCGGCACCGCGACCCGTGCCGTCAGCGAGGCCCCGGACGCCGCCCGCCTGCTCGGGATCCGCGTCGACCGGGTCAACCTCGTCGCCTGGGGCATCGGCGGTGGGATCTCCGGCCTCGCAGGCGTGCTCATCACCCCGCTGCTCAACAAGCTCGACACGACCACCCTGGTCATCTTCACCGTGCAGGCGCTGGCTGCCGCGCTGGTCGGACGGCTGTCGTCGCTGCCGCTGACGTTCGCCGGCGGTATCGGCCTCGGCGTGGTCCAGCCGATGGTGTTCCGCTTCATGCAGGTGCACTTCCCCAGCGTGCGGGGCACCGACGAGCTCACGGCCCTCGCCGTCGTCCTCGGCGCGCTGCTCCTCTTCCGTCGCGGTGGACGGCGTGACGCAGCGAGCGGAGGGCTGGCGCCGGTGCCGATCCGGCCGCTGCCCACGGGCCGGCTCGCCGCGGCCTTCACCGCCGGCGTGGCTCTGATGTGGGTCGTCCCGCCGCTCGTCACCGACGACGTCGGCAACATGAGCCGCGCCAACATCACGCAGACCGCGGTGTGGGCGATGGCTGTGCTGTCGCTCGTGCTGCTCGTCGGCGTGGTCGGTCAGGTGTCGGTGTGCCAGGCCGTGTTCATGGGATGCGGGGCGTTCGGGACGGGCATCGCCATGTCGCACGGCGCCCCGTTCCTGCTCGCCGTCGTCCTCGGCGCCCTCCTGGCGGCCGCGGTGGCTGCGGTCGTCGGCCTGCCAGCGATCCGGCTCGAGCCGCTCGAGCTCGCGATCGCGACGCTGTCGCTGGCCTTCACCGCGGACCGCTTCCTCTACTCCTGGTCACCGTTCGCCAGCCCCGACGCCAACCGCCCGGTCCCCCGGCCCGGCTTCGCCGGACTCGACCCCGGCCACGTGGCGACCGGCGAGCGCAACTACGCCTGGCTCGTCGTCGGCGTCTTCGTCGTCGCCTGCTTCGCCGTGGCCAGTCTGCGTCGCGGTCGCACGGGAGCGGCCCTGACCGCGCTGCGCTCCTCGGAGCCCGCCACCGCCGCCATGGGGTTCTCCGTGACGTCGGTCAAGCTGCGGGGCTTCGCCGCGTCGGGCTTCATCGCGGGCCTGGCCGGGGCGCTCTACGCCGGGCTGCTCCAGGGCGCGTCCGGCGCGCCGTTCGACTTCACCCGCTCGATCACGCTGCTGGCCTACGCCGTCATCATCGGGGTGGCGAGCGTCCCGGGCGCCTTCTTCGGCGGCCTGATCGTGACGTCCTCGACGCTCACGGTCGGCGCGACCAACCAGGTCGCCAGCGGCCGGTCCGCGAGCCTCGTCACAGCGCTCACCGGCCTGCTGCTCATCGGCGTGCTCATGGTGGCGCCCGACGGTCTGGCCGGGTTGTGGTCGCGGCTGCTCGTCGTCGTACGACCGGAGCCGCAGGAGGTGCTGCTCTGATGGCCGCAGCACTCGAGCTCCGCGGCGTCGGCGTGCGGTTCGGCACGTTCGACGCCGTCGACGGCGTCTCACTGTCCGTGCACGCCGGTGAGGTCGTCGGCCTGATCGGCCCCAACGGGGCCGGCAAGACCGTCACCTTCAACGTCATCACCGGGCTGCAGCCGCCGACGCGCGGGCAGGTCCTGCTCGGCGGTGTCGACGTGACGAAGACGGCTGCGCACACCCGCACGGCGATGGGGCTGGCTCGCACCTTCCAGGTCGTGCAGCTGTTCGCCGGGATGAGCGTGCTCGAGAACCTCATGGTCGCCGCACACCGGTTCACGCACGCCGGTGTCGTCACGGACGCGCTCCGGCTGCCGGGCCGCCGGCGCTCACTCGACAGCGCGCGCGAGCGGGCGTCCGCCGTACTCGCCTTCCTCGGCCTTGCCCACCTCGCCGACGTCGAGGTGTCCTCGCTCCCGGTCGGCCAGGCCCGACTCGTCGAGCTGGCGCGGGCCCTGTGCCTGAAGCCCAAGGTGCTCCTGCTCGACGAGCCCGCGTCGGGTCTCGACCCGGTCGAGACGCACGACTTCGTGGCCCTGCTCGCCGAGGTCCGGGCCACACTCGGCTGCGCGATGCTTCTCGTCGAGCACGACATGGGAGTCGTCATGCCGCTGTGCGACCACCTCGTCGTCATGAACTTCGGCCGGGTGCTCGCCGAGGGCACGCCGACGGAGGTCCGCGACGACCCCGAGGTCAAGACGGCGTATCTCGGAGCGGCCGTATGACCCTGCTGGAGGTCGAGGGGCTGCGCGTGACGTACGGCGGGGTCGTCGCCGTGCGCGACGTGTCCCTGTCGTTGGCAGCCGGCGAGGTGCTCGCCGTGCTCGGGGCCAACGGCGCCGGCAAGACCACGACGCTGCTCGCCGTCTCGGGGCTGGTGCGTGCGAAGGCCGGCATCATCCGGTTCGACGGCCAGAGCCTGGCCGGCCGGTCGCCGGAGGCGATCGCCAGGCAGGGCATCGCCCATGTCCCGGCTGGACGCGGCATCTTCCCCGGCCTCACCGTCGCGGACAACCTGCGTATGGGTCTCTACGGCTCGGGACGCGACCGCGGTGTCGATGCCCGGTCGGCCATCGACGAGGTTCTCGACACGTTCCCCATCCTCCGCGAGCGACGCAACCAGCCGGCCGGGACGATGTCCGGCGGCCAGCAGCAGCAGCTCGCGATCGGTCGGGCGCTCGTCCAGCGGCCGCGGCTGCTGCTCCTCGACGAGATGTCGATGGGCTTGGCCCCGAGCATCGTCGCCGACCTGTTCGGGCTCGTCGCCACCCTGAAGGCGCAGGGCATCGCGATCGTGATGGTCGAGCAGTTCGTCGGGCAGGCGCTGAAGGTCGCAGACCGCGCGGTCGTGCTCGAGCAGGGCAGCGTCGTTGCGGCCGGAGCACCGGCCGAGCTGTCGTCCGACGACATCGCGGCTGCCTACCTCGGCGGTGGCGGCGCCCCCGAGGTGACGGTGCGACCCGCCCCAGCCGGTGCGCGCGAGCACCTCGCGGTGTCCGTGTCCGGCTCGGAGGCGCGACGGCTGCACGCCCTGGCCGCAGCACAGGGCCGACCTGTCGACGACGTCCTCGGCGACCTGCTCGCCGGCGCCCTCTCGGGGGACAATGAGCCCGGACGGAGGAGCAGCCGATGAGCGGGCGGCGGATCGCAAGCGCGGCACTGCTCGCTGCCCTGGCCCCACTGGTGCTGGGTGTGCTGACGGTCTCGCCGGCCGCCGCCGTACCGGCCCCTTCGGGCTACGACCAGTACGGCCTGACAGCACTCGCCTCGGGGGTGCGCACCGCGGGCAACGTCGGGGCGTCAGGCGGCCTCGTCACCCTCGACACCGGCTCCGGCTACGTCGCGGCGCACCTGGACGCGTCGCCGTCCGCCGGTGTGCTCGCCGACCCCTACGAGCCGGGCACGCTGTTCCGGACCGTAGCGGGGCAGGTCAACGCCAACGCGGGCAGCGAGGTCGTGGTCGTGCCCGACGCCCAGGCCGCCTACCCCGGCGACGGCAAGGCCGCTCTCGAGACGGTGCCGACGCAGGTGATCGGTCCCGTCACCATCGGAGGCGGATCGGCGTCGGCAACCGCCACCCAGTCCACCGCCGACGGCACCTCGACCGGCTCGGCCACCACCATCGCGGGGGCGCTCGAGACCGAGGGCTCCACCTCCGCTGTGCACATGAAGGTCGATGCGGCAGGGGGCAGCGTCACGTCCATGGCGACGACGCGGGTCGCGCAGATCGTCGTCGGCGGAGTGCTCGAGCTGCGCGACGTCGTCGCCAAGGCATCGGTGACGGCCCTCGGCGACAAGCACGAGTCGGTCGCGCAGCTGACCGTCGGCGGGGCCAGCGTGGGCGGCCAGCAGGTGGCGATCGACCAGGACGGCGTCCATGCCGTCGGCACGCCACTCGTGCCGGGCAAGACGATCTCCGACGCCACCGCGCAGGCCAATGCGGTTCTGCAGAACGCCGGCATCCAGGTGCATGCGACCGACGCGGTGCACACGGCAACGGCCCGCTCCGCCGCCGCGGACACCGGCGGCGTGGTGATCTCGCTGGCGACCCCCGACCTGCCCGGCGGCGTCGCCGGCAACGACCTGACCGTCGTCGTCGGTGGGGTGAGCCTCACCGAGACCGACGAGCTTGCGCTGCCGCCGCTCGACCTTCCGCTCACGACCGGCTCCGTCACGGCGCCCGACCAGGGCACACCGCCGGTCACGACCACCACCGTCATCCCCGGCACTCCGGGAACGGCGGTCACGCCACCCGCGCCGATCGTCGCGGCCCCCGTCGCGGCACCGGCCAGCTTCGTGGTCGCCGGCCGGCACATCTCGACGTCTGCGGCGCTCGCCGCCTTCGCGGTCTGGCAGTTCCTCAGCCTCGGGACAGCGACGCTCTACGCGCTGGTGGAGCGCCGCCGACGGATGGGGCTGACATGACGGCGGTCCTGGTCGAGGGGCAGGTCCGCTGCGAGACCTGCAACGCGCCGTACCGTCCACGGCTCACCGGCTGGACCTGCCCGGTGTGCGACGCCCCGCCGCCGGTAGGCACCGTGCGCCGGCCGCGGCTGTCGATCAGCCCTGATGACCGCCTGATGGCAATCGTGTTCGTCGGCACTCTTCTCAACGTCCTGCTGCTCGGGCTGCTCACGGCCTTCGCCCTTCACCGCTAGGAGCACTGTGCGCATCGACCAGCTCCAGACCCCGGCTCTGCTCGTCGACCGGTCCGCCCTCGAGCACAACCTGGCGACGATGGCCGCCGCGTTGCCGGGGCCCCGCTTGCGTCCGCACGTGAAGGCGCACAAGACCACGGCACTGGCGCGGTTGCAGCACGACGCGGGGCATCACGGGTTCACCTGCGCCACGATCCGCGAGGTCGAGGGCCTGGCAGCTGCCGGGCTCGGCGATGACCTGATGCTGGCCAACGAGGTGCTCGACGCGCGACGTCTGGGTGCCGTCGTAGCGGCAGGCGCCCGCGTCACGCTTGCCGTGGACAGCGACATCACGGTCGACGCCGCCGCGGCCGGCGGCGTCCGCGAGGTGGTCGTCGACGTCAACGTCGGGCTCCCCCGCTGCGGCTGCGAGCCGGACGACGCGGGACGGCTCGCCGACTACGCCCGGGGCAAGGGGCTCGAGGTGCGCGGCGTGATGGGCTACGAGGGTCACGTCATGCCCGTCGAGGACCCGGTCGAGAAGCTGAAGCAGACCGAGGAGTGCATGACCAAGCTGCTCAAGGCCTCCGCCGATGTCGGCGGTGACCTCGTCTCCGCGGGCGGGACCGGCAACTACGCCGTCAACACCTGGGCCAACGAGATCCAGGCCGGGTCCTACCTGCTGATGGACACGGCGTACGGCGCGCAGGGGATGCCGTTCCGCCAGGCGCTGACCGTGCTCGCCCGCGTCATCTCGATCAACGCGGGCGGCTGGCGGGTCGCCGACCTCGGGCTCAAGTCGCTGGGGATGGACCACGGCAACCCCCACATCCCGGGCGGAGCGGTGTGGTTCTGCTCCGACGAGCACACGACGTTCTCGCCGGAGGACGGCCACGACTTCGCGGTGGGTGACCTCGTCCGTGCGCATCCCGCGCACATCGACCCCACGGTCGCGATGCACGAGCGGATGCACGTCGTCGACGGCGACGAGGTCGTCGACACCTACGAGGTCGACCTGCGCGGCTGGTGAGCCGTCAGCGGCGGGCGAGGATTCCGGCCAGACCGAGACCGACTTCGCCGGCGAGGTAGGCCCAGTAGGTCGCGTCGGCCTCGGGCTCGTCGACGTCGAGCGCGTAGACCCGAGCGACCGCGGCCCCGAGCCAGGTGACGCCGACCGCGCGGCGCGCGACGGGCGATCTGCTCAGCAGCCCGAAGGCTCCCAGCGCCGCGTAGGTGCCGCCGAGGCCGGCTCGCGTCTCCGCCCGGCCGCGCGCATCGGTGGCGGACACGTGCAGGGCCGCCCCGACGCGAGTCGGCATGGCGACCCCTGCAAGGCCCGAGGCGAGCATGGCGAGGCTGCTGATCCTGGCGAGGCTCATGTCATGCCCTTCCGTTCACCCGAGGACGCGCTCGAGGTAGGCGTTGCCGAAGCGGCGATCCGGGTCGAGGGCGTCGCGCAGGGTGGTGAACTCGTCGAAGCGCGGGTAGCGGTCGCGCAGCTGCTCCGCACCGAGGCTGTGGAGCTTGCCCCAGTGCGGCCGGCCGCCGACGTCCTGGTACAGCTTCTCGACCTCACGGAAGTAGGGGTCGTAGGGCGTGCCCTTGACCATGTGCACGGCGATGTACGCCGACTCCCGGTCCGAGGCAGTGGACAGGGTGACGTCGTCGGCAGGCGCGACGCGCACCTCGACGGGGAACGACACGTTCAGGCCGAAGCGCTCCGGCAGGGTGCGCAGCTGCCGGAACACCTCCGGCAGCACCGCCCGCGGGACGGCGTACTCCATCTCGCAGAACCGCACGCGCCGCGGAGACGTGAACACCTTGGGCGCTGCGTCGATGTAGGTGCGGGCCGTCAGCGCCCGCGCTGCCAGCTTGTTGATCCGTGGGATCAGGGCCGGCATGCGACTGCCGAGCCGGCAGGTCAGGCCGAAGACGCCGTTGGAGAGCAGCTCGTCATCGACGTAGGCCCTGGCCCGGGTGAGCGGCCGCAGCTCGGCGTCGGTCCGGTTGTTGCGCTTCGTCAGCGCCACGTCGGTGTGCGGGAACCAGTAGAACTCGAAGTGGTCGTTCGCGGCGACCAGCTCGAAGAAGCCGTCGAGCACGTCGTCCAGGGGCATGGGTCGCTCGTCGGCCTCGAGCGCAAAGGCCTGCTCGGCCTGGAAGGTGACCGTGCTGATCACTCCGAGCGCGCCGAGCCCGACGCGAGCGGCCGCGAAAAGCTCCGGTCGCTCGGTCCGGCTGCAGGAGACGACCGAGCCGTCGGCGAGGACCAGCTCGAGTGCGGCGATCTGCGCGGCGAAGCCGGCACTGTCCCGGCCGGTCCCGTGCGTGCCGGTCGAGACGGCACCGGACACCGTCTGGACGTCGATGTCCCCCATGTTGGTGAGCCCGAGGCCGGCCTCGGCGAGCAGCGCGTTGAGCCGGTGCAGCGGCAGCCCCGCCTGCGCGGTGACCAGCCCGGTGGCGGGATCCGCGGAGACCAGGCCGGCGTACGACGACAGGTCGAGCAGGACGCCGTCGGTGAGGCCGATCGCTGTGAACGAGTGCCCGGACCCGATCGGCTTGACGCGCAGGCCGTCGGCCTCCGCCTGCTTCACCGCGGCCGCGATCTCGTCGGCGCTGCGGGGCCGTACGACGCGGACCGGCTCCATGAGCTGGTTGCCGGCCCAGTTGGACCACTCCACAGACGGTCTCCCTTGATCGTGAGGAATTCTCACGTTCACCCGCGGCCGGGTCAAGGCACAGTCCGGACGGACTATGGGACCACTGCCGCCACGCGAGCACGCTGACGGGCATCGGACGAAGGGGGAAGCACATGCGCAAGGTCGCCGACTGCCGGCTGATGCCGAGCGAGTCCAACTGCACTCTCACGATCGCAGGCGAGGAGGCCGAGGTGGTCCGCGCCGCGTCGGAGCACGCCGTCAGCGTGCACGGCCACACCGCCGGCCCGGAGCTGGACGCGGGCATCCGGTCGATGCTCTCCGACGAGCTGGTGGGCGCCGGGAGCTGATCGGCCTGGGGGGGTGGACGGGCGGGGCCGAGGCCCCGCCCGTCAGCCCGTCTCGGGTCGGCGCAGGTCAGCGGGACCGAGGCGGCCCAGGATCGGCAGCCCGCAGGCGGCGACCGCGGCGAGCACCAGGAAGGCAGCGGACGGGTGCTTCAGCAGCGGCGCCAGCGCGAGCGTCACGACCAGTCCGCCCGCGTTGCCGGCCATCCACAGCAGCGCGGCCGCCGTGCCGCTGGCCGGCCCGGCTCGGCGCTCCACGACCTCCAGCACGACGGGCAGCGTCGCGAGCATGAGCAGCCCCATCGCCGCCAGGACGATCGCGATCCCGACGGGGGCGTGGACGACAGCGAGCAGCACGGCGCCGCTGCCCGTCACGACCAGTGAGGCCCTGAGGACGGCACGTTCCGTGCCCTGCTGCGCAGCCCGGGGCGGCAGCACGACCGAGCCGATGACGCCGGCAACCACCATGACGATGAGCAGCACCCCGGCGGTGTCGGCCGAGATGCCGTCGGGCTCGAGCAGCGCCTGCAGCCAGGTCGTCAGCCCGACGAACACGCCGAACCCGACGACGACGAGCTGCGTGGTCGCCCGGAGCACGGGGTCGGCCCACACCGCCCGGAGCGACGCGAGTCCGGTCGCGGCCTGCGTCGCGACGACGCGGCCCGGTGTGCGCAGGCTGATGACCAGCAGCACCGCGCCGACGACCGAGTAGAGGGCCTGTACGACGAGCAGCGTCCGCAGACCGCTCCCCCCGCCGAAGGCCGCGCCGGTCCCGAAAGCGACGAGGAACCCCGCGAACAGCCCGGCCGAGCAGACCGCGATGCCGAGCGGTCGGTCCTCGTCCGTCGTGTACGCGCCGGCCAGCTTCGCCACGCTGTTGGTGACGAGCGGTTGCGCGACAGCAACGACGAGCTGCCCGGCCAGCACCCAGGTGTAGCTGTCGCCGACGAGCCGCAGCGCACCACCCGCCGCTGTCAGCGCCGCCCCGAGGGCGACACTGCCGCGGAACCAGCGGTCGAGGGCGAACCCGGCCGGGATGGCCAGCAGCACGTAGAGCAGCGGGAAGACGGCGGACAGCGCGCCGATGGATCCCTCGGAGACGCCGTAGTGCCTGGCGGCATCGGTCGTCACGGGCGCGAAGGTGAGCCAGAGCATCTGGTTGGCGGACGTGACGAGGACGAATGCTGCGACGACGGACCAGCGGCTGCGCTCCACCGACGCATCCTGGCAGCAGGCATGAGTCGATCCGAATCGGGTTAGATCACCAGCATTCGGTCGCCATCGACGCCGGCCGTGCGCTGGAGGTCCGCATGACTGATCCCGCCCCGTCCGGCTCCACGCCCCGTGCCGGGGACGGACCCGTCCACCGCCGGCGCAGCGCCGCGTACGCCGTCGCGGCCGTGTTGCTGCTGGCCCCGTTCGTCGCCCTCCTCTGGGTGTCGAGCTACGCCAAGGACGACCCGCGGCTCTGGGGCTTCCCGTTCTTCTACTGGTACCAGTTCCTCTGGGTCCTCCTCGCCTCCCTGTTCACCTACACGGCCTACCGGCTGGTGCGTGCCACCGAGCGCACCCGGGCCCGCCTGACCGACCGGAGCGAGCCGTGAACGCGGCGCGGACCGGGACCGACGGGGTCGCGCTCACCATCGTGATCGTGCTGTTCCTCGCGGTCACGGTGCTCGGCTTCGCGGCCGCCCGCTGGCGCAAGGGCGAGAGCCTCGCCAACCTCGACGAGTGGGGGCTCGGCGGCCGCGGATTCGGCACCTTCGTGACGTGGTTCCTGCTCGGCGGAGACCTCTACACGGCGTACACCTTCGTGGCCGTACCGGCCCTGATGTTCGCCAGTGGCGCCATCGGCTTCTTCGCCGTCCCTTACACGATCATCGTCTACCCGCTGGTCTTCGTCTTCCTCCCTCGGCTGTGGTCGGTCAGCCATCGACACGGCTACGTCACGCCGGCCGACTTCGTCCGGGGTCGCTACGGCTCACGGACGCTGGCCCTGGCGATCGCGGTCACCGGGATCCTCGCGACGATGCCCTACATCGCGCTGCAGCTGGTCGGTATCCAGGCGGTGCTCGAGGTGATGGGCGTCGGCGGCAGCGGCAACAAGCTGGTCGCCGACCTGCCGCTCCTGGTCGCGTTCGTCGCGCTGGCGGCCTACACCTACTCGAGCGGCTTGCGCGCGCCGGCACTCATCGCCTTCGTGAAGGACATCCTGATCTACCTGGTCATCATCGTGGCGATCATCTACATCCCGCACAAGCTCGGCGGCTGGGGCCACATCTTCGACAGCGCGCAGACATCGCTGTCGCAGAAGAGCCCGGCGACGGGCAAGCCCAAGGGATCCGTCATACCGACCGCGCCAGTGATCTGGCCCTACGCGACGCTCGCGCTCGGGTCAGCCATGGCTCTGTTCATGTACCCGCACAGCATCACGGCCGTGCTCTCCACGAGCCGCCGTGACGTCGCCCGCCGCAACGCAGCGCTGCTGCCGGCGTACTCGCTCCTGCTCGGCCTGATCGCGTTGCTCGGCTTCATGGCGATCGCGGCGAAGGTCGCCCCGATCGGCCTCGACGGCAAGCCCAACCCGCAGCTCGCGGTGCCGCAGCTGTTCGAGAACATGTTCCCGAGCTGGTTCGCCGGCATCGCCTTCGCGGCGATCGCCATCGGCGCCCTCGTACCCGCGGCCATCATGTCGATCGCGGCCTCCAACCTGTTCACCCGCAACATCTACCGGGAGTTCTTCCGGCCGCAGGCCGATCCCGCGGAGGAGGCCCGGGTCTCCAAGATCGTGTCCCTCGTGGTCAAGGTGGGCGCACTCGTCTTCGTGCTCAGCCTCGACAAGACCCTCGCGATCAACTTCCAGCTGCTCGGGGGCATCTGGATGCTGCAGACCTTTCCGACCCTCGTCTTCGGCCTGTTCACGCGCTGGTTCCACCGGTGGGCGCTGCTCGCCGGCTGGGCCGTGGCCATGGTCTACGGGACGGTCAAGGCGTACGACGTCGTCAACCCCGCGACGCACAAGCACTTCGGCGGCTCGGCGGCCCAGATCCCGTTCCTCTCCGGCCGCAACGGCTACATCGCGCTGACGGCCTTCGTCATCAACCTCGTCATCGCCGCGGTGCTCACCGTCGCGCTTCGTGCGATGAAGGCGCCCGCCGGCACCGACGCGACCGAGCCGGAGGACTACTGGGCCGACGAGGGCGACCCGCGGGTGGCACCGCTGCCTGAGCTCGCCCGAGGCTGACCTAGCGTCGCCGGCATGAGTCCGGCCGACCTCCTGCTGGTAGGCGGGGCCGGCCTGCTGGGCGGCGCCATCAACGCCGTGGCGGGTGGCGGGACGCTGGTCGCGTTCCCTGCACTGCTCGCCGTGGGCGTCGGGCCGGTCACGGCCAACATCACCTGCTCGGTCGGCCTGCTCTCGGGCTATGCCGGCGGGTCGGTCGCCTACCGGCGTGAGCTCGAGGGACAGCGGGGACGGCTCCTCGCCCTGCTGCCGTTCGCCGTGCTGGGGGGCATCATCGGAGCGGTCCTGCTGCTGGTGACTCCGGCGACGACCTTCCGTGCGGTGGTGCCGTACCTGGTGCTCGCGTCATGCGGCCTGCTGGCGGTGCAGCCGCGGCTTGCCCGCGCGCTGCGTGACGGTCCGCGCGGGAGGGCCGACGTGCACTGGGGAGCGAGGCTGGGCGTCGGCCTCTCGGCGGTCTACGGGTCGTACTTCGGTGCCGGTCTCGGCGTGCTGCTGCTGGCGGTGCTGGGAGTGCTCGTCGCCGACGGCCTGCAGCGGTTGAACGCCTTGAAGGGGCTGCTCTCGCTCTTCATCAACGTCGTCGGCGGACTGGTGTTCGTCCTGTCCGCTCGCGTCGACTGGGGCTACGCGCTGGCGCTGGCCGTGGGTGCCTACCTCGGTGGCACCTTGGGCGTCTCGGTCGCCCGGCGGCTGCCGCCCCAGGTCATGCGCGCCGCCGTCATCGCCCTCGGCGCCGTGGTGGGAGTCGCCTTGCTCGTCAGCTGAAGCTGGGCGCCATCGCCGGGGCGATCGCCGCTGCGTAGACCGCGGTGAGGTGCCGTCCGTCGAACAGCACGGGCAGCTCGCCGACGACGGCCGGGCAGCGGTCCGCCACGCAGAACCAGGCGCGGGAGTCGAGGAACACAGCACCCGCCGCTGTCGCGGCTTGCAGCTCCGCGCCGGCGTAGGTCCGCCAGCGCTCCGACACCTGCGCCGCGCAGTCCCGCGGCTGCGACAACCGCGTGTAGCAGGACTGCAGGTTGCCGGTGCCGGGAGGAGGGGACAGCACGATGATCCGCTTCGCGTACGGCGCGAGCGCGGCGAGCATCCGCTGCGTCCCGTCGCGCCACTGCAACGCGGTCTGCGTGCCCTGGTACCGCGCGGACATCACCACCAGCTCGGGTCGGATCCGTCGTACCTGTTCGATCGCCCAGTCCTGGTGCTGGGTGCAGGCCGGGCTGACCGCGCCCCGCAGGTTCGCGCACTGGCGGCGCGTGAGGACGTGGATGCGCGCTGCCCGCAGGGAACCGGCCCGGCGCAGCGCAGGCATCCAGCTGACGGCGACGGAGTCACCGAGCAGCGCGACCGACCGCGTTGCCGTCGCCGGTCCGTAGGTGCAGCGCGCGACGTTCTTGTCCGAGACGTCAAGGCACGTGTCGTGCAGCCACTCGGGCGCACCGGCGTCGGTGAGGTCGGCATCGAGTCCGTCCGGCCAGCGCGACAGCTGCAGGGCAGCCTGGATCGCGCTCGGCAGGTCCGGGAACTGCGGAGTCGCGAGCCCGGCCCCCACCGGCGGGGGCGTGTGCCGGCCGGCCGGCCGCGCATCCGGTGACCCGCTGAGAACCCACGTCACGACGAGGGCCCCGATCACGACCATGGCGTACGCCGGCACGACCGCAGACCGCGACCGCGGGCCGGGGACCCGGTGCGGCCGGTGCCCGCGGAAGGGCTGCTCGACGAGGTGGTACGACGCGACCGACAGCAGCCCGGCCGCGGCGAGCAGCGCGGCCTTGCCGAGCGCTGACGTGCCGCCAGGCAGCGCTGCCCCGAGGACGACGCACGGCCAGTGCCAGAGGTAGAGCGAGTAGGAGATCTTGCCGACGTAGCGAAGAGGTGCGGTGGCCAGGCCGAGCCGGTCGCCGCCCGCCGCGAGGATCGCGACCGTCGACGCGGCCGGGAGCACCAGGGCATAGCCCGGCACGGGCGTCGTCGGTGTGATGACGAGCACCGAGAGCACCAGCCCGGCTCCGCCGAGCCAGGCGAGCAGCGACGGCACGCGCGGTGCGAGGAGCACCAGCAGGGCACCGGCACCGAGCTCCCATGCCCGCGCCGGCGAGGAGAAGTAGGCCCCCGCCGGAGTGCGCGCCGTGCTGATCACCGACCACGCCAGCGACATCACGACCGCGGCGGTCGCCAGCACGACGAGGGCGCGCCGGCCGTCGACACGCAACCGGCCCGCGAGCGCCAGAGCAGCCAGGATCAGGCAGGGCCAGACGAGGTAGAACTGCTCCTCGACCGACAGCGACCAGTAGTGCTGGACCGGCGACGGAGCCCGGGTCAGCGAGAAGTAGTCGGTGCCGAGCCTCGCGAAGTGCACGTTGGCGAGAAAGCCCAGCGACCACAGCGAGTCGACGGCTGTGTCGTGCGCGCGGCCCGGCAGCAGGACGAGCGCCGCGACCAGATCCGTGACCGCCAGGACGAGCACCCCGGCAGGCAGCAGCCGGCGTGCGCGCCGCAGGTAGAAGCGGGGCAGGCTGATCACTCCGCTGCGCTCGTGCTCCGACACGAGCAGGCCGGTGATGAGGAAGCCGGAGATGACGAAGAAGACGTCGACCCCGATGAAGCCACCCCGCGGCCAACCCGTCAGGTGCCCGACGACGACAAGCAGGACCGCGACCCCGCGCAGCCCCTCGATGTCGCCCCGGAACCGACTCACGCGGCCAGTGTCTGTCACCGCTCGAAGAAGCGCCTCGGGTTGCCGACGAGCAGCTGGTCCACCTGGTCCTGCGTCACGCCTCGCTCCAGTAAAGCCGGTACGACGTCGCGCTGGACGTGCAGGTAGCTCCAGTTGGGCAGGAAGGGCATGAGGTCGGGCTGGACCCAGTCGATGTAGCAGGACGCGTCCTGCGAGAGCACCATGCTCGCGGCGTAACCGCGGCGGCACAGCTCCGCGACGACGCCCACGCGTCCCTCGAAGTCGAGGATCGTGTCGATGCCGAAGCGGTCCATGCCCAGCAGGAAGCCGGCATCGGCGAGCGACGAGAGGTGGTCGGCGTCCGCCGAGTCACCGCTGTGGGCGAGCAGCACCGACGACGCGGGCACGCCTTCGTCGGCGAGGACCCTCTGCACCTCGAGCCCGGTCTGCTTGCCGGGATGCGTGTGCACCATCAGCGGCACGCCGGTCTGCAGCTGTGCCTGGGCGCAGGCCCGCATCACCCGCTCGACCCCCTTGGTCAGGCCGTGGTGGTCGATCGCGCACTTCAGGAACGCGGCGCGGATCTCGGTCCCCTGGATGCCCACGGCGATGTCGCGGACGAACAGCTCGACCATGGGCTCGGGCAGGTCCGGCAATGCACCCGGCCCGCGGGAGCTGAAGTAGCCCGGGACGTCGGCGTAGGTGTAAACGCCCGTCGCGACGAGGATGTTGAGCCCTGGCACCTGCGCGTTGACGCGTGCGATGCGCGGGATGTCACGGCCGAGGCCGTCCACCGTCGGGTCGACGATCGTGCGCACGCCGGTGTCGGCGAGCTCCTGCAGCCGGGCGACCGCGTCAACGACGCGGGCTTCCTCGTCCCAGCTCCTCTCCCACTGCTGTTGCGAGTCGGGCGACAGCACGAAGACGTGCTCGTGCATGAGCGTCGTGCCGAGGTCGCCGGTGTCGACCGGCCCGCGGACGGTCTGGACGGCGGTCAGCGGAGCTCCTTCTTCAGGATCTTGCCGGTCGGGCCCATCGGCAGCGCGTCGACGATGCGGACCTCGCGCGGGTACTTGTAGGCCGCCAGTCGCTCCTTGCAGTAGGCGATGACCTCCTCAGGCGTCACAGACGCGCCGGGCTTCAGCGTGATGACGGCGACGACCTCC
The DNA here is from genome assembly GCA_025465135.1 of Frankiales bacterium. Lineage (GTDB taxonomy): Bacteria > Actinomycetota > Actinomycetes > Mycobacteriales > SCTD01 > RYN-124. Next base: position 1,109 of record JAODNA010000032.1, on the reverse strand, counting down.
TCACCGAGCTTGTCGTCGGGCTTGCCGATGACGGCCGCCTCGGCGATCGAGGGGTTGGCATAGAGGACCTCCTCGATCTCGCGCGGGTAGACGTTGTAGCCGCCGCGGATGACCAGGTCCTTCTTGCGGTCGACGATGAAGAGGAACCCGTCGTCGTCGGCGTAGCCCAGGTCACCAGTGTGGAACCAGCCGCCGCGCATCGTCTCCGCGGTCGCTTCGGGGTTCTTGTAGTAGCCCTTCATGATGTTGTGGCCGCGGATCACGATCTCGCCGACGTGCTCCTCGCCCGGCGGCAGCACCTTGTCGTTCTCGTCGACGACCTTGACCTCGACGCCCCAGATCGGCTTGCCGATGCTGAGCACCTTGCGCTCCTCGGCACTGACGTTGAACGTCGTCGTGCTCGCGCTCTCGGAGAGCCCGTAGCCCTCGAGGATGACGACGCCGGGGAACTTCTCCTCGAACGCCTTGATGGTCTCGCCGGGGATGGGCGCACCGCCGGACACCCCGACCCGCAGGGACGACAGGTCGCGGCCGGACAGGTCCATCGCCAGGAGCGCGAAGTACATGGTCGGTACGCCGGAGAAGATCGTGCAGCGGTGCTTCTCGATCGCGTCCACCACCGGCTCCATCTCGAAGCGCGGCACGAGCACCATCGTGCCCCCGAAGCGGACCGAGATGTTGAGGACGCTCGACAGCCCGAAGACGTGGAAGAACGGCAGCACAGCGAGGCCGATGTCGTCGTCCTCGAAGCCGAACAGGTTGCCTGCCGTCGTGCAGTTCATGAACAGCTGGAAGTGGGTGAGCTCGGCGCCCTTCGGCTTGCCGGTCGTGCCGCTCGTGTAGAGCAGCACCGCGGTGTCATCCGCCCCCAGCGGCACGATGTCGCGGGTGTCATCGGCGAAGTAGAGCTCGTCGTAGTGCTTCGTCCCCTCGGGCCGGACGTCGTTGCCCGGCATGTTCACGACGTAGGTCGTGACTCCGCCGGCCGCCTGCGCCCCCTTCCACGCCTCGTCGGCGAACATCTCGAAGGTCACGAGGAGCTTCGCGTCGCTGTCCTCGAGGTGGTAGGCCACCTCCGGCGCCTTGAGCAGCGGGTTCAGCGGCACCAT
>JAODNA010000073.1 GCA_025465135.1 Frankiales bacterium | reverse complement strand
CGGCCCTCGGTGCCGACCTCGCGCGCCACACGCGTCACCTCGTCGGCGAACGACGACAGCTGGTCGACCATCGTGTTGACCGTGCTCTTCAGCTCGAGGATCTCGCCCTGCGCGTCGACCGTGATCTTCTGCGACAGGTCGCCCTGCGCGACAGCAGTGGTGACCTGCGCGATGTTGCGGACCTGGCTGGTCAGGTTGCCGGCCATCGAGTTCACCGACTCGGTCAGGTCGCGCCACACGCCGGACACGCCCTTGACCTGCGCCTGACCGCCGAGCTTGCCCTCGGTGCCGACCTCGCGGGCCACACGCGTGACCTCATCCGCGAACGACGACAGCTGGTCGACCATCGTGTTGACCGTCGTACCGATCCGGAGGAACTCGCCCTTGACCGGCTGGCCGGCGATCTCCAGCGCCATCTGCTGCGAGAGGTCACCCTCGGCCACGGCTGCGATGACGCGGGCGACCTCGGTCGTCGGCCGGACCAGGTCGTCGATGAGGGAGTTGACGGCAGCGGCACCGGTGCTCCAGTCGCCGTCGGCACCGACCTCGTCGAGCCGCTCCGTCATGCGGCCCTCACGGCCGATGACGCGGCTGGCGCGCACGAGCTCTCGGGTCCGCCGCTCGTTCAGGGCCGCCAGCGCGTTGGCCCGCTCCACGACCTGGCCCATGACGCCCTCGCGCGGCTCGAGCCGGACGCCGAAGTCGCCGGCGCACAGCGCGTTGAGCATCGCGAGCAGGTCGGTGGCGTCGCTGCTGGTCGCCTCTACCGGCTTGTCCTGCCGCGGCGCCTTCGGCCTCGTCTTGGCTGGGCCGGCGGGTGCGTCGATGGACATGGGTCCCCCATCTCGAAACCGCCCACGGCGGCGACAACGTCACGCCCCGGCGGGGACCCGACATCCGTCACTGTAGGGCCACCGGGGCTATACGGACGGTGACAGACGGGTGACAGAACCCCACCTGCACGCCGCCAACCGGGTCATGCGACGTCAGAGCAGCTGGTTGACCTCGTGCACGTCGCCGCACGGCACGTCGAGCGCGGCGTGGTGCTTGCGCACGGCCTCGGCATCCGGCGCCTCCAGCAGGCAGTACACCCGGCCGTCGGCGTTGTGGTAGAGCTCGATCTGACGGACGCCGAACTCGTCCTTGTCGCCGTTCTTCGCGCCCTGGCCGATGGAGTCGATGGCCTCCTGCGGAAGCTTCAGGTCGTCGTGGAAGTCCATGAATGTCGGCATTGCCGCCCCCTCGTCTGTGGTGGGGGGACTCTCTCGCCTCGTCGCGTCCGCTGTCCAGCGGAAGTGCTCCGTGACCGGGAACCGGAGCTAGGCCCGACGGCGCTTGGCGGGCCGGTGCAGCTTCACCAGGCCCTCCTTGGCCGCCGCGACGTCACGCGGAGCACGGGTCGACTGGGCCGGGAGGAAGCCGTAGCCGCGGTACCAGCGGACGAGCTTGGCCGGGCAGTGCAGGGTCAGGGCGACCCGTCTCGCGTCGGAGCGACGGCAGATCTCCGTGAGCAGGTAGGAGCCGTGCTTGCGGTGATGCGGCCAGGCACTGATCCAGGCGAGGTACCAACCCCCGGCGGGGTTCTTCTCGAACGCGGCGAAGGTCAGACCCCCGTGGGCGATGAGGAGCCGATGGTCCTCGGCGCGACCGTAGAGGTACTCCGCCATCTGCACCCGGGACCGGGTCGCTTCCTTTGCGGAGTCGGTCGCGGCGAAGCTCAGCACGAAGCCGGCGTACACGATCGGCAGGTGCCAGAGCGAGGGAGCTTTCACCGACACGATGTGCCCATCGCCGAGGACGCGAGTTCGTTACAGGTGGAGCCGCCTCGCGGAATCGAACCGCGGACAACCTCATTACGAGTGAGGTGCTCTGCCGACTGAGCTAAGGCGGCGGGCTGACCCGGCAGGCGCCGGAGCAGGTCCGCGGTCGAGTCTAGGGGATGCGCAGAGCGCCTCGGGCAGGTCAGCCCGTGCGCAGTGCCAGCGCCATCGACTCCACCGCGAGCAGCGGCGCGACGTTGCCGTCGAGAGCGGTCCGGCAGCCCAGGACGGCCTCGATCCGCCGCAGTGTGGACTCGGGTGTCGTGGCCCTCGCGATGGCCGCGGCCTGCTCTCCCAGGTCGCCGTGGATCGCCGGCGTACCCGTGCCGAGCTGGATGACCAGGACGTCGCGGTAGAACGCTGCGAGATCGACCAGAGCACGATCCAGGGCATCACGCGAGGTGCGCGTCCCCCTGCTCTTCTGGCGCTTCTCGAGCTCCTTCAGCGCGCCCGCTCCACCCTTCGGCGCGGAGCCGGTGTAGCCCTTGCCGGTCGCTCCACCACCGAGGGCGGTCGACAGCTCCTCCTTCTCGGCCACATCGCGGTCCTGCGTGAGCCGCGTCGCCTCCGCCTGGGCAGCGTCGACCAGGTCCTTCGCTGCCTGCAGTGCCGATCCCACCCCCTGGAGCGAGCGCGGCAGCGACAGGACGTCCCGCCGCTCGCCGCGCGCGTCCTCGTGCAGCGCGAGCCGCCGGGCCCGGCCGATGTGTCCCTGGGCCGCCTGCGCGGCGAAGGCCGCCATGGCCGGGTCGACGCCGTCACGTCGTACGAGCACCTCGGCGACGGCCTCGACGGGCGGGGTCCGCAAGGGCACGAGCCGGCACCGGGACCGGATGGTCGGGAGCAGGTCCTCGACGCTGGGCGCGCACAGCAGCAGGACCCCGCGAGGCGGTGGCTCCTCGATGGCCTTGAGCAGCGCGTTGGAGGCGTAGTCGGGCATCCGGTCGGCGTCCTCGATGAGGGTGACCTGCCAGCGGCCCCCCGTGGGCCGACGGGCGGTGTGGGCGACGATGCGCCGTACCTCGGCGACACCGAGGCTGAGCCCCTCGGGCACGACGACTGCGACGTCGGCGTGCGTGCCGGCGAGGCTCTGGTGGCACGCCGAGCAGTGGCCGCAGCCACCGTTCTCGCACTGCAGTGCGGCGGCAAAGCCGCGCGCGGCGACCGACCGCCCCGAGCCGGGCGGGCCGGTGAAGAGCCACGCGTGCGTCATCGCCGACCCGGCGGTCTCGTCGCCGCCGACGATGCGGGCGGCGGCGTCAACGGCGGCCTGCAGCTGGGCGACGACGAACTGCTGGCCGACGAGGTCGTCGAAGACGCTCACGAGGAGACCGGGTGCAGAACGGCGGCCGGCAGCAGGGGGCTCACGCGGGACCGGACCTTCGCGTGCACGGCCTCGGCCGGATCGGTGGCGGGGACGACGAGGTAGCGGTCCGGATCCGCCGCTGCGAGGTCCAGGAACCCCTGCCGAACGCGTTCGTGGAACGACAGGGCCTCGAGCTCGATGCGGTCACGGGCACCGGGGATGCGGCCGAGCCCGACGGCCGGATCGATGTCGAGCAGCAGTGTCAGGTCGGGGCGCAGACCGCCGGTCGCCCACCGCGACAGGCGGGCGACCTCAGCGAGCTCCAGCTCTCGACCCGCCCCCTGGTAGGCGAGCGACGAGTCGACGTAGCGGTCGGTCACGACCACCGCGCCGCGCTCCAGCGCCGGCAGGATGACGTGAGCGACGTGCTGCGCCCGGTCGGCGGCGTAGAGCAGCGCTTCCGAACGCGGTGAGATCCCGCCGGTCGAAGGCTCGAGCAGCAGCGCGCGGATCCGCTCCCCGGCCGGCGTCGCACCGGGCTCCCGGGTCAGCACCACTTCCCGGCCGGCGGACTCCAGCCACTCGACGAGGAGCCTCGCCTGCGTCGACTTGCCGGCGCCTTCCCCGCCCTCGAGCGCCAGGAACAGACCTGGGTACGACGGCGCGGGGTGCGAGCGTCGGACCAGTGACAGCAGGTCGCTGCGCAAGGGGACGCCGGGTCGGTCGTCCATCTGCCGGAACGAGGCGATGCCGACGAGCATCGCGAGCAGACCACCGACGAGCAACGTGACCGCGACGCCGTTGATGGTCAGGTCGACGCCGCGGACCGTCACGATGTGGCGGCCGATGGCACCGGAGATGAACGGTGTCGTGCCGGTGACCAGCAGCAGGTCGATGCGCATGAGCGACTGCACGAGGCCGAAGGTCCGGCCGCGAAGCTCATCAGCGACCTCGCCGCCGAGAAGCGTGATCCCGATGACGTAGGCGAGACCGGCGAACCCTCCGACGAGCAGGGTCAGGACAGTGACGATGAACAGGTTCGGCACGAGCGCCATGAGCGTCAGCGACGCGCCCGCACCGACGATGGACGGACCGAACAGCCGGCGCCGCGACAGGGTCCCGATGAACCGCGGACCCAGCGCGACACCACCTGCGATGCCCAGGAAGATGCAGCCGAACAGCAGGCCGTAGGCGGCATCGCCACCGCCGAGGATCGCCGCGAACAGCTTGCCCTGCGCGATGATCGCGCCCCCTGCTGCCAGTGCGCCGAGCATCCCGACGAGGAGCCCACGCGCCAGCGGCTCGCCCCGCATGAACGCCAGCCCCTCGCGCAGACTCGCCAAGAAGCCTGGGGCGTCGGGGTTCTCTCGCGAGCGGTGCTCCGTGTGCGGGCTGGGGATCTGCAGTCGCAGGATCGTCAGCGCCGAGAACAGGAACGTCGCCGCGTCGACGTACAAAGCCAGGTCGACCGGTCGGGTGGAGAAGAAGGAGACGCCGTTGCCGAGGGCGCGCGAGACGAGACCCAGCGCGGCGAAGACGGCAGCCGCAACGGGAGCGCTGCCGTAGGTCGCGATCAGCGAGAGCTGGTTTGCGCTCTCCAGCCGTTCGCGCGGCACGAGGTTGGGGACCGAGGCCTCCTTGGCCGGGATCCAGAACAGGCTGAGGGACTCGATGAGGAACGAGGCACCGAGCAGGTAGACCAGCGAGTGCGACAGCGGGATGGACACGAACAGCCCGAAGCGCGCGAGGTCGCAGACGACCATCGTGCGGCGGCGGTCGAATCGGTCGGCGAACGCGCCCGCCAGCGGCCCGAACAGCACGGCGGGCATCAAGCGGAAGACGAGGACGCCACCGGTTGCGTAGGCCTTCGCGGTGAATCCGTCGACGAGCTGCGCGGCCAGGGCGGTCGTCGCGAGGAACCCCAGCCAGTCACCGAAGCTCGACAGGACCAGCGCGGTGTAGAGCCTTCGGAAGGCCCGGATCGTCAGCACGCTCTTCGCCCGGCCGACAGCCACGACGACCGGCTCGTCGGGGAGCGGCAGGCCGTCGGCGGTTGCGGGACGGTCCACGGTTCGAGGGTAGTTGCCCCGACTACGAGGCGGGCTTCTTGGCCGGTGCCTTCTTTGCGGTCTTCTTGACGGCCTTCTTGGCCGCGGGGCGCTTGCGGGCAGCCGTCTTCTTCGGTGCCGGCCCGCGCAGGCGTCGCTCGGCCAGCAGCTCCGAGGCGCGCTCGTCGGTGAGGGACTCGATGTCATCGCCCTTGCGCAGCGAGGCGTTGGTCTCGCCGTCGGTGACGTAGGGGCCGAAGCGCCCCTCCTTGACGACCATCGGCTTGCCGCTTGCCGGGTCGGACCCGAGCTCCTTCAGCGGCGGCTTCGCCGTTGCCGCCCCGCGACCGCGCTGCTTGGGCTGGGCGAGCAGCGCGAGCGCCTCCTCGAGCGTCACCGTGAACAGCTGCTCCTCAGCCGCGAGCGAGCGGGAGTCCTTGCCCTTGCTGATGTAGGGCCCGTAACGGCCGTTCTGCGCGGTGATCTCCTCGCCGTCCTCGGCGGCACCGAGCACCCGGGGCAGCGTGAGCAGTCGGAGCGCCTCGTCGAGGGTGATCGTGTCGACCGACATCGACGCGAACAGCGACGCTGTCGGCGGCTTGTCCTTCGAGCCCTCCGGGAGCACGACGGACACGTAGGGGCCGTAGCGGCCCGTGCGGGCGACGACGTCGAGCCCGCTCTCGGGGTGGCTGCCGAGGGAGCGGTCCCCGCTCGGCGCGCTGGCGAGCTCGAGGGCGAGCTCGGGCGTCAGCTCGTCGGGTGCGAGGTCCTCGGGGAGCGACGCCTTCAGCTCGCCGACCGTGACGTAGGGGCCGTACTTCCCGACGCGTACGACGACCTCCGTGCCGTCCGGCGTGCGCCCGATCGGGATGGAGTTGATGTCGCGGGCATCGATGTCGTCCAGGTTCTCGCTCACCAGCTTCTTGAGGCCGCCCTGCTGCGCGAGACCGCCCTCCTTGCCCTCGGCCGACCCGAAGTAGAAGCGCGTCAGCCACGCGACGGAGTTCTCGCCGCCCTCGGCGATGTGGTCGAGGTCTTCCTCCATCGACGCGGTGAAGCCGTAGTCGACGAGGCGACCGAAGTGCTGCTCGAGCAGGCCGATGACGGCGAACGCGAGCCAGGTCGGGACGAGTGCGGAGCCCTTCTTCCAGACGTAGCCGCGGTCCTGGATGGTGGAGATGATCGACGCGAACGTCGACGGCCGGCCGATGCCGAGCTCCTCGAGCTGCTTCACCAGTGAGGCCTCGGTGTAGCGCGCCGGCGGTGAGGTCGTGTGCCCCTGCGCCTCCAGGCGATCGACGCCGAGGCCGTCCCCCACCGCGACGCGCGGGAGTCGCCGCTCGGTCGACTCGAGCTCGGCATCGGGGTCGTCACTGCCCTCGACGTAGGCCCGCAGGAAGCCAGGGAACGTGATGACCTTGCCGGTCGCGGAGAACTCCGCGTCGGTGCCGTCCGCGGTGACGGCACCGAGACGCACGGACGCGGTCACACCGCGCGCGTCGGCCATCTGCGACGCGACGGTGCGCTGCCAGATCAGCTCGTAGAGGCGCAGCTCGTCACCCGTGAGCTCGCGAGCCAGCTCCCCAGGCGTACGGAAGACGTCGCCGGACGGACGGATCGCCTCGTGCGCCTCCTGCGCGTTCTTCACCTTGCCGGCGTAGCGGCGCGGTGCGTCGGGCACGTACTCCGGCCCGTACAGGTCGCGCGCCTGCTGCCGCGCGGCCTGCACCGCGGTCTCCGACAGGTTGGTGCTGTCGGTACGCATGTAGGTGATGTAGCCGTTCTCGTACAGCCGCTGCGCCGTCTGCATGACCCGCTGCGCCGAGAACCGCAGCTTGCGGCCGCCCTCCTGCTGCAGCGTCGAGGTCATGAAGGGCGGGTACGGCTTGCGCGTGTAGGGCTTGTCCTCGACGGAGCGCACGGCGAAGGGCACGTCGGCCAGCCGCTCGACGAGCGACCGCGCGCTCCCTTCGTCGACATGAACGACGTCAGAGCGCAGCTGACCGGAGTCGGGGTCGAAGTCGCGGCCGGTCGCAAGCCGCTTGCCGTCGAGCTGCACGAGCGTCGCGGTCAGCGTCCGCGGGGCAGTGGGGTCGTCCTGCTCGCCGGCGGTGAACGCGCCCTCGATGTCCCAGTACGACGCCTCGACGAAGCGCATGCGGGCCCGCTCGCGCTCGACCACGATGCGGGTCGCGACGGACTGCACGCGTCCGGCGGACAGCCGCGGCATGACCTTCTTCCACAGGACCGGCGAGACCTCGTAGCCGTAGAGCCGGTCGAGCACGCGGCGGGTCTCCTGCGCGTCGACGAGCGATCGGTCCAGCTCACGCGGGGTCTCCACCGCGTGCTGGATCGCGGCCGGAGTGATCTCGTGGAAGACCATCCGGCGTACCGGAACCTTCGGCTTCAGCGTCTCGAGCAGGTGCCACGCGATGGCCTCGCCCTCGCGGTCCTCGTCGGTCGCGAGGAAGAGCTCGTCGGCGTCCTTGAGGAGGGCCTTCAGCTTGGCGACCTGCTGGCGCTTGTCCGCGCTGACGACGTACAGCCGCTCGAAGCCGTTGTCCACGTCGACACCGAGGCGCGCCCAGGCCTGGCCCTTGTGACTGGCCGGAACGTCGGAGGCATTGCGCGGCAGGTCGCGGATGTGCCCGATCGAGCTCTCGACCGTGTAGCCGGGGCCGAGGAAGGACGCGATCTTCTTCGCCTTCGCCGGCGACTCCACGATGACGAGTCGGTGCCCGGTACCCGTCCGCGCCCGGCCGCCCACAGGGGCGTCGGCATCGGTATCGAGGTCGGTGTCGGGCACGGTTCTCCAAGCGTTCGAGTGCGGGGGTTCCCGTCAGGGTACGAGGAAGCCCTGCTCGACGAGTCGACGCACCACCGGTAGACCCTGGCCGACGGCCTCGCTCTCCGGGATCCCCGCGCCCGCCGCGAGCAGCGCGAACAGCGTCCGCAGCGGCATCGTGCCGTCGCAGGCCGCAAGCAGGGCAGCCCCGTGGTCGTCCGTGCCGCCGGACCAGCGCAGGCCCGCCGACTGCTGGAGCACCGAGGACTCGACCAGCCAGCCGTCGTCGTCGCGCGATGCCACCTGGTGCAGGCGCACGTCGTCGCGCAGCCGCCAGCAGATGTCGAGCAGGTCCGTCGCCAGCGCGTCACGCCGCGCGAAGTGATCGAGCACCTCGTCACCCCACGTCGCCGCGACCGTCTGCACGACGTCCTCGAGGACGACCGACCCCGACCCGTCGGTACGGCGTCGCATCGCGAGGACGCCGAACGCAACGGCCTCGACCCGGCGCTGCTCGAACCAGTCCACCCACTCGTCGTACAGGCGGTCGAACCGGGAGCCCTCGTCGGTGTCGCGGAGCCAGGCGGTGACGTAGTCCTCCGGCGCTGCCAGCTCGCGCTGCACGACCCAGCCGTCGCAGCCGTTGCCCGCGAACCAGCCCCGGACCCGCTCGTCGCCGTCCTCGCCCTCGATGTGCAGCCAGTTGACGAGAAGGACGGCGATCCCGCCAGGCGCGAGGGCGCTCGGCAGGTCGTGCACGAGACGCCGGCAGACCTCGTCGCCGTCGAGACCCGAGTCCCGGTAGGTGTAGCGGGCCCCCGGGCTGACGACGAACGGCGGGTTGGAGATGACGAGATCGAACTGCTCGCCGGCGACCGGCTCGAGAAGGTCACCGCTACGCGCGTCGATGTCGACGCCCGCTAGCGCGGCGGCGAGCGCGGTGAACGCAACCGCTCGCGGGTTGCGGTCCGTCGCGACGACGACGTCCGCGTGGTCCTCGGCCAGCAGCGCCTGGATGCCGCAGCCGGTGCCGAGGTCGAGCACGCGCGCCACCGTCCGTCGCGGGGTAGCGGCGGCCAGGGTGAGGCTCGCGGCGCCGACCCCGAGCACCTGCTCGGGATGCACGCCGGCAGCTGCGCGACCCGCGTCGTGAGGGACCGTCACCTCGACCCCACCGTGCGCAACCGGCTGCAGCCGGATCGCGGCACTGCCGTCCGCCAGAAGCCATGACGCCGGTACGCCCGCCGCACGGGCATCCGTGTCGTCCACCGCGACCCCGGCGACGAACAACCGGGCGAGGGTGGCCAGGGGGCTGCGGTCCCGCGTCCGGCGCAGCACCGGGGCGAGCTCGTCGCGGTCGAGATGGGTCCGCGCGGTCACGCCGAGCAGGTCGTCGAGCGCGCCGGCCGACCACCCGGCCGAGTCAAGGGCAGCCCGCACCCGCGGCGCGTCGGCGAGCAGCAGGGTGGGATCGGGAAGGCCAGCGCTCACAGCCGGCACGCTAGCCACGTTCCGAGACGATCACTGCCGGATCGGGCGCTGGAGAGCGTCCCGATTCCGGCAGTGATCGGCAGTGGTGGGGTCTAGCGGGTGAGGGAGCGGCGGATGCCGGCGACACCGATGAGCAGGAGCACGCCCGCGGCGGCGACGAGCGGTGCGCCACCGGTGCGCGGCAGCT
>JAODNA010000046.1 GCA_025465135.1 Frankiales bacterium | reverse complement strand
GCACGCGCACCATCGCGACGAGGTCGACGTCGCCGGCGACGGAGTAGACCTCGCTGACCCCGTCGAGCTCGGCGATCGCCTGGGCGACCTCGGGGATCCGGTCGACGGCGCAGTTGACGTTGACGATGGCGGTGATCACGTCGCGAAGCGTACGGCGGACAGGCCTGTGCAGGTGGGCCGACTGCTCCTACTCTCGTGGGGTGCCACGTCGCCGTGCCGGAGTGCTGCTGCCGCTCGAGGAGGCCATCCTCGGGATCGGGCTGCGGCGGTTGCGCGACGGCGAGCCGGAGTTCTACGGGTTCGCCATCGCCACGGACCTCGGCCAGGCCGACGGGCGTCGGCTGACCGCGCACGGAACGCTCTACAAGGTCCTCGAGCGCCTCGAGCGTGACGGTCTGCTGACCAGTCGATGGGAAGGGTCTGACGAGGTCGAGCAGTCGCGCCCCCGGCGCCGGCTGTACCAGGTCAGTGATGACGCGGCGCCCGCGCTGCGCCGGTCGCGGACGCTGGCGACGACCACCGTGCTCAAGCCGGGACTCGCCCGGTCATGACCGTCCTCGCGGGTACGGCGAGCCGCTGGGTGTGGCGCTGGTGCGTCGTCTACACCGCGTGCGTGCCGGGCCCGCGGAGGGACCGCCGCAGGCGGGAGATCCTGAGTCACCTCTGGGAGTCCGAGCAGGCGGCGGTGAGCCAGCGCGAGGTGCTGCTCGCGTTCGCGCGCGGGATCGCCGACGACCTGGCGTGGTCAGTCGCGGCCGGCGTGGGGGCCATCGGGCGCGTGCTGCTGACGCCGACGCCGTACGTCGTCCTGGCGGGTGCCTGCCCGATCGTTTCCTGGCTCGTGTCCGCGTTCGCGAGCCGCCACACGGCGCAGCCGTTCGAGCGGCTGGGCGGGGTCGGCGCTCTGCCCTTCCTGCTGGTCGCCCTGGTCACGTGGCGTCGTGGGCAGTCGGGTCGTTGACAACAGGCAGGTATCTTCCGATAACCTGCGGGAGCCGGAGTCCTCAACGGGGGAGTGGGTTGCCATGTCGCGTCTGTTCGAACGGCCGAAGGTCACCTTCACCGTGCTCGTCGTCCTCATGGTCGGGCTGTTTGCGCTGTCCGCCGTGGGCAACAACGGCACTGATGCAGAGAACGCTGCGAGCGGGGTGACCTGGATCGGCAACATCGGCTGGGCCGGCTTCCTGCTCTCGGTGCTCGCGACGATCCTGTTCGCGGTGGCACTCGCGGTGCGCGCGATCCGGGCGCGTCGGGTCGCTTAGGCGCTCGCGCGAGCCGGCCGGGCGACCGGGCGGAGACCGCGGCGGTCGTCGAAGGGCCGGACGGCATCGCGGCCGTCGAACTCCAGCCAGGCCCGCTGCGCGCCCGCTCCGAACGCGGGCGACACCCACTCGCCCTCGATGCGGACGAGCCGGGTGCCGGGCTGCTCCAGCCAGCGCAGCACCAGGTGCACCTCCTCGGCCGTCGCAGCAGGCAGCGGGCCGACACCGGCGAGGACCGTCTCTGCCGTCGCGATCAGCGCTTCGACGTAGGGCGCCGGATGCGCGCCCCGCGGCACGACGCCGGCGGCGGCAAGGCGTCCCCGGCGGATGACGCTGACCTCCCAGCCGAGGTCGGCGGTCGGCTGCGCGGCGACGACCTGGTCGACTGCGGTCAGCGCGCTGAGGCGCTGCAGCCGGGCGACTGTGCGGATGAAGGCGGAGAGGCGGTCGCGGTGCGCAGCGGCGTCCTCGAAGCGCTGCTCGGCGGCGAGCGCGTGGATCCGTCGCGTGAGGGTGTCGACGATGCGGGACGGGTCGCCGGACACGGCGTCGCGCAACGCCTGCGCGTGCACGGCGTAGTCGTCGACCGACTCCTCGCCTTGGCACGGCGCTCCGCAGCGGCGCATCTCGGCGAGGACGCACGCGGGGGAGAGCAGTCGTGCGGACAGCCGCTTAGTGCACTGCCGCAGTGGCAGGGCCTCGTGCACCGCCGCCATCGCGAGCTCGGCGGTGCGCACGCTGCCGAAGGGCCCGAGGTAGGTCGCCCCGTCGCCCTGCACCTTGCGGACCAGCGACAGCCGGGGGAAGGCCTCGACGGTCAGCTTCAGCCACACGGCGCGCTCCGGGAACTTCGAGCGCCGGTTGTAGCGAGGCCGGTGCTCGGCGATGAGCCGCAGCTCGCGGACCTCCGCCTCGAGGGGAGTCGCGCAGACGATCGGGTCGACGCGCTCGGCGATGCCGACCATCTCGGCCATCCGGGTGCGCATCTCGCTGGCCGTGAAGTAGGTGCGGACGCGGGTGCGCAGGTTGCGGCTCTTTCCGACATAGAGCACTCGGCCCTTGCCGTCCTTGAACAGGTAGACGCCGGGCGCCGTCGGCAGCGCGTCGGCCAGATGGCGCTTGCGCCGCTGCGCGGGAGTCACCTGTGCCGAGAAGGTGCTCAGCTCCTCGAGGCTGTGCACCCCGAGGTTGCCGAGCCGCGCCATGAGGCCGTGCAGCACGTCGACGGTCGCCCTCGCGTCGGACAGCGCGCGGTGGTTGGGCGTCGTCGTCGCGCGGAAGAGCTGCGCGAGCGTCGACAGCTTGCAGTTGGGTGCCTCGTCGCGGTTGATGACGCGTCGTGCGAGCCGGGCCGTGTCGAGGTGCTCGTACGACGGCCAGTCGAGTCCGAGGCGATCACAGCCGGCGCGCAAGAACCCGAGGTCGAACGGCGCGTTGTGCGCGACCAGGACGCAGCCCCTGCTGAACTCGAGGAACGCCGGAAGGACGGTGTCGATCCGTGGTGCGCCCGCCACCATCGCGTCGGTGATGCCCGTCAGGACTGCGATGAACGGCGGGATCGACGTCGACGGGTTGACCAGCGTCTGGAACTCGCCGAGCACCTCGCCGCCCCGCACCTTCACCGCGCCGATCTCGGTGATGTCGCAGCTGCTTGCCGAGCCGCCGGTGGTCTCCAGGTCGACGACGACGAACGTCACCTCGCGCAGCGGCCGACCCAGCTCGTCGAACGTGCCCTGCACAGGGATGAGGCCGCGCGCGGAAGCGGAAGGTGCGACGTGGAACACGCTTCGGACGGTAGGGGCGGCATCGGACAGAACCCGTCAGCCACGCCGCACGCCTGCAGCGGTCAGGCGAGACCGCGGCTGGTCATCCAGCCGCGCAGCACCAGGCCGAGCCCGACCATCACCACCACGCCGGCGGTGAGGACCGGCAGCAGCCGCCCCAGGTTGTGGCCGCGGCCGAGCGACCAGCCGCGCCGGTCGAGGACCGACTGCGCGCGCAGCAGGAGCAGACCCGCTGCGGTGAGGGTCACGGCCATGCCGAGGCCGTAGCAGACGACGAGCACGACGCCGAACCACGCGCGCCCGAGGGCGGTCGCGCCGAGCAGCACGACGAGAGCGGACGGGCTCGGCACGAGTCCGCCGGCCACCCCCATCCCGGCCAGCGTGCGCCAGCCGAGGGGGCCGTCGGGGACGGCGTGCGCGTGCGCCGGTCCGCCACCATGCGAGTGCAGCCCCGCGGCCTCGGGCGCGACCTCGTGGTCGTGGTGATCGTCGTGGTCGTGCGGGTGATCGTGGTTGTGCGGGTGGTCGTGCGGGTGGTCGTGCCCGTGGTCGGCGATCACGCGCGCGGCACGGATCCGGCGTACCGCCGGCACGAGCAGGTAGCCGCCCAGGCCGGCGAGCAGCAGGCCAGAGAGGATCTCGGTGAGAGGTACGACGCGCTCGGGCGCGGCCAGCGTCCCGAGGGTGAGCAGTGCGCCGAGCAGCAGCACCGACGCGGTGTGCGTGAAGGTGACGATCGACCCGAGCTGCAGGGCCTGCCGCTTGGTGCCGCGCTGCCCGACGAGGTAGGCCGCCATCACGGTCTTGCCGTGTCCGGGTGCGAGTGCGTGGATGACGCCGAAGGCGAGCGAGGCGAGGATCGACACGACCGCGAAGCCGATGCTGAGGTGCCTGCGCCCGAGGAAGTCGGTGAAGAACGCCGCCACGCCGCCGACGCCGCGCGGCAGAGCCTTTGCCACGACGTCGGTCGATTCCGAAGGCCCGGCGGTGCACGCGCCGGCGCTGATCGACGCATGCGCCTGCCGCACATCGAGAGGCGACGTGAGCAGATCGGCGGGGTAGGCGGTCAGCAGCTTCGACGGTGATGTCGCCGGTACGTCGGAGCCGCGCAGCGAACCGCAGTGGGTTGCGAGCGTCACCTCCTTCCAGCCGACCCGGTCGGTGACGGCACCGTCGACATAGGCGACCGCGGTGGAGGCGCGCGCGTCCGTCGTCAGCCGGCACTCGAGACGCGTCGTCGTCAGACCGGCGGCGCCAGGCCGCACCGCGCCGGACGAGGAGCGCAGCGACAGGGCGGCGCGGTGCCCGTCCACCGACAGGTCGAGCAGGGGGGCGACGCGCGCGCACTCGGCTGCGGCATACGCAGTGAGGCCGCCGGCGTCCGACACCTTCCCGCGCAGCTGCACCGTCGGGATCTCGGCGAGGTCGACGACGTGGAGGACCTCGACCCCTGACGAGACGACGACGACCTGGTCGGCGGTGTTGACCGTGAAGTTGCCGAGCGGGTGCGCGGAGGCGGCCGGCGCCGGCAGGAGCGCGAACGCGATGCCTGCGACGACGACGGCGACGGTCTTGCGGATCAACCGAGGGACTTCAGCAGAGCGCGCGCAGCGGGGGCCTGCAGCGGGTTGAACGACGGGTTCAGCGAGAGGGCGGCACGCAGGTCGCGGCGCGCCCCCGAGGTGTCGCCGACGGCGGCCTCGATGACGCCGAGGTGGTAGCGCAGGTAGGGAAGACGAGCACCGAGCCGGCCGGCGCGCCGGGCCTGGGCGAGCGCCTCGCGATCACGACCGGCGCGGTGCAGCGCCCAGGCGTAGGCGTCCTCGGTGAGGATCGAGTCGGGCCGCACCCGGTAGGCCGAGGTCGCGTAACGCAGCGCATCGGCGGGCTTGCCGTGGTCGGCCTCGAACAGCGCCAGCTCGAGATCGACGTTGGCACCCTGTGCGGCGAAGAGCTGCTCGGTCGCGCGTACGACGTCGTACTGCTCCTGCGCTGCCTTGGTCTGTCCGGTGGCCTGCAGGAGCTCGCCGAGCTCGATGACGTAGGCCGGCTGGGGTTGCTGCTGAACGGCGTCGCGGTAGAGCGAGAGGGCTGCGGTCGCGTCGCCTGCTGCCGCGAGGGCCTTGGCCTGACCCGTCTCCGCGGGGAGGTAGACCGGGTCGGCGGCAAGGGCTGCGTCGTACTGACGACGAGCGGTCGCGGCGTCGCCGTTGTTCCACGCCAGCTCGCCGAGGTAGTACAGGGAGAAGGCCTTGTCGGCGGGCGAGGCGGCGTCGTCGGCGGCGTGCTGCAGCAGCTCGCGGGCCCCTGGCACGTCTCCGCGCAGCTCGCGCTGGTAGCTGCCGCGCGCGAAGGAGTCGACTCCCGGCCGGAGGTCGAGCATGCGCTGCACGGCCGCGGCAGCGGCGTCGTACCGTCCGAGCTCGGTGAGGGCGTCGGCCTTCACGCCGTACGCCGTCGCGCTGTAGTCGTTGAGCCGCAGGGCCCCGGTGACCAGCGCGAGGGCGCGCGGGAAGTCGTGGCGGGAGGATGCCAGCGTCGCCTGGCCGACTAGCGCGGTGGCGTTGTCGTCGGGGGAGAGGGCGAGCGACTTCGCGAAGGCCCCCTCCGCCTTCGGGTAGTACGTGGGGTCGGCGGTCAGCCGCGCTTCCTGCACGTAGGCCAGCCCCAGGTCGGACCACGCGCGGCCGTTGCCCGGTGACCGCTTCAGGTTCTTCTGCAGCGCCGCGATGGACCGGGCCAGCGGGTCCGACGGGGCGGCGGGAGCAGCGCTCGCCGCCGGCGCTGCGGCCTTGTCGGGGGGCGAGCCGACCGCCGCCCCCACTGCGAGCAGCCCAGCGGCCAGGGCGATCACACCGCCCACCAGGGCAGTGCCGCGCAGCCAGCCGGTCATCGTCGTCCTCGGGTCGGTTCTCACCGTGCCACGCGATCGCTCGCGCGGCTCTCTGGAGTCATTCGCACGCCGGCCGTCTCCGGACGGGTCGGCGCTGAGAAGTCCGTGATGTCCCTGGACCCATCCGCAAGCGGCCGGGCCGCGAACGACAGAGGCCGAGCTCTCGTGTGGCGAGAGCGGCACATCGGTGTTCCGCTTCGGACGCCCGCCTGCCCCTCGGGACGAGCGAGTTGCCCGTCTGACCCGTACGTCAGCACCTCGATCACAGGAGTTCCATGACCCGACCCCAGCGGTCGACCGCACGAACCCGTGCGCTCGCCGTACTCACTGCCGCAGCAACGGTCGCCGGTGGCGCCGCTCTGCTCGGCCCAGGCACCAGCTCGGCGTCCAGCCACCGCGAGGCGCCGTACATCTCCACCGACCCGGCCGTCGACAACACGGACACGTACGCGTTCGTGAGCCCCGACGACGCCAACACGGTCAGCCTCGTCGCCAACTGGGCGCCGTTCTCCGAGCCCGCCGGTGGCCCCAACTTCTTCCCTTGGGCCACCGACGCGGCGTACGACATCAACATCGACAACAACGGTGATGCCAAGCCCGACATCATCTACCGCTGGACGTTCAAGGACGTCGACAAGCGTGGTGCTGCGAAGCGCTCCGCCGACGGTTCCGCCGACGGCACGTTCCTGTACGCCGACGGTCCGGTCACGAGCCTCGACGACGAGAACCTGCTGTTCCGCCAGACCTACGACCTGGTGGCCATCACCGGCAACGACACCGCCAACCCGGTCTCGACGCCACTCGTCACCGACGGGAAGGTCGCGCCGTCCAACGTCGGGCAGGCGACCATCCCCGACTACGTGGCGCTGAAGAACCAGGCGATCACCGACACCGTCGGCGGCGGCAAGAGCTACGTCGGCCAGGCCGACGACTCCTTCTACCTCGACCTGCGCGTCTTCGACCTGCTGTACGGCGGCAAGGACTTCTCGGAGTCCGGCTTCGACACGCTGTCCGGCTACAACGTCAACACCGTCGCGCTGAAGCTGCCGAAGGCGCTGCTCGCAGCGGCCGGCGACTCCAGCAAGAACCCGGTGATCGGCGTGTGGTCGACAACGAGCCGCTTCAAGACGCGCGTCCTGAAGGACACCAACGCGGCACCGGCGACGAGCGCGACGCGCAGCAGCGATGCTGCTGACAGCAGTGGCTCGCTCGTCCAGGTCTCACGGCTGGGCAACCCGCTGGTCAATGAGGCCGTCGTACCGGCGAACCTCAAGGACTACTTCAACCGCTCCACGCCGGACAAGGACGCGCAGTTCCTCAAGAAGGTCCAGAACCCCGAGGTGCCGCAGCTCGTCGAGGGCATCTACGGCGTACCGAACCCGAACAAGACCTCCGGGTTCGAGAACCGTCCCGACCTGGTCGCGACGTTCCTCACCGGGTTCTCCAAGGCCAACGCTGACGGCACCCAGTCCGGGACCGGCTCGCTGACCAAGGGCTCGCCGGCTGCCGACCTCAACTCGCTGGCCCTCAACGCCGTCAGCCCCAACCCGGCTCCGGCGGAGTACCTGCGACTGAACATGAACGTGCCGCCGGCCGCCAAGCCGAACCGGCTCGGTGTCGTCGGTGGTGACGTCGCCGGCTTCCCGAACGGCCGCCGCCTCGGTGACGACGTGATCGACATCGCGCTGCAGGCGCTCGAGGGCGTCCTCGTCCCGGGTCACCCGGGCGCGGTCGACGGTCTCGGCGACGGCGTCAGCAGCAACGACGTCGCGTTCACCTCGGCGTTCCCGTACGTCGCCGACCCGCACACGGGCTCCGACCCGCGTGAGGGCCGCAACCAGGTGTCGTTCACGCAGCACTTCACCAGCGCGAACGGCGTCGTCACGACCGGCATCAGCAACATCACGCCGGCCATCCCCGGCGGCTTCGCGCAGCTCTACCGCGTCAACGCCGACGGCTCGCTCACCGGCCTCGGCACGTCGCAGCTCAACGCGGCGGGCACGGCAACGGTCACCAAGCAGTTCCGGGTCGCCCCGGGCACGAAGCTGACGCTCAACTGGCGGGTGTTCCCGAAGCGGACCTCGCCGGCCGGCGTCCAGCGCGGTCTGCCGACCACCTTCACGGTCCGGTAGCTCCGCTCCCGCCCACCCTCTTGATCAACGCCGCGTGAAGCACCGTGCGCAGCTGCGGCTCCACGGTGCGACACGCGGCGTTGATCAAGGTCCATCCACGAACTGCTCCTCGGAGACCCAGATGCGCCGCACCCTGCTCGCCCTCGTTGCGCTCCTGATCCTCGGAGTCACCGCCTGCGGTGGCGAGAAGGCGGCGCAGCAGCCGCCGGTGTCGTCCTTCGCCGACGGGACCTGCCGGATCGCGGCCCCCGACGTCCTCGCGATAGGGAAGGCGGGTGAGTCGCTCGGCTCCGGCAGGACGATCAGCGCCGGGGCCAAGACGAGCATCAGGGACGCCCAGCA
The DNA here is from genome assembly GCA_025465135.1 of Frankiales bacterium. Taxonomy (GTDB): domain Bacteria; phylum Actinomycetota; class Actinomycetes; order Mycobacteriales; family SCTD01; genus RYN-124. The sequence continues at coordinate 14,407 of JAODNA010000046.1, read as the reverse complement.
GGGGCTGCGTACCGTCGCGGAGGGCGCCGAGCCGGCGTACAAGCCCGCGCTCGAGGCCCTGGCCGTGTCGGCCGGCTTCGTGCGGATCCGGGCCGACGGCAACACCTACGAGCCCCAGCTGGGGCGGCAGCTGATGACCGACTACGCCGCCGTGCTGAAGGCCTGCCGCGCCTCGTAGTCTCGCCAGCGTGCCCCTGCAGCCGCCCGGTCCGGACACCCGCTGGCGCTGCACGCTCTGCGGCAACCTGACGCGCTTCGACGTGGTCCGTACGACGAAGGCACGCGAGTACGTCCACGCGGACCTCGCCGGGGCGCAGGCGGTGGAGGAGCGCGAGCTGCTCGAGGACGTCGTCGAGCACGTGACCTGCCGCTGGTGCAACGCGGTCGACCAGGTCGAGCTCGTCCCCCGCCCCGCCTGAGCGGCGTTCTGTCGGACCCCGTCCCTAGCGTCTGGGGGGCCGGCAGCTGCCGGTCTTCTTCCCCGGAGGGTGTCGTGCTGATCGACTGTGACGGGTGCGCGATGCGCGACCTGGCTTGCGCTGACTGCGTCGTGACGGTCCTGCTCGGCGCCCCGCCGGGTGCGCTGGAGGTCGACGAGGGGGAGCGGCGGGCCCTGGACGTCCTCGCCGACAGCGGGCTCGTGCCGCGCCTGCAGCTGGTGCCCCTGGGACTGCCGAGACCTGTGCCCGAATCCGGCCGCGCGGTGTCCTGATCTTGCTGCGCGACACGCCTGGGAGGTGCTTGTCCCGGTTCGCCCGTGCTCACTAGTTTCCTCGTGTGGCGTCTTCCGGTTCGACTGGCGCCACCCGTTCGCTCTGGGCCCGGGGTCTGCTCGCCGTCGGCCTGGCCACGGTGCTGGCGATCGGCGTGGCGCCCGGGATCGGGCAGGCCCAGCCGCGGCCCTCGATCGAGCAGGTCCAGCAGCGGATCGACGCCCTCAACGACCAGGCCGACCGCGCCGTCGAGGCCTACGCGCAGGCGCGCATCAAGCTGACCACGGCCCGCCGGCTGGCCGCGGTGTCGCGCGGACGCGTCACGCGCGAGGAGGCGTCGCTCGCCGCCGTACGCCGGGCCATGAACTCCGTCGCGTCCAACGCCTACCGCAGCGGCGGCACCGACGCGCTCATGTCGCTCGTCAACACGAGCAACCCGCAGTCGTTCCTCGACCGGGCGTCCGCGCTCGACCGGATCGCGCGCGACCAGGCCGCCCGGCTTGCCGCGACCGCCACCGCGCGCCACCGCCTGGCGACGGTCGAGGCGCAGGCTGCCCGTGACCTGGCCGACCAGAAGACCGCAGAGGCCGCCGTCGGCCGGCAGAAGGACACGATCGAGCGGACCCTGCAGGCGCAGCGGTCGCTGCTGTCTCACCTACAGGCGCAGGAGCGCGCGCGGCTCGCGAAGCTGCAGGCCGACCGGGCCGCGGCGGCCCGCGAGGCCGCGCTGCGGGCCCGGGCCTCGCGGGCGCGCCTGGTCACCTTCTCCTACAACGGACCGGCCAGCGGCCGGGCCGGAGCGGCCGTGGCCGAGGCGTACAACAAGCTCGGCAGCCCTTACGAGTGGGCCGCCGCCGGACCGTCGCGCTTCGACTGCTCGGGCCTCACGATGTGGGTGTGGGCCCGCGGCGGGGTGTCGTTGCCGCACTCTGCAGCGGCGCAGTACGACTCCATCCAGCACGTCGCGCAGTCGGACGTGCAGCCTGGCGACCTGGTCTTCTTCGGCAGCCCGATCCACCACGTCGGGATCTACATCGGCGGCGGCCAGATGATCAGTGCCCCTCACACCGGCGACGTCGTCAAGATCCAGGACGCCTTCCGCAGCGACTTCGTCGGGGCCGGCCGCCCCTGAGCCGCCGTCCGGTGATCGTTTTCGGGACGGATTGTGCGGACCGCTTGTGCACAGCGGTCCCAGCCGCAACACTCGGCCGGGTCGCCGTGGGGCGGTCACGAGCGGAGGTCCGGTGCGCCAGCTGCACGTCGTCTCGCTGAGCGAAGACGGCCGTTCCGTGCTGCTCGCGACCTCGAAGTCGGCGAAGACGGGCGCGTTCACCCTCCCCCTCGACGGCAAGCTCGCCTCGGCGGTGCGCGGCGACCTGCCGCGGCAGGGTGAGCAGCAGGTGCGTGATGTCGGGGTCACGCCGAAGGAGATCCAGGCCCGCCTGCGCGCCGGGGAGTCCTCCGAGCAGATCGCGGCCGCCGCGGGTGTGCCGGTGGGGCGGGTCGAGCGGTTCGCCGGGCCCGTCCTGTCCGAGCGCGAGCGGATCATCGAGGAGGCCCGAGCCGCCTACGTCAGCCGCAGCCGGCGCGGCGCCTCGCAGCTGCCCCTGGGCGATGCGGTAGACAGCGCCCTCGCAGAGACCTCCGGCCTGCGGCCCGACTCGGTGACGTGGACGGCCCGTCGGCTGGAGTCGGGTCACTGGCTCGTGCAGGTCTCCTACATCGCCCGGGCTCGCACCCGGACGGCCAGCTGGGTCTACGAGCCCCATATCCGTGCGGTCACCGCCTCCGACTCTGCGTCGGCTGCCCTCGGCCATGTCGGCGACGAGCCCGCGCCGCGCCGCGCCGCCGCGAGCCCGCATCGGGCCCCGGCGGTCCGACCGGCGAAGAAGGCCGCGAAGAAGGCCGCGAAGAAGGCCGCGAAGAAGGCCGCCAAGCCGGTCGCGAAGAAGGCTGTGACGAAGGCGGCCAAGCCGGTCGCGAAGAAGGTGGCCAAGCCGGTCGTGAAGCAGAAGGCCACGCCGAAGCCGGTCCGCACGCAAACGACCGCCCCGCCGAAGAAGGCCGCCGCCGCACGGGCCAAGGCGGCGCCCGTCCGGACCTCGCCCACCAAGAAGGCGGCCCCGTCGCGGGTGCGCAAGACCGGGTCCCGGACGCTGCGGCGCTCGGCTGCTGCGGAGGAGACGGCAGCGACTCCGGTCGTGCAGTGGGGACCGCCCGTCGACAAGGCCGCACCACCCACTCTCCGCGTCGTACCGACCCCGAGTGCTGAACCGGCGGCCGAACCGGTCCGCGAGCCCGACAAGCCCGCCGCGGTCGCGCCCAAGCGCCGCGCCGCGGGGGAGCGGGCGCACGTGCCCGACTGGGCCGACGTGCTCCTGGGCACTGCACCGAAGCGGTCGGACGACTGAGCCGCTCCGCCCGCCTGATGTGGCTGTGCGCCGTGGTCGTGCTGCTCGCCGGCTGCGGGAGCCCGCGCCGGGTCGCCGGTCCCATCATCGATCGTGACACCGGGCTGCACCGGCTCGACATCGCCATCACCGCGTTCGACTCCGCCCGTTCGAAGGTGCTTGCCGCGACGGGCGACGTGATCTCAGCGGCGGTCGCACTCGACAGCGCCGACGACGCGTGTGCAGCCGGTACGACGAAGGCCGCGTCGACCGCCCGGGCCGCAGCGCGGGCGGCGTTCCCGAAGGGCAGGGCCGCACTGTCCGCGCTGCCGGGCCGGCTCGCTGCCTACCAGCGGTCGCTGTCCTCCTTGGCTGCTGCGGAGAAGGCGGCGACGCGACTGACCGCTGAGCAACGGGTCGCCCTCGATGCCGTCGTCGCCGGCGGCCGGGCGGAGAACCGCGCGTCGGACGCGTTCCGCGTGGCCGGCAAGTCGGCGTGGCCGGCCTACGTGAAGCTCGACGCCGCGCAGTCCCTGTGGCTCGACCGGCGGCTGGGCGGGTGGTACCGCGACACGGCGGAGGCGGCCGGCGCCTATGCGGTCCTCGTCGGCGACGACCGGCCGGCGCTGGACCGGGCCCGCACCCTGCTCGAGCGGGTCGACACCGCCCGCCGGCCCATCGGTGACCGGGAGCGCAAGGCGCTGGCCACTGCCGATGCGGCTCTCGCTCCGTTGCGCTCGCCGGGCTGAAGCCGCTCCGTCGCGCCGGGTGTGCCCGCATATCGCCGTACGATCGGCGGGTGTCGAGCCATCGTGAGCGACGCGTGCCGTCGCGGCTCGCACGCAGCGTTGCCGTGCTGCTCGCCGTGCAGCTGCTGGCAGGCCTCGGTGGGGCGATCGCGATGCGCGCGCACGATCGTCCCGCCCACGCGGGTTCGACAGTGCGCGGTCGGGTCGCGCCGGGGACCGACCTCGACCGCGCGCGCGACACCGCGGTCCGCGCACTGCTCGACAAGCGGGCACTGGCCATCCGCGACCGCGACCGCGCACTCTGGCTCTCGACGGTGGACGCCTCCGACGAGGCCTTCCTCGCTCGGCAGGGCGCGCTGTTCGACGCGCTCTCTGCGGTGCCTCTCAGCGACTGGTCCTACCGCCTCGACCCCGACGCGCCGGCGCCCACTGACGTCGACCTCGACCGGGTCCGGGGCAGCGGCTGGTGGGCGCCCGGCGTCACCCTGACCTACCGGATCACCGGGTACGACGTCGCGCCGACGATCGAGCCGCAGCGGCTGACGTTCGTCCCGCACGGGTCGGCCTGGTTCGTTGCGGCAGACAACGACTTCGCCGCAGTCGGTCGTGACACGGCCAGGGGGCTGTGGGACTCCGGGCCGGTCAGCGTGCTGCGCGGACGCAGCTGCATCGTGCTCGGGCATCCCGGTTCGCGCTCCCTGATGCGCCGTGTCACGACCTCCATCGATGCAGCGGTGCCGCGGGTCGTCTCCGCCTGGGGGACCGGCTGGTCGCAGCGGGTGGTGGTGCTCGTCCCGTCGTCGCAGGCCGAGCTGAGCCGGGTCGTCGGCGGACACGGCGACTACTCGCAGATCGCCGCCGTCGCGACCGCGGAGCTCACCGATGCCAATGCGGGCTACAACCCGGTCGGCGATCGCGTCGTCATCAATCCCGCCAACTTCGCCAAGCTCGGCACCCTCGGACGCCGCGTCGTGCTCACGCATGAGGTGACGCATGTCGCCACCCGGCAGGCGAGTGGACCGGCCGCGCCCGCCTGGCTCGTGGAGGGGTTCGCGGACTACGTCGGCTACCGCGGACTGCGCGTGCCCTACAGCGCATCGGCGTCCGAGCTCCGCACGGCGATCAGAAGGGGCCGCACGCCGACGTCGCTGCCGACCGAGCACGACTTCGACGGCGGCAACAAGGACCTGGCGCAGATCTACGAGGAGGCCTGGCTCGCCGTGTCGCTTATCGCGGCGCAGCACGGGCGAGCCGGCCTGCTGCAGTTCTACCGCTACGTCGGCCGCGCCGACGCACCGACATCGGCGGTCGACGACGCCTTCCACACCCTCTGGGCGAGTGACCTGGCGACTTTCACCGCGCAGTGGCGACGTGACCTCGTGACGCGGCTGCGGTGAACCGTCCCGCTGTCGTGGTGACCCTGCTGGTCCTGCTCGTCGCCTTCGGTGCGGCCGTGCTGCTCACCGTGCCGTGGACCGTCCTGCCCGGTGCCGCGCCGCACGTCGACATCGCCCACGACTTCACGAAAGCCGAGGTCGCCCGCGAGGTCGCCTACCACTCCGCGATCCGGCCGCCCGCGTACGCGTCTTTGGTGCTTGGTCTCGTGCTCGCCGGGGTGCTTGCCCTGACGCCGTTCGGTGCCCGCATCGTGACGGGCGTCGCGAGGCCCGCCGGGGGCGGGTTCGTCGCGCAGGTCGTCCTCGGGACCCTGGCCCTGACAGCGATCGGTCGCCTCGCCACGCTGCCGCTCGACGCGCTTGCCGAGCGGGTGCTTCGCCGCTACGGCCTGTCCACGCAGTCCTGGTCAGGCTGGCTGCTCGACGCCGTCAAGGGCCTCGGGGTCGCGACGGTGATGACCTCGCTCGTGCTGCTGGCGGTGCTCGGCCTCGTCCGCTACGCCCCGCGCACCTGGTGGGCTTGGGCCGCGGGTGTGACGGCTGCCTTCGTCATCCTCGGGTCCTTCGTCTACCCGCTGCTCGTGGAGCCGGTCTTCAACTCCTTCACCTCGCTGCCGGCCGGGCAGCTGCGCAGCGACCTGCTGTCGATGGCTGCCCGGGACCACGTGCCGGTCAAGGACGTGCTGGTCGCCGATGCATCCCGTCGTACGACATCGCTCAACGCCTACGTCAGCGGTTTCGGGTCGACCCGGCGCATCGTGCTCTACGACACGCTCGTGAAGGATGCGACGCCGGCGGAGGTCGAGCTGATCGTCGCGCACGAGCTCGGGCACGCCAAGCGGCAGGACGTGCTGCACGGGACGCTCCTCGGAGCCCTCGGCAGCGCGGCCGGAGTGTGCGCGCTGGCGCTGCTGCTGTCGTGGACACCTCTGCTGCGTCGTGCAGGTGCTTCATCACCGGGCGACCCGCGGGTGATCCCGCTGCTGCTGTTCGTCGTCGCCTTTGCGTCGCTGCTCTTCGCGCCTGCCACCAACCTGATCTCGCGACGGATCGAGGCACGTGCCGATGTGCACTCGCTCGACGTGACGCGCGACGTGCCGACGTTCGTCGCGTCCGAGCAGCGGCTCGCGCGGACCAACCTGTCCGACCTCGACCCCAACCCGTTCCTCTACGCGATGTTCTCGACGCACCCGACGTCGCCGCAGCGGATCGCCCTCGCTCGCGAGTGGGCCCGGCTGCACCCGTGAGGACCCTGGTCGTCACCAACGACTTCCCGCCGCGGCCCGGCGGCATCCAGGCCTTCGTCCACTCGCTGGCGTCACGCCAGCCGGCCGGCGAGATCGTCGTCTACGCACCTGCGTGGAAGGGCGCGGCGGCCTTTGATGCGGAGCAGGGCTATCCCGTCGTACGGCACCCGACCTCGTTGATGCTGCCGGAACCGCGGGTGCTCCGCCGGGCGCGTCAGATCGCCTCCGCGGAGGGATGCGACCGCGTCTGGTTCGGTGCCGCCGCACCGCTCGGGCTGCTGGCGAAGCCGCTGGCGCTGGAGCGCGCGGTGGCCTCGACACACGGCCACGAGGTGGGCTGGGCGCTGTTGCCGGGTGCGAGGCAGGTGCTCGGTCGCATCGGTCGTGACGTGGACGTCGTGACGTACCTGGGGGAGTACACGCGCAGGCGACTCGCGCCGGTCGTGCCGAGGCTGGAGCGGCTGCCGAGCGGCGTGGACACCGCGCTGTTCCGGCCGGGTGCTGGCGGTGATGAGGTACGACGGCGGCACGGCCTCTCCGACCGTCCGGTCGTCGTCTGCGTCTCGCGCCTGGTGCCGCGCAAGGGCCAGGACGTCCTGATCCGCGCGCTGCCGGCGATCCGTCGGCGGGTGCCGGATGCGGCACTGCTGTGTGTCGGCGGCGGCCCGTACCTGCAGACGTTGCAGCGACTCGCCCGCGAGCGCGGCGTCGAGGACGCTGTGGTTCTCACCGGCTCCGTGCCATGGGCTGAGCTGCCGGCGCACTACGACGCGGGCGACGTGTTTGCCATGCCGTGCCGCACCCGCCGGGCCGGGCTCGAGGTCGAGGGGCTCGGCATCGTGTTCCTCGAGGCGTCGGCAACCGGGCTCCCGGTCGTCGCCGGCCGGTCCGGCGGCTCGCCCGACGCGGTGCTCGACGGCGAGACGGGGCACGTCGTCGACGGCACGTCGGTCGACGAGGTGGCCGGGTCTGTCGCGGCCCTGCTCGCCGATCCCGAGCGGCGCCGTGCCATGGGGGCGGCCGGGCGCGCATGGGTCGAGAAGGAGTGGCGCTGGGACCTGCTGGCGGAGCGGCTCCGGGAGCTGCTAGCCGGCTGACACCGTCTGCACGATGCGCGACCGGACCTGCGGGTCGGCGTAGCGAGCGAGGGAGCGAGCGAGCCACAGCAGGCACGCGGCGATGATCGGTGCGGCGACCACTGCCGGCACCCACCACTGCTCGCTGTGCGAGGCGCCTTCCAGCACGAAGCCGATGAGACCCGCGGGGAGGGCGAGGCGGGCAGAGGCCAGTGTCAGGGCACCCGGTGGGGCGACGGCGTCGCGAGGTCCGTTCAGGTCGGCGCGGTGCGGTCGTCGTACGGACAGCGCGAGGCAGGTCGCGACGACCATCGCGCCGCTGGCCAGCGCGGACGCCAGGATGGCGGTGACCTGCGCGGCGGTCGGGGTGCCGGGGCTGCGCAGCGAGCCCGCGACGAGGACCACGGCGATCGACGTGGCGATCGTCTCGACGAGGACATGCACCTTGGCCCGCGCGACGAGCCGTGGGTCGTGCGGCAGCGAGGCCAGCCAGACAGCGCCTGATCCGTCGAGGCAGAAGGCGTTGACGCCGAAGAGCAGGCCGGCGCCGGCCGCAACCAGTCCCGGCAGCACCACGAGCGACTGCCAGGGGATGGCCGCCCCGATCGCCGCCACCCCTGGCAGGACAGCAAGCACCAACCCACCTCGCCGCAGCGCGGATGCCCGCCAGACGCTGGCCCGGTCGACGGCGATCAGCTCGGCGAGCGCGGTCCGCCGTGCCGGTCGCCGTCGTACGACGACCGAGGTGCCGGTCGCGGTCGCGTCGTTGGGACGGGACAGGGCCCAGCCACAGGCCCGCGCGCCGAGGACGACCCCACCTGCGCTGGCGAGCAGCAACGCGGCGGTGGTCACGAGCCAGCGCTGGCCGGGACCGGCAGCGATGGCTCGGACAACGGTGTGCGTCGGGCTGGCATCAAGGAAGCGGTTGCCGAGTCCGCCTCGCACGATGAGGACTGCAGCGACGACCAGAGCGGCGGACATCCCACCCACGACGCGACGCCCGACCCGGGTCTGCCGCAGCCCGACGACGCCCCAGGCCAGTGCCTGGCCGAGGATCGTCAGGCACACGACGAACGCGGTGGTCGTCACGCCGCCTGCGAGGCGGTGGCCGTCGAGGGTGAGGTACGCCGTCTCCGCTGTCAGGACGAGCAGCTGCACGACCCAGACGAGGTTGGCGGGGGCCAGGAGCAGACCGCCGAGGAACAGGGTGCGCGGGCGGACCGGGTAGACAACGAGCTGGCTGCTCGGGACGATCTCGTTGCCACCGCCCGCAGTCAGGGGCGCGACCACCGCAAGGACGCCGAAGCCGAGGAAGGCCGCCGGGGCCAGCTCGAGTGCGGCCACCAGTGCCGGGTGGGTGAGTGACGCCGCGCTGGAGACGACGAGCTGCACCATCCAGATAAGAAGGATCGGCGACAGGCACAGGGCTGCGCGGGCTCCGGGGCTGCGCACCATCTGCCAGCGCAGCCACGCGAGTGCGCGCAGCTGCACGAGGGCGCTGGTCACGTGATGAGCTCCCGGTAGCGGGCCCTGCCCGCTTCGCCGACGAGCTCGCCGGCCGGAGCGGCCCCGACGACGCGGCCGCCCTTCAGGACGACCGCCTCTTCGCACGCCTCGACGGCGAGGTGCAGCAGGTGCGTGCTCACGAGGGCAGCCGCTCCCTCCGCCCGGGCTTCCGCGACGACGCGGAGCGTCGCCTCGACACCGAGCGGGTCGACGCCGTCGAAGGGCTCGTCGAGAAGCAGCAGCTTCGGCCGGTGGAACGCCGCGAGGACGACCGAGAGCCGGCGGCCCATGCCGTGTGAGAAACCGGCGGTGACCCGGTCCGCGGCGTCCGCCAGCTCGAACTGCTCGAGCAGGTCTCGACCCCGGGAGCGCCAGTCGCCGTCCATGCCCCGGAGGCGGGCGGCCAGCTGCAGGTGCTCCCAGGGCGTGGCGCGCGGGATCAGCCCGCCGACGTCGGGGCAGTAGCCCACCGCTGCCCGTACGGCGGCAGCGTCGTGGGCGGCGTCGACCCCGGCGATGACGACGGTGCCCGAGGTCGGCGGCAGCACGCCGGCCAGGACGCGCATGGTCGTCGACTTGCCGGCCCCGTTGCGGCCGACGAGCGCGACGCTGGTGCCGGCGCCTACCGACAGGTCGAAGCCGTCCACCGCGCGCACGGCACCGAAGTCGACGACGAGTCCGGAGGCCAGGAGCACGGGGTCCACACAGATCCTTCGGCAGCAGCGAGCGGGCAATGAAGACGATGCCCTTGCTCATACCCGTTGTCATCCGGAGGACGTTGCCGGAAGGGCCGACGCTTGGCGGCCCACGAGGTGCCCAACTCCGCGAGCTCGACCGGGCGCGGCTGGTCTCGCTCAACCCAAGGACGTCGAGGCGCCGAGTGTGGTCTCGGTGCAGCCGGAATCGCGGCGGTGTCGCGGCCGGTAGGTCAGAACGGCGGCTCGTCGTCATCGAAGGCGATGATGTGAGAAGGGACATCTGCTGCCGCTGGCGGATCCGGCGGCAGCAGTAGCGGTTCGTCGCTGTCATCATCCGTGGATCGCTCGGGATGCGGCTGCCGCGGTCGTCGGAGTGACGGCCGCTCGGTGGGCAGGAGTGGTGGTGTGTGCGCCGGGGGACGTGTGTAGCGCCGGCCGAGCGGGCTGATCCACGTCGTACTGCCGTCGGGCCCGATGAGAATGATCCAGCCGCTGTGCTTCGCTCGGTGGCAGCTGCTCGAGAGCGGGTCGAGGTTGCCGGCGGCGGTCGGGCCGAGGGGATAGGGCACGGTGTGGTCCTGGTGGCATCTGGCTGCGGGCAGGCTGCATCCGACGCCGCGGCAGCGCAGGTCGCGCACCTCGACGAGCCGGCGCAGCTCACGCGACGGGTCGTGCTGCGGTTCGGCGGTCTGCGTCACGACCGCCGGGCGCAGCATCGCCAGGATGCGGTCCATGGCGGTCGCGGCGTCCTGGGCCACGGGCTGCAGATCCTCGTCGAGGTGGATCGGCTGACCCGTCTGGGAGTCGACGAACACGCGCCGGAAGCGCGCGTCGGGGCGCATCAGCCGGACGTGCTCGGCGCTGATCGGGCCGTAGCCGCCGAGCTCACCGGGCTCGTGGCCACGGTCCAGCACCGTCGTCACCGGAACGAAGACGTTGACGATGCTGTCCTTCGCCGGATGCGTCGGTGCTGCCGCGCCGTCGCGCTCGCGGTGCTCCAACAGCAGGCGCGGCGTCGACAGGACCAGGTCGGAGCGGATCTGGTCGGCGCTGCGCCACACACCCGTGGCGCGATCGGCGGCCTTCTCCTGCAGCACGAGGCGGTCCAGGTCGAGCAGGAACTGCTGCACCTGCTCCGCCGGTGCGAGGACCCCGATGCTGGCCATCCCGTCGTCTTCTCCTCGCGCCCACACGCGACGCGTTGCCCGAGCAGCCGCGAGGCGTTCGGCGGCCGCTTCGCTGTTGAGCTCGGACTCGACCTGAAGGATGGCGCGCCGCAACCGACGACGCAGGTCGGGCGGGGCGAGTTCGGTGGCGCCGGGGAGCACCCGGGACTCGACACGTCGCGCGACCTCGACGGTGCAGTTGTCCGTGCTGGTCAGGATGGTGCGTGCCTGGTGCGTGTACAGCGCGCCGCGCTCGAGCGCGGCGAGGGTCAGGGGAAGGGCCTCGACGTAGCGCTCGGCATCTCGTAGCTCGTTGCCCGACGCGACCTTGCCCTTGCGTGTCGTGCCCGCCAGCTCCATCGCCACGAACTGCTCGACGCCTGTCATCCGACCGTCCTGATCGGCAAGGTCGGCCAGCTCCGCGAGACGCCCGATTCTGTGCGCGAACAGCCGGGCAGTCACTGCTTCGTCAGCGGCGAGGGCGTCCAGGAGCTCGTTCTGCCGGGTGGCCGTCGGGGACATGCTCGGACCGTACGACGGGGGTCGGACAAAACGGTTTCTAGCCGCCGAACTCCCGTGCCAGGGCGAATTTCCCTAGCTGGATAGCGCCGCCGGCTACGACGGCGAATATGTCCGCTCCTCCCACTCGACGGGGAAGCCGGCCGCTCCGAGCGTCGTGAGGATCGATGCCCGATCTCCGACAAGGAAGTAGAACGGTGGCAGGCCGTGCGGGCGTATGCAGATCGCCGATGCTCGCAGCCGCCCTTTCGCGGGGAAGATCGCATCAACGCCAGCGGGCTCCACACGGAGCGCTCTGATCCCGAAGAACCTGCTCAAAAGCTGGGGTCTAATCCGAAGCATGAGCGACGACCCGCTCAACTCCAGTACGGCCAGCGGCGTGGTTGCGTTGACACGCCCTAGGTTGCCCGGGACATCTGCTGCGCCGACCCACCGCGCAAGACCTGCCGTCGGGCGATCCCATGCCCGGGCTAGTGGGGCTACCGAAGCCCCTGTCGGGACGTCCCGGCGATTGTCGGGATCTCGCTGACGCTCGCGGGCCCGATTGACATTGAGGATGTTCAGAACGGCGAAGACAGGTATGAGGGCGATCAGGACCAGAGCGAAAAGGCTGTGGGTCTGGAAGTAGAAGTACAGGAACCAGGCGACCAGCAGGGGGACGCCGACCATCTGACTGATCAGAAGCGGTCGGTTTCCCTTCAACCAGCCGAGGTCCCATCGGTTCACCGCCGCATCTTCGACCTTTCGGCGAGCGCTCGGTTGACCCTAGCGGCGCAACGGCGAGGGCGGCTCCATCTCAAGCTCGGATACCTGGACAGCGCCGGGGTGCCACCGGGTGCGGGGAGCGGAGCTCGACCTGTCCGACATGGACCGTCCGGACCGCTACGCCGGGCCTCCGGCGTACAGCGCTTCGACCTCGGCGGCGAACTCCTTCATGACGACGGAGCGCTTGAGCTTCAGCGAGGGGGTCAGCTGACCGCCCTCCTCGGTCCAGTCGACAGGCAGGATCGTGAACTTGCGGATCGCCTCGGCCTTGGACACCGCCTTGTTGGCCTCGTCGACGCCGCTCTGGATCTCGGCGCGCAGGTCGGGGTCGTCGACGAGGGAGGCCAGATCGGGAGCCTTCCCCTTCGCGGACGCCCACGGTCCGATGGCCTCGGCGTCGATCGTCACGAGACACGCGATGAAGGGCTGCTGGTCGCCCACCACCATGCACTGGCTGACGAGGGGATGCGCACGGAGCCGGTCCTCGAGTACAGCGGGCGCGACGTTCTTCCCGCCCGCCGTGACGATGAGCTCCTTCTTGCGGCCGGTGATGCGCACGAAGCCCTCACCGTCGATCTCGCCGATGTCGCCGCTGTGGAACCACCCGTCGCCCATCGCCTCCTTCGTCGCATCAGCGTTGTGCCAGTAGCCCCGGTAGATGTGCTCGCCGGACATCAGGATCTCACCGTCGTCGGCGATCCGGACGGTGACGCCGGGTGACGGCCGCCCGACGGTGCCGATCTTCAGGTGGGCCGGTGTGTTGACCGTCCCTGCCGCGGTTGTCTCCGTGAGGCCGTAGCCCTCGAGGATCGTGATGCCGATGCCACGGAAGAAGTGCCCGAGGCGGGCTCCGAGCGGTGCGCCACCGGAGACCGCCCAGGCAACCTTCCCGCCGAGGGCGGCGCGGAGCTTGGAGTAGACGAGCTTGTCGAAGAGCTTGTGCTGCAGGGTGAGTGGCAGGCTCGGGGAACCCTTGTCGAGCGCTTCGGAGTAGGCGATCGCGATCGCCTCCGCCCGGTCGAAGATCGCACCCTTTCCGTCGGCATGCGCCTTCTGCTTCGCGCTGTTGTAGACCTTCTCGAAGACGCGCGGCACCGACAGGATGAACGTCGGCTGGAAGACCGCGAAGTCCGGGAGCAGGTTCTTGATGTCGGCGGTGTGACCCATCCGCGCGCCCGTCTCGACGCACGCGACCTGGATCAGGCGGGCGAAGACGTGGGCGAGCGGGAGGAACAGCAGAGTCGCGCCGTCGGGGTTGAAGAGCTCAGGCACAACCTTGCCCGCACTGCGCCCGGTCCCGAGGAGGTTGCCGTGCGTGAGCTCACAGCCCTTGGGGCGGCCCGTCGTCCCGGACGTGTAGATGATCGTGGCCAGTGACGCGGCGGTCACTCCGGCCCGCCGTGCGTCGAGGTCGGCGCGCGCCACATCGCGTCCTGCGGACGCGAGCGCGTCGAGGCCGCCGCTGTCGATGACCCAGACGTTGTCGAGCCCGGGCAGGTCACTGCGGACCGACTCAAGGGTCGCGCTGTGTGCGGCCGACTCCAGGACGACGGCCACCGCGCCCGAGTCGCCGAGGTTCCACTGCACCTGCTCTGCCGACGACGTCTCGTAGATGGGCACCGTGACAGCGCCCGCCATCCAGATGGCGTAGTCGCAGAGGGTCCACTCGTAGCGGGTCTTGCTCATCAGACCGACGCGGTCGCCGGCCTGGACGCCGCTCGCGACGAGGCCGGCGGCGAGAGCGCTGACCTCGGTGGCGAACTCCTTTGCCGTGACCGGCACCCACCGGCTGTCCAAGCGCCGGGTGAACACGACGTCGTCCGGGCTGGTCCGGGCGCGGTCCTGGAAGGCGTCGACGAGGCTGGCCTCGGCCGGGACGTCGAGGACCTGCGGGGTGGAGTACTCCTTCACACGGGGCTCCTGTCGCATGCTGTGCCCTGAAACGTAGCGCGGCGCGCCGTACGGCGGGGACGAGCGCGAAGACCGCCCGCCTCCTAACGTGTGCGCATGACCGCGGAGTCGCCGGGCCAGGACCGCTGCCCGAATTGCGGCGCGGCCGTCCGCCCCGGCGACCCCTGGTGCACGCTCTGCTACGCGGATCTGCGCCCGCCCGCGCCGCCGGAGCCGCCCCCGGTCGCTGAACCGGCGCCGGCGCAGTCGCCCGCGGCGTACGAGCCCGCC
>JAODNA010000017.1 GCA_025465135.1 Frankiales bacterium | reverse complement strand
GCGAACACGAACTGGCCGGAGCCGGTGAACGTCCGGTTGATGCGCCAGACGTTCGAGGAGTTCGTGTAGGCGATGGCGGTCCTGATCCCGATGCAGTTCGGGTCGGTCGACGCACCCGAGAAGTCACTCGGGTCCTGCAGCGGGTTGCAGAAGCCGTTGTTGTCCCTGCGGGCGTAGCGGTAGAGCGTGATCAGCTGGCCGGCCCGCCGCGGCAGGTTGGTTCCCTGGAAGTGATAGCGGCGCACGCCGTCCCGGTAGGCACTCAGGCTGAGCGCCGTGTGGACGTTGATCACGACCGAGCTCGACCCCGTGCTGGGGTCGTTGAGGTACTGCACGTAGCAGCGGGTGTTGCGGCCGGGGAAGACGGAGAAGTCCACCGAGCCGTCGCTGATGGCGACCCCCTGGCCCTGCTCCGACGGGCGCACCTGGACGTAGGTGGTGCTCGGCCGCGAGTAGCAGAACAGCTGCACCTCCTGACCCGTCGTACCCGTTGCGTGCAGCCGTGCCTCCTGGCCCGGCTTGATGTCCGGGGTGTCCGTGGTGAGGGTCAGGCCGGCGCGGGTCCCGGTGCTGGTCGGGGTCGGGGTGGCCGACCCGGTGGCTGCCGGTGTCGGGGAGCCCGTCGCAGCGGGAGTCGGCGAGTCCGTCGGGGTCCCTCCCGTCGAGCCGCCGGTGGAACCGCCCCCGCCGCCCGAGGGGGCCGAGACCGTCGAGCTCTCGTTGGCATCGGTGCAGGTCCCGCTCACGGCGTTGTTGTTGGCGTTGCCGTTGTAGGTCGCGATCCAGTGGTAGACGCCGGTTGCGTTGGCGACGAACGGCGTCGACATCGCGTCGCCGTTGGTGAGCGGCTGGTTGGCCGACGTGAAGACCGGCGCGCTCGTGCAGGTCTGGTCATTGGGCCCGTACGCGTTGAAGGTGACCGACCCGGTGAGCGGCGGATACCCCATCGTCACGGTGGCGCTGTCGGAGATCTGGCCGCCCTGCGTCGCGGCAGCTGTCGCCATCGTCACGATCGCCGGAGTCGCCTTGGCCACCACGTTGGACTCGTTGTTGGCGTTGCACGGGGACGAGGCCGGGTTGTTGTTGACGTCGCCGCTGTAGTCAGCGGTCCAGCGGTAGGTGCCCGCCGTCGCCGGCGTGTAGGGACCTGACTGGGCGTCGCCACCCGTGACGGTCCTCGGCCCCGAGTTGAACACGATGGGACCGGTGCAGCTGCCGTCGTTCGGGCCGTAGAGCTTGAAGGTGACGGTGCCGGTCGCTGACGGCGGAGCGATGGCGACGGTCGCGCTGTCGGAGATCGCGCCTCCGATCGGGACGGTCGGCGGCGTGGCATGCGTCACGAGCGTCGGGTTGCCCTTGCCGACCGTCGTCGTCTCCCCGGCGGCGTTGCACCCGCTTGTCGCGGGTGCGTTGTTGCTGTCACCGCTGTACGTCGCCGTCCACTGGTAGTCACCAGGGACGCTCGGGACGTAGGAGTCGGAATGCGCGCTGCCCCCGCTCACCGGCTTCGTGGAGCTGAAGATCGGGGTGGCGCAGGTCCCGTCGTTGGGGCCGAACAGCGTGAACGTGACACTCCCGGTGGGTGGAAGCGCCGCCGTTGTCACCGTGGCCGTGTCGGAGATCGGCTCGCCGCGACCCGAGGCCGGGGACGCCACGGTCGTGATCGTGGTCGCCGGCAACAGGTAGCTGATCACCACAGCGCCGTCCGACCCGGAGTTCGTGCCGGTGGTCGTGCCGGTGGGCGAGTACGCCGGGTTCTCGTAGTTCGAGCCCCCTTGGGCCGGTGTCGGCAGACCGGGGAACGGGTTCGCGCAGGGCGGCGGTCCGGGAATGCACATGCTGGGACCGAGGCCACCGCCTGCGCCGCCGCTGTAGCCGCCGCCACCGCCGCCGGCACCGGGCGTTCCGCCGCTGCCACCTTGCAAGGTGCCGGTGCTGCCACCCGAGCCCCCGGCACCGCCGGTTCCGGTGCTACCGCCGCCACCGCCGCCACCTGCGACGACCACTGCGTTGCTCTGCGCGGGCGGGTCATCGGAGAAGACGCCCGACAGGCCACCGCCGCCGCCCCCGCCGGATCCCGCGCCGCCGCCGATGGTGCCGCCGGGCGCCGTCGGGGTGGGCCCGTCGGTCCCCGGGTTGCCCGCGTGCACGTAGAGCGTCGAGCCGGCAGTCACGGAGAGCGTCGTGGTCACCCGAGCGCCCTGGCCTCCGACCGACGCGGCGAGGTCGCCGCCCTTGGCGGCACAGGCATCCACCGTGATGGACGAGACGCCGACCGGGATCGTGACCGTGGCCGAGTCGGCGGTGACGACGATGACGCGGGTCGTGTCGCCGAGGGTGTAGGCCGGCGAGGTCGTCGCCGTGGCGCAGGACGGCGGGGTCGGGGCGGCGACGGCAGCCGGGACCGCGCTGGCCAGCAGGCCTCCGGTCATCGCGACCACGCCGGCGAGGGCTACGAACGGACGTCTCACGCTTCAGCCTCTTCCACGGTGCAACGCAGACCCCGCGGGTCCCTGTGTCGAGAAGCCGGGCTGACGCCCGGCCATGTCTCTGCGGCGGAACCTAGCGACTTTCGGCCCCTTACGGGGACCCAAACGGGCTAATGACGACACCAGGATGGCAAGGCTGGCGGGGCGGACAGCCGGGCGGGGCCGACAAATAGGCTGCGGGGGTGCTGCGCCTGATGGACACCCGGACCCGTGCGGTCGAGGAGATCCGGCCGGCCATTGCCGGGCTCCTGACGGTCTACGCCTGCGGACCGACCGTTTACCGCTACGCGCACGTGGGCAACCTGCGCACCTTCCTCCTGACCGACATGATCCGTCGCACGGCCGAGCAGTCCGGCCTGCGCGTGAAGCTCGTCCAGAACATCACCGACGTCGGCCACCTGCAGGACGACACCGCCATCGACTCGACCGGCGAGGACAAGCTGCTGACCGCGGCGAGGGCCGAGAACAAGGACCCCTTCACGATCGCGCGGTTCTACGAGGCCGCCTTCCACGCCGACCTCGCGCTGCTCAACATCCGGCCGGCTGACGCCTACCCGCGCGCGAGTGAGTGGATCGACAGCATGATCCGGCTGATCACCGGCCTGATCGAGCAGGACCACGCCTACGTCGGCACGGACGGGTCGGTCTACTTCGCGGCCCAGTCCTTCCCGTCGTACGGCGCCCTCTCCGGCAACCGGCTCGAGGAGCTCCGCGCGGGGCATCGCGAGGACGCCGAGACGCTCGCCGCCGGCAAGCGCTTCCACGCCGACTGGGCGCTGTGGAAGTCGGCCGGGGCGCAGCGCGAGATGGTCTGGGACTCGCCGTGGGGACCGGGCTTCCCCGGCTGGCACACGGAGTGCTCGGCCATGTCGCTCGAGCTGCTCGGCACGTCGATCGACGTGCACACCGGCGGCATCGACCTGCGCTTCCCGCACCACGAGGACGAGCGGGCGCAGAGCGACAGCTTCGCCGGCAGGGAGGTGGTGCGGCACTGGGTCCACGGCGAGCACCTGCTGTTCGAGAACCGGAAGATGTCGAAGTCGTCCGGCAACGTCGTGCTGGTCAGCGACGTCGTCGCACGCGGGCATGACGCGCTGGCGCTGCGCCTGGCGTTCCTGCAGCAGCGCTACCGCCAGCAGGCCAACCTCTCGTGGGATGCGATCGCCGGTGCCGACAAGCTCTTGACCCGCTGGCGCGGTCTCGTCGCGGAGTGGGCCGAGTCGGCGTCCAAGCCGATGTGCGCCGACTACTCCGCCGAGCTGCGCGAGGCCTTCGAGAACGACCTCGACACGCCGCAGGCGATCCAGGTGCTGCGCCGCCTGGAGAAGGCAGAGCTGCCGGCGGGCTCGAAGCTGGAGACGTTCCTCTGGGTCGACCACTACCTCGGGCTGGACCTCGCACGCGAGATCGGGAAGGCGCCGGTAGCGCTGCCCGCCGGGGCGCAGGCGGTGCTCGACGAGCGCGCTGCCGCCCGGACCCGCAAGGACTTCGCCGCGAGCGACCGGCTGCGCGACGAGCTCGCCACGCTCGGCGTCATCGTGAAGGACACCTCGAGCGGCCAGGAGTGGGCGCTCTCCTGACCCGCCCCGGGCGAGACTCAACGCCGGCGAGACTCATCGCGGGCGCGGCTGACCGCCGGCGCGGCTCATCGCGGTTTCCTCAGGGCTATGGCCCTGAGGAAACCCCACCGGTTCCGCCTCCGACGAGGACAGCGCGGAACTGAGCAGCGAGATCGGCTTCCCTGCGGCGCAGGTTGCCGGCGGTCACCCGCAGCAGCATGACGCGGTCGTGGCGCTGCGCGACCAGGAGCTCGTTGGCTCGGAGCGTGTCCGCGTCCCAGCTGCCGACCTCCATGTGGTGGGTCCCATCCACCTCCGCCGCGACCCGCTGCCTCTCCCACCACGCATCGAGGTAGCGGACTCCGTTGGCCCGCACCTTGAACTGCAGCCGATCCGGAAGCGGCAGTCGGTTGCGCCGGAGGAAGGCGAGGAAGTCGAGCTCCGTCCGTGCGTGCGCGCCGAGCTCGACGTCGTCCAGCACGAGCCGGATGGTCGCGCTGCGCCGCAGCCTCGGGAGCTGCTCCAGCGCCGATCGAAGCTGAGGGACGGTCACGAGCCGCTGCTGCACGGCGGCAGCGACGCGCCACTCGGCCGCCCGGTCGGTCGTCGCCCAGGCAGCGGAGTGCAGCACGGCCGGAGCAGCGCGCAACTGCGGCGGGTGCCGCGCAGGGTGCACCAGCCCCGCGGCCTGCACGCGGTGCGGCCGGAAGAACTCGTGCGGGGCGCGCTGACATGCCGGAGCGACGGCGACGTCGACGACCGAGGGCTCGGGCCAGCGCCTCGACAGCACGTGCAGGAGGGCATCGCCCGAGACGGCGGCGCCGTCGCCGCCGTACAGGACGGCGACCCACACCCGCTCCAGGAAGGTCACGGTGCCGGTGTGCGCGAGGGCGACTCCCGGCAACGGGCTCTGCCACTGCTTCCGGTCGAGGCGCCAGGTCCACGCGTCGCCCGACAGCCCGAGCCGCAGCCCTTGGCGGCGCGCCAGCGCACCACCCTGGACGAGCATGACCTCCTGCCACGTCAGCGCGGGCAGGGCGGAACCAGTCACCCGGCGAGTCTCGGTCCCGGGCGGGGCGCCGACCCGGGGCCGGCCGGATCTGTGGATGGTGGGAGTGGAGCTCACAGGGCTATAGCCCTGAGGATTCCGCAACGAGCGGCGTGCTCAGGCGGTCGGGCTGGGGGACGGCTGCGGCTGCTGGGCGGCCTGGCCGGGGGGCGGCTGCTTGGCGGGTTGACCGGGCGGAGGCTTGCCGCAGATGAAGTGCGGCTCCGGCAGGTAGCGGGTCCTGAACGGCTCGCGCCTGACGACCTTGCCGCCGACCTTGAAGACGCGCGTGACGACGATGTCGAACCCCTCCGCGCCGGCCGACCTGGTGCAGTCCGGACGGTCGACGTACTCGGTCCCGAAGGGGCGAACCCTCGTGCGCGGTCCCGTCTCCGACAGCACCTCGAACCGCTTCGTGCCCCAGAACGTCACGGTGATCGAGGTGGCGGTGTACGACGTCTTGATCAGCACGCCCGTCGGCGCGTCGTCCCGGAAGCGGAAGTCCGGCTGCGGGTAGGACACCGTCGACTCGCGGCCGGGCGGGTAGCGGCTGATGTAGTAGCTGTGCGGCATGTGCTGCACGTCCTCGAGCCCGCTGAAGAACACCGCGTTGAACAGCGTCGTCGCGAACTGCGAGACGCCGCCGCCGACGTCCTTCACGAACTGCCCGCGCAGGATCTGCGGGGCCTGCACGAAGCCGCGCGCGCTGTCACGACGGCCGACCACGCCGTTGAGGGAGAACGTCTCCCCGGGCAGCACGACGTAGCCGTCGACGATGTCGGCGATGGTGTGGATGTTGGTGACCCGGGGAGCGCAGCACGGGTGGTACGTCGTGAACGTGCCGATGACCTCGCGCACACCGAGCGACTGGGCCTGCGCCGTCGTCACCCGCGGCGGGGAGACGGTCAACGCGACGGACGTACGACGTGGCGGCGCGTCAGCGACCGCACGAGCGACGGCCGAGCCGAACGCCTTCTCGGGCACCGTCCGTCCGTCGCGACTCGGCTTCAGCACCGGCTTCCCGGAGGCGACGTCGAAGGTCGCGTCCACGGGAAGCTGCTCCACCGCGTCGAGTCGCCGACCAAGCGCGGCCAGGACCTTCGCGCCGTTGAGGTGCGGCAACAGGCTGCCGTCGTCGCCGGCGACGAACGCCAGGCCGCGCGCGATGTCGGCCGGCTGGAGCTCCAGCGGCGTGCCGGCCACGGAGACGGTGATGGGGGCGGCGACCGCAGTGGCCGCCGCCTTCATCGCCTTGTCCACGTCATCGGCCGAGGTCTTCGGGCGGACGGATTGCACCGGCAGCTCGATGGTCGACGTCTTCAGGTAGCCCTTGCGCACCGCGTCGACGGAGGCATCGACATCCAGCGAACGACCCGGCTCCGGTGCGACCGCAGAAGGAGTCACGCCGGCGAAGACGACGGACCCTTCGCGCACCTTGCGCTCGACCGCCGTGGCCATCGGACGCAAGGCAGCGACGAGCGCGCGCCGATCCACGACCGGCACGGGATCGACGTCGCGCCGGACCCCGAGCAGACCCCGCAGCCGGGCCCACGGGCTCGCCGAACGCGCCTCGTCGATCGTGGCATCGACGTCGACGCGCAGCCCGACGGTGCTCGGCACGAGACGGAGGCGCACGTCGCCGACGACCAGCAGCAGCGGCTTGCCGGCAGGCGCAGCGAGGGCGGACTGCAGGGTCGCCTTGGCCGCGGCCGGCTTGTTGCCGGACAGGTCGATGCCCCGGACGTGCACCCCGCGCGGGACGTCCCCGCCGTACAGCAGGAACGACGCGGCGTAGCCGAGGCCGACGACGACGGCGAGCGCACCGAGCAGCAGGATCAGTCGGCGCATGAGGCGAGGAGCGTACCTATCCCCCGGGTGCTCGCTCCGCTCAGGGCGCGGTGGCGCGGGCCCCCGCCAGGCGCGCGTTGTCGATGACGATCGCCGCCGGACCCTCGATGAGCTTCAAGGTCGACAGCGCCGTCTCTCCGAACGCGTTCTTGATCGCACTGGACAGTGCCAGCACGCCGACGACGGAACCGCCGTGGCCGCGCAGGGGCATCGACAGGAAGGTCGACATCTTCTCCTGCTCGGGACCCGCCGGCAGGTCCTCCGGGTCCTCGACGAGCGTTCCGCCGGCCTGCGCGATCATCGTCGCCAGACCGGACGCGGGGATGGTGTCGCCGGCGTACGACGAAAGGCCCTCGGCGGACCGCTCGAGGAACTCGGCGTAGTGGCTGTTGGCGGTCGGCTTGCCGACGGCCACGTAGGCCTGCCGCTCGGCGCCCAGCAGCACGGCAGCGAGGTCGTATCCGACGAAGCGGTTGAGGACACCGAGCAGTGCGGCGACGGTGGACTCGAGTCCCTGCGCGGTGGCCGCAATGGCGGTGACGGCCTGCGCCACGGACGACTCGAACAGCTTGCGGTCGAGGAGGTCGCAGACGCGCGAGAGGACGTCTTCCTCGGTGAGCTCGAGCTTCTCGGGGGCGAGCCGCTCACGGCCGCCGCGAGATGCGGTCGCTGCGAGCAGGACCTCCTCGATCGTGCCGGCGAGCTCGGGCGCCTCGAAGTCCTTGGTGAGGTAACGGTCGACGCCGGCCTGTCCGGCCCAGTAGCGGTCGGAGGCGGCGTCGAGCGACGTCAGCATGACGACGGGGATGTCAGCGGTCTGCCAGTCGTCCTTGAGCAGCCGGGCGGCGATGAACCCCGAGACGCGCGGCATCTGCACGTCGAGCACCACCGCGTCCGGCTGGTGCGCGAAGACGGCCTGCACCGCGCCGATCCCGTCCTCGGCCTGAACGACCTCGTGGCCTTCGCGGGTCAGGACGCTCGACACGATCCGCCGCAGCGTCGGGCTGTCGTCTGCGATCACGATCGTGGCCATCAGCGACCCACCAGCCTTCTGACTGTCTGCACCAGCTGCTCCTGGTCGAACTCGTTCTTCAGTAGATAAGCAGACGCGCCCGCATCGAGCCCAGCCTGGCGGGCGGTGTCCTCACCGCGCGAGGTCATGATGATGACGGGCACGTTCTCCCAGCCCTTGGTACGACGGATGGTGCGCGTCAGGTCGAAGCCGTCCATGCCGGGCATCTCGACGTCGGACAGGACGAGGTCGGCCGGGTCGTCGCGCAGCCGCGAGGCACCGTCCAGACCGTCGACGGCCGTCTCGACCTGGTAGCCGGCACCCTCGAGGATCACGCGCTCGAGCTCGCGGACGCCGACGGAGTCCTCGACCACGAGGACCCGCGGCTTGCGGCCCTTCACGGCGGCGGCGGGCTTGCGCTGCGCGGGGGCCGCGACTCCGGCGACGGGCGTGCCGATCGCCTTCTCGGCCAGCTCGCGCAGGTCCAGCAGGCAGACCACCGAGCCATCGCTGTCGATGGTGGCGCCGGCGACGTTGGGGACGCGGCCGAGGAAGGACCCGAGGTCCTTGACGACCATCTCCGACTCACCCTCGAGCCGGTCGACGGCCCACGCCACCTGGCTGCTCGCATGCCGGACGAGCAGCGCCGCGCGAGGCGTGTCACCAGCGTTGCGGGGTGCGCCGAGTGCGGCGCCGAGGTCGAGCAGGGGGACCGAGACGCCGTGCCGTACGACGACGCTCGCACCCGCCAGGGTGTGGACCTCTGCGTCACGCAGGGAGATCGACTCGACGACGCCGGGGACCGGTACGGCGTAGCGCTCGTCACCGACGCGCGCCACCAGGCAGCGCAGGACGCCGAGCGTGATCGGGAGCGTGAGGACGAAGGACGTGCCGACGCCCGGCTCGCTGCGGACCTCGACGGCGCCGCCGAGCTCCTCGACGGCATCGCGCACGACGTCGAGACCCACCCCGCGGCCGGACGTCTCGGTCACGATGGCGCTGGTCGAGAAGGCAGGCGTGAAGAGCAGGTTCAGCAGCGCGGGGCCGGACAGGTTGGAGTCGGCCGGGATCAGGCCGAGGTCGCAGGCCTTCTCGCGGACCGCGTCCTCGTCGACACCTGCACCGTCGTCGGAGACCTCGAGGACGACCGTGCCGCCGACGCTGCGGGCCGACACCGTGACGACGGCCTGCTCCGGCTTGCCGGCGGCGACGCGGGTGACCGCGTCCTCGCAGCCGTGGTCGACCGCGTTGATGACGAGGTGCTTGAGCGCGTCGGCGACGCCGTCGAGCACCTGCTTGTCGAGCTCGACGTCCTCGCCGCTCGTCGCGAGGCGGACGTCCTTGCCGGTGGCCTGCGCGACGTCCCGCAGGATCCGCGGCAGGGCGGCGAAGACCCGGCGTACCGGCACCATCGCCAGGCCCATCGCGCCGTCGCGGACGAGCGCCATCCCGCCGCGGTGCGACTCGACGAGCTCGCGGAGGCCGCGCACGAGGCCGGCCATCTCCTCGCCGGTCCCGCCGAGGCGGTGCAGCGCGAGCCCGAGCTCGGGGGGCAGTCCTTCGATCTTGCGCAGCTGGTTGACCCAGCGGGCCTGCTCCGCCGCGAGGGCGAGCAGGGTGCCCGTGGACTGCTCGACCCGGCGCGCACCGAGATCGGCCTCGCCGACGGCGTCGAGCAGGTCGTAGACCTTGGAGGCTGCGACGCGGACCGAGTCATGGCGGACAGTGCCGTGGTCGTCGACGACCGGCTGGAGAGGTACGACGGCCGGGGCGGGGGCGACACTCGGAACCGTCACGGGGTCCTCGCCGTCACAGGCCTGCTTCAGCGCGTCGACGAGCGGGGTCAGCGCCTCGTCCGACAGCGAGCCCTCGCCGGGCAGTGCGCGGTGGATGCCGTCGCAGGCCGCGAGCAGCAGGTCGACGAGATCCCGTCGTACCGGGAAACGACCGTCGCGCAGCGCGCCGAGGAGGTCCTCGATGCCGTGTGAGACGTGCAGGACGCCGTCGAGGCCGAGCATGCGGGCCGAGCCCTTGACGGTGTGCGCGTCGCGGAAGAGGGAGGCGACGACCTGCCGCGGCGACGCGTGCGTCTCGAGCTCGAGCAGGCCGGACTGCAGCGACGCAAGCCGCTCCTCGACCTCCGCGCGGAAGGTCGCGAGCAGCTCAGGGTCATCCGCCCACGTTGGCATGGTGGGAAGTTCGGCCGTTCGGGCGCCCGGCTGTAGCCCATCAGGCAGCACGTCCGCTTCTGCCGGCCGGGTCGCCCGCCGCGGAATCCTCAGGGCCAGAGCCCTGAGGATTCCCCTCTCAGGGTGCGGATGGGGGCGCAGGGCAGGCAGCACGACGCCCGCCGGCCTCGTGGGCACGGCGGGCGGCGGGCGCTCGCGGGGCAGGCCGTCAGGCGCTGACCTTGAACTGGCTGATCGAGGAGCGCAGCTCCGCGGCGAGGACGTTGAGCTGGGCGGCAGCCGCGGCGGCCTGACGCGAGCCGACGGCGTACTGCCGGGACACGTCGGACACCTGCGTCATCGCCGCGACGACCTGGTCGGACGCGGACCGCTGCTGCTGCGTCGCGATGGAGATCTCCTTGGCGGCGGTGGTGGTCTCGTCGACCATGCCGCTGATGCGCTCGAGCGCCTCGACGACGCCGCGGGCGAGCTGCGTGCCGGCCTTGACCTCCTTGGCACCCTCCTCCGACGCGATGATCGTGGAGTTGGTCTCGGCCTGGATCTCTCCGACGATGGCCTGGATCTGTCCGGTCGACTCCTGCGCGCGCTCGGCGAGCTTGCGCACCTCGGAGGCGACGACGGCGAAGCCGCGGCCGTGCTCACCGGCGCGCGCTGCCTCGATGGCGGCGTTCAGGGCGAGCAGGTTGGTCTGGTCGGCCAGGTCGTCGATGACGTCGAGGATGCGGCCGATCTCGTGGCTCTTCTCGCCGAGGGACAGCGCGCGGGACGCGATCGAGTCGACCCGGTCGGCGATGGTGTCCATCGACTCGACCGACGCGCTGACGGCGGCGCGACCCTGCTCGGCGTACCGAAGCGTCTCGGCGGCGTAGCGGGCAACGGCCTCGGACGTCTCGGCGATCTGAGCGGCCGTGGCGGCCAGCTCCTCGATCGTCGAGGTGGTCTCGGACACGGCGGAGGACTGCTGCGTCGCGGAGGCAGCGTGCTCCTCCGCGGTCGCCAGCAGCTCACCGGCGGATGCGGCGATCTGCTCGCCACCGCCGCGGATCTGGCCGACGAGCTCGCGCAGGTTGGACAGCGTGTGGTTGAAGGCCGTGCTCAGCGTCGTGAGCTGCTGCGAGTCGCCGGAGTCGATGTCGGTGAGCAGGTCACCGTCGGCGGCGCGCTCGAGTGCAGCGGACAGCTCGGCGACGCGTGACTCGAGCGCCTTGCGGTCCTCGCGCGCCTTGGCACGCAGCGACCAGACAGCCGCGGAGAGGGTCGAGTTGAACCACGACACGATCGGGAACGTCAGGCCGACGAGGACCAGGACGCCGACGGCGTTGCGGTCGAGCGTGTGCGAGATCGCCGAAGCGCCGACCAGACCCGCGGTGCCGGCGAACCCGAAGAGGGCGGCCTGCCAGCCGGGCATCGACACGGCGGCGAACAGGATCACGCCGAAGTAGCAGATCCAGAACGGACCACGCACGCCGCCGGTGACGGCGACGTCGGCCGTGACCCAGATGGTGTCGGCGATGAGGAGGATGGCGCGGAAGACGTTGATGTTGGCCAGCACGAAGTGCGACTTCATCGCCATCTTCGGCAGGAAGGTCAGGAAGCCCGCGACGACGATGCCGAAGCCGGTCCAGGCGTAGACGGCGAACAGGTGCACGTGGACGCCGGCGTACGCGCCGTACTTCGACATGACGGTGGCGGCGCCCACGCCGATGGCGAGGCTGAGCCAGGTCATGATGGCGGCGGCTCGAGCAAGCCGGATCGAGAAGTCCACTGCGATCCCTCCTAGGGGTCTACGTACGGCGTCGGCCGAACGGGCGCATTGCTGTAGTCAGACGGCCCGACGTGAGCGTGCGAGCGTGTCGGCCAGGCCGAACACCGCCTCCAGGTCGAGAACCCCGACCGGACCACCCGGGTCGGTGATCTGTCCGGAGATGAGCGCACCCGTGACGGCCGGCAGGTGCGCCAGCGACGGCTCGACGACCTCCGGATCGATGTCGGAGGTCCCCTCGACGCCCTCGGTGAGGAGTCCGGCGGTGACGCCGTTCCGGGTCAGTACGACGAGGCGCCCGCGGCGGTCCAGCGGGCGGCTCTCGGCCGACAGCAGGGGCCGCAGGTCGAGGACGGCCAGCACGCGGCCGCGCCAGTTGGCCACGCCCGCCATCCAGCCGGGCACACCGGGGACGCGGGTGAGCGACGGGGGGCGGCCGACCTCGGCAACGGCGGGCATGGGGAGCGCGTAGCGGCAGCCGCCGAGGCGCACGATCACGACCTCGGTGGACGCCGCGGCCGTCTCCGGGCGCGCCTCAGCCGGTGCAGGGGTCTCCACGTCGGTCTCTTCGGCCGTTCGGCCGTCCGGGTGAAGCCATTACTCCGGACGCGGCTTGCGGAAGAGAGGTACGGCGGCGCCGAGACAGGCCGCCACGACGAACAGCAGGTACATCCCCTGCAGGTCCCGCGTGACGAACAGGTCGCCGCCGGGGCCCCGGACCGCCGCGCCCGCCGACACCAGGATCGCGAGGACCAGGAGGACCTGAGCCGGGATGCGCTCGGCGGCAAGCCGGTTGGCCGCCGTCGCGAGGACGGCGTTGACGACCAGCACCAGAAGCGGTGCGACCGGGACGAGGTGACCCGACAGCCGGACGGGGAGCAGGAGCAGGCAGAACAGGTCGAGGACGAAGCCCACCACGACGAGCATCCCCAGGACCAGCGCCAGCGGGGGCGGCGCCGGCGGCCCCGGCAGCGGCGGTGCCGGGAGTCCCGCGGCCGGCTCGTCGCTCACGCCTGGCAGCCTCGCACGGTCAGTCGGCGAGGGCCTCGCTGCTGTCCCGCAGGTCGACGACGCTCTGCCGCTTGGCCTGCTCGAGCACGTCGGTGATCTCGGTGCCGACCAGCTCGTGCCGCTCGAGGAGGGCGTCGCGGAGGGCCTCGACGAGATGCCGGTTGTCCTCCAGCAGCGCCTTGACCGCAGCCTTCTGGACCTGGAGCAGGGCCTCGACGGCGTCGCGGCCCTGCCGGTCGCCGAGCACGCGGCCGACGATGTTGGTGTCGGAGAAGGAGCTGTTCTGGATCGCCATGTAGGACACCAGGCTGTCGTTCATGCCGTGCGCCCCGACCATCTCGGCAGCGCAGTTGGTGGCGTAGAGCAGGTCGCCGCCGGGGCCGGTCGAGACGTCACCGAAGAAGATCTCCTCGGCGCACTGCCCGGCCAGCGCGATCTGCACCAGCGCGCGCAGCTCCGTCCGCGAGCGCGTGAACACGTCTTCCTTGTCCCCGTGCGCGAGCAGGCCGAGTGCGTCCCGGCGCTTGATCACGGTCAGCACCTCGAGGCGACGGTGCGGTGCCGTCAGCCAGGCCGCCGTCGCATGACCGGCCTCGTGGGTGGCGATGAGCCGCAGCTCGTGGTCGGTGTAGCCGACCGGCTGGCCCATGCCGACCTCCTCGACGAGCCGGGCGTGCTCGACGTCCTTCCAGGTCATGGCCCGTTCGCCACGTCGTACGGCGTTGACGAGGGCCTCGTCGAAGAGGTGCTCGATCATCACCGGCGTGTAGCCCTGCGTCACGGCCGCGAGCGCGTCGCGCTTGGTGTCGTCGAGCTCGTCGGTGTGCGACTTCTTCGTCAGGAAGTGGTCGATGAGCTTGCGGCGGCCGTCCTTCGCAGGCAGCTCGAACGTCAGCCGACGGTCGAAGCGCCCGGGGCGGAGCAGGGCCGGGTCGAGGCTGTCCGCGCGGTTGGTCGCGGCGATCAGCAGGACGTTGGTCGGGACCAGGCTCGGCCGCGAGAGCTGCCGGTCGGACGAGAGGAAGAGGTTGAGACGGTCGATGAACCAGCCGCCGAGCCGCTGCCAGCCGGTCAGCGCGTCGAACGACTGCATCTGGACGAGCATCTCGTTGACGACGCCGCCGGTGCCCTCGCTCATGAACGGCGTGGTGACCATGCCGGCCGGGTGCGCGTACGTCGACGGCAGCGACGCCGTGCCGTAGCAGCCGGTCACCGCGAGCGGAGACATGCCCGTCGCGACACCACCGCGCGACATCGCGATCGCGTCGATCTCCTCGATGAAGCCGATCGCGCCGCCTTCCTTGCGGGCGGCCTTGCGCAGCGCCTTGAAGTACGACCGGATCTTCTTGGCCGTTGCGCCGTACCACATGGACTGGAACGACGTCGCGCTCACGAAGAGGAACGGCACGCCGGCCTCACGCGCCATGGCGCGGGCGAGATGCGTCTTGCCGGTCCCGGGTGCGCCCTCGAACAGCAGGCCGCGCCGCGGCGTGCCGCCCATCTCCTTCGTAAAGGTCTTGTGCGCGAGGAACAGGTTCAGGGACCGGACCACGTCGTCCTTGACGCCGTCGATGCCGACGACGTCGGCGAGGCTGGTCTCGATCTGCTCGGGGCGGTAGGTGACGTGCGGCGACCGCGCGGACAGGACCTGCTGACCGCCGGCCATCAGCAGCATCACCAGGAAGAAGACGACGATCGTCGCCACGATCGGGTCGACATGCGGAAGCGGCAGGATGTCCGCGGGAGCGACGACCGCGCGCCACGAGAGCGTGAACGCGACGCTGAGCACGACGATGGCGAGCCGGACCCAGCGGCGACGCCGACTCGACTCACGGCTCACACCGACGTCCGCGGAGCGCATCGTGAGAACCGACCCGGGGGCGGTGTCCAGCAGGCTGGTCAATGACGGGACAAGGTCATCGCGGTGGGACACGGACGGCTCCTCGGGCAACGCTCGGTCACCGAGCGGTGACTGTCACCAGCGTGTGCCCTTTTCCGTGCGTTCGCACCCGGGGTTGTGGTCACTCAGCGTGAAGACCACCCGTTCGGCCGAGCGCTGCCGTCAGTCGACCCCCGCAAACAGGTCGGGCTCGCGTCCGTTGGCGCCGTCACGGGGCCCGGCCGAGCCCTTGACGAGCATGTAGTACTCGGTCCCGAACGCCTTCTGGCCGATGTTGTTCGACAGCGCGAAGAAGGGTCCGTCGACCGCGATCTGGGTCTTGTGCGCCCGCATCGCCGCCGTCTTGGCATCGAGGTAGTCGCCGGCGTCGACCTCGGTCGTCACCTGGTCGTCCGGCACACCGAACGGCAGGTCCTCGGCGGAGTCGACGCCGCCGAAGAAGTCTGACTCGCCGGCCGCCTTCAACGCGTCGATGCCGGCCTGGAGGACGCTCTTCGGGAACGTCGTGTAGTAGAGCTTCGCCGGCTGCCAGGGCTCGCCGAGGCCGGGGGCGTACGACGGGTCGCCCGCCTTGTCGAACGCCGCGACCGCCACCCGGTGTGCCTGGATGTGGTCGGGGTGGCCGTAGCCGCCCTTCTCGTCGTACGTCACGACGACCTGCGGCCGGACCTCGCGCACCACGGCGACCAGCTCGCGCGTCGCCTCGTCGAGGTCGGCTCGCCAGAAGCACTCCGGCCGCTCGTTGGCCGGCGTGTCCATCATCCCGCTGTCGCGCCAGCGCCCCGGGCCGCCGAGGAAGCGGTGGTCGCGCACCCCCAGCGCCTCCATCGCGGCGGCGAGCTCACCGATGCGGTGCTGGCCCAGGCCGTCCTCCTTGTCGGCGGCGAGGTGCTCGAGCTCCGGCACGAGGACCTCGCCCTCCTCTCCGAGGGTGCAGGTCACCAGGGTCACGAGGGCGTGCTCGGCGGCGTACTTCGCCATCGTCGCGCCGGTCCCGATGGTCTCGTCGTCGGGGTGCGCGTGGACGAGCAGCAGCCGCTTCGGCACGTCGAGCGGGGTGAAGGCCTCCGGCTCGGCAGCGCCGTCGACAGCGGTGGCGGCAGCGGCCAGCACGGCATCAGCCGCGTCGACCGGGACCTTCTCGCCGGGGTCCGGCGGCGGGAGGGTGGCTTCGCTCATGCCTCGACCCTAGGCCAGCCTGCACCCACGTGATCAACGCCGCCTTTGCCGCGGCCGCAGCCTGATCAGCCGCGGCAAACCCCGCGTTGATCAACGCATGCACAGGGGGGCGGACCGTCCACAGACGGGCCGCGCCTGGGCCGCGGGGCGCCAGGCTCCGGCGTACTGGGCCGATGCCGAAGACCGCGCCCACGAGGGCGGCGTACGACGTCGCGACGGTGACTGACCTGCTGGCCGAGAAGATGTCGCGCGATGCCATGGAGCGACGCGTGCGGTCCGGTGCATGGCAGCGACCGGCGCGCGGCGTCTACGTGCTGCACGACCGTCTCCTCACGCCCGTCGACCTCGGCCACGTCGCTGCTGCCTATGCAGGCAAGGACCTCGTCATCAGCGGGTTGGTGGTGCTGCACGAGCTGGGGCTCCGCTGGCTGCCGGCGCTGCACGAGGTCGACGGGCTCGTGCCCGATCGCGTACGACGGCCCGACTCGAAGCGCGTGCGGCTGCACCGGACGACGCGGCACGCCGACCTCGAGACCTGGGTCCGCGCGGGGCTGCGCTGGGCAGATGCGGAGCGAGCAGTCGTCGACGCCGGCCGGCTGGTTCCGGGGCTGCGCGACGTGCGCGGCATCGTGCTCGGAGCCGTCGCGGATCGCCACGCAACGGTCGACGGCCTGCGCTCGATCCTTGACGCCGGACAGCGCAACGGCTCGGCTCGCGTGCGGAGGGCGGTTCTCGACGCGGAGCGTGGCTGCGCCAGCCCTCCGGAGGCCGAGCTCGTGGATGCTCTCCTCGGGTGCGGAGAGCCGTTCCTGGTCAACCCTCAGATCTGGCACCACGGCCGGCTGGTCGGTAGCCCGGACATCTGGATGCTGAACCGCGCCGTGGGCGGTGAGGTCGAGAGCGTCGAGCGGCACGGGAGTGCTGATGACGTCGCGTCGACGTACGAGCGACATGAGCGCTTCGCCGACGCGAAGATCGAGCTCGTGCACGTCCCCGTCCGGCGGATTCGCGCAGCTGCCGACGAGGCCGCACGGCACCTGCTCGGGCGGGCGCGGCGGGCCGCCCCCGGACCACCGGACCTGGTGGTCGTGCCCCGCGGGCCCGTCCTGCGCTGATCAACGCCGCGTTTGCCGCGAGTTTCAGGCCTTGCGACCGCGGCAAACGCGGCGTTGATCAAGGCGGGGAGCTCAGTTGAGGGACGGGTCGTCGGGGTAGCCGGCCGCGAAGGCGATCGGTGCGCCCTGCCGGCGCAGCACGTCGCGCCACAGCCGCTCGGGCCGGTCCGTGAAGGCGTCGGACGGCAGCGCGTCGAGCACCCACCACGAGCCCTCGTCCACCTCCGCCTCGAGCTGCCCGACCGACCAGCCGGCGTAGCCCGCGAACAGCCGCACCTCGGTCACCGCCGTCATGACATCGGCCGGCTCGGCGTCGAGGTCGACCGTGCCGAACGCGGTGCCCGGTGAGCCTTCGAGGACGGAGTACGACGCGACGGGCGCCGCCCCGGGCCGGCCGTGCCCCAGGCAGATGGCGGCGTTGGGCTGGACCGGGCCGCCGGAGAAGACGACACCCGGCTCGGCCGCATGCGGGTGCCATGCGTCGAGGACCTCGCCCACCTCGGTGCCCGTCGGCCGGTTGAGCACGAGTCCCAGCGCGCCGTCCTCGTCGTCGCACTGCAGCAGCAGGACGACGGTGCGGACGAAGTTGTCGTCGAGCAGCTGCGGGGTGGCGACGAGCAGTCGCCCGGTCCAGTCCGCCATCGGCCTAGGAGGTCGGCTTCGGACGCCGGCTCTTCGCACGCAGGCTCGCATCGAGCTCG
>JAODNA010000208.1 GCA_025465135.1 Frankiales bacterium | reverse complement strand
CGCCGGTCGTCGCGTCACCGCGGTGCTGCTGCTGCTCGCCCTCGGTCTGGTCACGGGCACGGCGGCCGCGCAGGTCCGCAAGCGGCAGGCGGCCGCGGGCACCGTGCGCACCCAGCTGGTCGGCGAGGTGCACCGCCGGACGGCCGACTCCGACGCGCTGGCCGCACAGGCGGCTCGGCTGCGCCGGGAGGTCAGCGCCGAGCAGGACGTCGCACTCGCGTCGAGCAGCACCGGGGCGGCCGTCGCGCGGCAGCTCGCCGCGCTGCGGCTCGCGGCCGGGGTGGATCCCGTGACGGGGCCCGGTCTCGTGGTGCGGCTCGACGACGCCGCCTCAGCGGCGGCGGCCGAGTCCGACCGGGGTGGGCAGGTCGCCAGCGGCCGGGTGCTCGACCGCGACCTGCAGGACGCGGTGAACGGCCTCTGGACGGCCGGCGCGGAGGCGGTCGCCATCAACGGACTGCGGCTGTCCGCTCTTACCGCGATCCGCAGCGCGGGGGAGGCCATCCTCGTGGACTACCGCCCGCTGAGCCCGCCCTACACGCTGCGCGCGCTGGGCGACCCCGGGACGCTCGAGGCCGGCTTCGCCGAGAGCGCCGCCGGCCGCCGACTGTCGACGTACACCTCTCTCTACGGGCTCCAGCTCGTGGTGCGGCGCAGCGACCGGCAGACGCTCCCCGGAGCGGGGACGCCTTCCCTGCGGCTCGCTGCACCGGCGCAGGACCGCTCGTGATCCCCGCCATCGCCCTCGCGATCGGGGTCGCGCTCGGGTTGTTCTTCGAGCCGACAGTGCCGGCCGGCCTGCAGCCTTACCTGCCGATCGCTGTCGTGGCGGCACTCGATGCGGTGTTCGGAGCCGTGCGTGCTCAGCTCGACGGCATCTTCGACGACCGCGTCTTCGTCGTGTCGTTCGTCAGCAACGTGCTCGTCGCGGGGCTCGTCGTGTTCCTCGGGGACAAGCTGGGTGTCGGAGGTCAGCTGTCGACCGGCGTCGTCGTCGTCCTCGGGATCCGGATCTTCTCCAACGCCGCAGCCATCCGCCGGCACATCTTCCGGGCATGACCGGGGCGAGCGAGGGCGACGGTGCCGTCGTCGACGGTGGTGGCCCGCCGGTGCGATGGCGGCGGGCGCTGCGGAACGCGCTGCACCCGCGGCTGCGCCGGGTCGACGTCGCCGTCGCGGTGCTGCTCGGGTTGCTCGGCTTCGCCGCCGCGGTCCAGGTGCGCTCCACCCGCGACGAGGGCGTGCTGGCCTCGGCTCGCCAGGAGGACCTCGTGCAGATCCTCGACGACCTGACGAGCCGCAGCGCCCGGCTGCGCCAGGAGGTGACAACCCTGACGACGACCAGGGAGCGGCTCACCACCGGCAGCGGGCGCGACGAGGCGGCGGTCGCCGAGGCCCGTCGTCGCGCGCAGGTCCTCGGGATCCTCGCCGGGACGGTTGCCGCTCGGGGACCAGGCGTGCTCGTCACCATCAGCGATCCCGATCACAAGATCACGGCGGATGTGCTGCTCGACGCCCTGGAGGAGATGCGCGACGCCGGCGCGGAAGCGGTGCAGCTGGAGGGCTCGGTCGACCCCGCCAGCAACACCGCGGCGCCCGGGCAGACGGTGCGCGTGGTCGCCGGAACCGCCTTCGTCGACGCGGGGGACCGGGGCGGCGTCGAGATCGACGGGCGGCTGCTTCTCCCGTCGTACCGCTTCGTCGTGATCGGTGACCCGGCGACGATCTCGGCTGCCCTGGCCATCCCGGGCGGCGTCATCGACAACGTCGGCCAGCGCGGTGGTCGCGCCGCCGTCGTGCGGCGCGAGAGCGTGCTGGTGGGCGCCTTGCGGGCGCTCGACCGGCCTCGTTACGCTCGCCCGGCCGACACCCCGAGCCGCTGACCGAACGAGAGGCGATCGTGTACCCCGACGACGTGAAGTACACGGCTGAGCACGAGTGGGTTCGTGTCGGTGTGGATGGCGTGCTGCGGATCGGCATCACGTCGTACGCCCAGGAGGCGCTCGGGGACATCGTGTTCGTCACGCTGCCTGCGGTCGGGACCGAGGTCGCGGCCGGTCAGGCCCTGGGTGAGGTCGAGTCGACGAAGAGCGTGTCCGATGTCTACGCGCCGTTCGCCGGGACGGTCGCGGCCCGCAACGAGCAGCTCGACGGGTCCCCGGAGCTCGTCAACAGCGATCCGTACGGCGACGGCTGGATGATCGACATCCGGCCCGCCGACGGCGTCGACGGAGCCCTGTCGAGCAGTGCCCTCCTCGATGCCGAGGCCTACGAGCAGCTGGCCGGCGGAGGCTCCTCCTGATCTCGATCTCCGGTTGAGAGTCACGCCCACCCCCAACCCTCTGGTTTCGGTTGACCCTCCGGCGATCCGGGCCGTAGGTTGCGTGCACTTTCCAGTCCAGGAGGCGGCGTTTCGTGTTCTGCACCCAGTGCGGCCAGCAGAACCCTGACGACAGCCGCTTCTGCGCCCGTTGCGGTGCGCCGATGAGCCCCGGCAATGGCGGCGAGCGCGCCGTCGAGACGACCTCGACGATCTCGCTGTCCGCTCTCGAGGGCGCTCTGGAGGGCGACGCGGCGGCACCCGCAGAGCCGGCGGCCGAAGAGGTCGGACCGCTCGAGGGCCTCCCGCCCGGGAGCGCCCTGCTCGTCGTCAAGCGCGGCCCGAATGCCGGTAGCCGCTTCCTGCTCGACGCCGACGTGACGACGGCCGGGCGGCACCCCGAGAGCGACATCTTCCTCGACGACGTCACCGTCTCGCGGCGGCACGCGGAGTTCCTCCGCGAGGGCGACGGCTTCGTCGTCCGCGATGTCGGCTCGCTCAACGGCACCTACCTCAACCGCGGTCGCATCGACGCGGCCGGGCTGGCCGGCGGTGACGAGGTGCAGATCGGGAAGTACCGACTCGTCTTCCTGACCGGGGCGAAGGGGACCGACGCCCGGTGAGCACGAGCGCCGTCAGCAGCACGGGGGGTGGCATGGCGTCCCGGGCCTTCATGAGCATCGGCGAGGTGCTCGGCCAGCTGCGCGCGGAGTTCTCCGACATCACGATCTCGAAGATCCGGTTCCTGGAGGCGGAGGGCCTGGTCGAGCCGGAGCGGACCTCGTCGGGCTACCGGAAGTTCTCGCGCGAGGACGTCGGCCGGCTGCGCTACGTGCTCTCCGCGCAACGCGACCACTACCTGCCGCTGCGGGTCATCAAGGAGCACCTGGACGCCATCGACCGGGGCCTGGAGCCGCCGGCCCTCGGCAGCACCGGCCCGCGGGTGCCGCGGGCGCTCGTCGCGGCGGAGGGCCTGCCGTCACCGGAGTCCTTCCTGCCCGACGTCAGCGAGATCCGGCTGAGCCGGGCCGAGCTGCTGGATGCGGCGGGCCTCGAGCCCGAGCAGCTCGACCAGCTCGAGCAGTACGGCCTGGTCCAGACCCGCGCCGGCGGCAGCCACTTCGACGGCGACGCGCTCGTCGTCGCCAAGACGGTGGCGGAGATGTCGCGGTTCGGCATCGAGGCGCGTCACCTGCGGCCGTTCAAGGCCGCTGCCGACCGCGAGATCGGGCTCGTCGAGCAGGTCGTGACTCCGCTCGTCCGGCAGCGCAACCCCGAGGCCCGCGCGCGTGCCGACGAGGTCGCACGCGAGCTGGCCGCGCTGTCGATCAAGCTTCACTCGACCCTCGTGCGCGCCGGTCTGGGACCAGGCCTGCGGCGCTGATCCCGCGTCCGTTCCACGCCATGGAGCGGGTAGGGTTCGGGCTCGAACGCAGCAGGAGGAACCCTTGGACGACAGCCCGGACGAGAGCGCGGAGCTGTCCGAGGTGAGCGTCGTCGGCGTCCGCGTGGAGCTGCCCAGCCAGCAGCCCATCGTGCTGCTCAAGGAGGTCGACGGAGACCGCTACCTGCCGATCTGGATCGGCGCCGTGGAGGCGACCGCCATCGCGTTCGCCCAGCAGGGCGTCGTCACCCA